>URRW01000006.1 GCA_900550285.1 uncultured Lachnospiraceae bacterium
ATCGTATGGGTGAGGTGATTTCCTTTGTATTGAAAGAATCCGGACGGGAATTTGCAGCAGAACCTATGAACCGCTTCCATCTGTATAAAGATGTGGCGCGATTGTTTGATGCCTGGGATATTGATTCCAATTATCTGGAGCAGGAAGTGACCGCTGCGGAAGGCGTGACTGTGACAAAAGTGGCAGACGGACTGGAAGGCGTGCTGAAAGTAACCGGAAAAATCAGCGAATCCACCTATACCCAGTACATCCGTCTGGCAGCAGAGAGCAGAAGAGTAGAATTTGAAACAGAAGTAGACTGGAGAGAGCTCCATCGTCTGCTGAAGGTAGGATTCCCTGTGAACGTCCATGCGGAAAACGGCATCAACGAGATGCAGTTCGGCTATGTGGAGCGCCCGACACGCCGTTCCAGAGCCTACGACAAGGACCGCTTCGAGGTATGCAACCACCGTTACAGCGCGCTCTGCGATCAGGCGCACGGCGCGGCGGTATTAAACGAGAACAAATACGGCATCAGCATGAACGGGAATGCGCTGGAGCTGACGCTTCTGCGGGCTGCGGGAGCGCCTGAAATGCGCGCGGACAACAGGGAGCATCACTTTACCTATGCCTTTACCGCATGGGAAGGTAGCTTTGCAGACTGTGACGTTGTCCGTCAGGGCTACGAGCTGAACGTGAAGCCGCTGGTAATTTCCGGCGTGACCGATACTTTCAGCGCGTTTAACGTAGAAAAGGACAACGTGATCCTGGAATCCGTGAAGCTTGCCGAGGACGGCAGCGGCGACCTGATCCTGCGCCTGTACGAGTCCAAAAAGGCGGCGGTTTCCACGAAGGTAAGCTGCAGTCTGGGCATCGAAGAGGCATATCTGTGCGATATGCTGGAAAATATCACAGAGGCTGTTGCGGTAAACGGCGACAGCGCAGAGCTGACCTTCGGCGCATTTGAGATCAAGACGCTGAGAGTGAAGGTTCAGAAATAAGAAGAATGTCTTTTGAGGGGAAAGAGAGACAGTGATAAGCAAATAAAAAAAGGCTTCGCCGCGCCGGAAGGTACGGCGGGGTCTTTTTTGCGTGATAGGGGATGGAAGCTGCCATACAAAAAGATATGGCAATCCGCATACTTTTGAAAGTGGATAAACAGATCCGGAAAGCGCGTTCAATTTGGTCATGTGAATTTTAATTTAGTCAAAATGCGCGAAGATGACTAAATTAAAACATTGACGACTAAATTAAATAGAAGTATAATAATTACGAAAAACAGGTAAATCAGAGTGTTTCATATTGGGAGGATTGCTTGAAAAATTATTGTTATGAGGATAAATGGAAGGATTTGCTGACGCCTGAGATTGTGGGCCTGCTGACAAGTATCCATGAATTTAAGGGAGAGCAGAGGCTCTTTATTGAAGCGCACCGGGATGAGCTGGCGGAGCTGGTAGAGGTTGCAAAAATACAGAGCACAGAGGCGTCTAACCGGATCGAAGGGATTTTTACATCAGAAGACAGACTGAGAAATCTTGTTTTGGAGAAAACGACGCCGCATGGAAGAAATGAATCAGAAATTGCAGGATACAGGGATGTTTTGAATACGATCCATCAAAGTTATGAGTTTATACCGGTTACGCCGAACTATTTGCTGCAGCTTCACCGGGATCTATATAAATTTTCAGGAAGCGGGGACGGCGGCAGGTTTAAGACAGCCGATAATGTGATTCAGGAAATTGATACTGACGGAAAGGAACGGATCAGGTTCCGGCCGGTTCCGGCATGGGAAACGCCGGAAGCGCTGGAAAAGCTTTGTCAGGCATATAAAAAGGTTCAGAATGAAGGCAGTGTTGATATGCTGATCGTGAATGCGATGTTTATTTTGGATTTTTTGTGTATCCATCCTTACAACGACGGGAATGGCAGGATGAGCAGGCTTTTGACCCTGCTTTTACTATATCAGTCTGGATATATTGTGGGAAAATATATCAGTCTGGAAAAACTGATCGAGCAGTCAAAGGAAACTTATTATGAAGCGCTGCGGGCAAGCTCGTATGGATGGTATGAAAATGAGAATGATTACAGGCCATTTGTACAATATATGCTTGGAGTGATCGTGAGCGCATATAAGGAATTTGAAGCGAGGGTCTATCTGATGACCGATTCAAAGCTCACAAAATCAGACCGGATCCGGGAAATGATAAAGCAGCATATCGGGACGGTCACAAAGGCTGAGCTGTTAAAATTGTGCCCGGATGTCAGCGATACGACGGTACAAAGAACTCTGGCTGAGCTTTTAAAGGCAGGAGAAATCAAAAAAATAGGCGGAGGACGTTACACACAGTATGTGTGGAATCAGGAGGACAGATGATCACAGGAGAATTAAAAAATAAGATTGATGCGTTATGGGATATTTTTGCGGCAGGAGGACTGGTAAATCCGCTGGAGGTAATCGAGCAGATTACTTATCTGATGTTTATCCATGATCTGGATGATTCGGATAACAGAAGGGCAAAAGAAAGCGCGGTGCTTGGCTTGCCGTATCAGAGCATTTTTGCGGACGAGGTAAAAATCGGAGAAAAGATGGTTGACGGTACGCAGTTGAAGTGGTCGGTATTCCGTGATTTTCCGGCAGGAAGAATGTATTCGGTCATGCAGGAAATGGTATTTCCGTTTATCAAAAATCTGCACAGTGATAAAAACAGCGCCTATTCCAAATATATGGATGATGCGATTTTTAAACTGCCGACCCCGCTGCTTTTGTCCAAAGTTGTAGATTCGCTGGATGAAATTTATAAAATGATGGATGCCGCCCAGAATGTAGATGTGAGGGGCGATGTATACGAATATCTTTTATCTAAGATTGCACAGTCCGGCAGAAACGGACAGTTCCGGACGCCGAGACATATTATCCGCATGATGGTAGAGCTGATGGATCCTGCGACGGATGAATTGATCTGCGATGATGCAGTTGCGTAAATGATACGGTGTGCTTTTCGGCACTCCGTTAAGGTGTATCAAAAACAAAGTCTTCACTTGCCTTCTGACACCGAGGGGTGTGCAGAGGGTTTTTATTTTTTACCCGCAGACTGCCGTGCTGCCTATGGAAACGGCATCAAAGGGTGTGCATCCTATAAATTTTGCATACGCTCATAACGAAAAGCCTTGTCCCGTAACGATTGACAGAATACTTCGTTATGAGGGTGTGCAGATTGTCGATTGTATCAAATATCGCCGAATCCCCTTGACTTTTCTGCCTTTCAGAGTGATGTATGGACACTACAACTCGGAGGGAGGAATTGCAGTTGTTTGAAACTGAAGTTGAGTACCGACTGGCGAAATGGATTCTCGCCAATATGTTGCAGGAAAGCATCATCAGCGAAAGCGAGATGCAGAAAGCCTGGGAAAAAATAGCCGAACACTATAAACCACCATTCTTGGAGGTTGAGGTTGTCGGTGGAACTATCGGAGACGGGGTGACTGTAGATGGAAGATAGAATCGTTACAGAAATCGCTCCATTGCCAAAGCCTGCGACCTTCAAGGATACAACCAAGGCAATCCTGCGTGTGGCAGCTTACGCCAGGGTTTCCACCGACCATGAGGATCAGCAGTCGAGTCTCGCAGCACAGACTGAGTATTACACGAAGAAGATTTCAGAACATCCTGGCTGGCAGTTTGTCCAAGTATATGTGGATGAAGGAATCTCTGGCTTGCGGACAGAGCGCAGGGAGGGATTCAATCGGATGATTGAGGACTGCCTTGCCGGAGCCGTTGACTTAGTGCTGACAAAATCTATATCGAGGTTTGCCCGAAACACGGTTGATTCTGTCTCAACAATCAGAAAACTGAAAGAGAGAGGCATAGCTGTCTATTTTGAGAAGGAGAATATCTACACGATGGACTCCAAGGGCGAATTCCTGCTGACTATCATGAGCAGTCTTGCACAGGAGGAATCGAGGTCGATTTCCGAGAATGTCACATGGGGGCAGCGCAAACGTCTCGCTGACGGAAAGACCAGTCTTGCATATAGCCGCTTTCTTGGATATGACAAGGGTAAGGAAAAATATGAGATGGTCGTGAACGAGAAACAGGCGATAACTGTCCGCAGGATATTCTTCATGTTTTTGCAAGGCTACACTGCCCACTCCATATCCAAGATATTGACCGATGAGGGGGTTCCTACTCCGTGTGGATGCGATGTGTGGTATGCGAGGACGATTCAAAGCATCCTTCAAAACGAGAAGTACAAAGGCGATGCTCTGTTACAGAAAGAATTTACCGTAGATTTCCTGACAAGGAAGCTGAAGAAAAATGAGGGAGAACTTCCTCGATACTATGTCAAAGAAGACCACGAGCCGATTATCAGCCCGTGGCTTTTTGATTATGTGCAGAAACGGCTGAAGGAACGAGGTGATGTTCCGGGACGCTATAGTGGCGTGACCGTATTGAGTAGCAAACTCGAATGCGGAGTATGCAGCTCCATGTACACGCCGCGACCGTGGCATTCAACCAGTTACAACAACCTGGTATGGCAATGCCGCAATCGGACAAAGAAGGGACCCAAATGCCCTACGCTCAATGTCTATGACAGGTCGCTCCATTTCGTTATTCACGATGCCGCGAGAGCCGCCGCAATCAAAAGATGTGTTCCGCAGACGGTGGCGGACATTGTAACTAAGATTATTGGCGAAGATAGAGAGAATACAGTGCAGCAGTGGGTACGCACTTTTCAAAAAAGAAGCGCTTGGGGGATGCTGTCGGATGAGGATGATCTGGCGGTGGTTCTTCAACGCATTACTGTAATGCCCGACAGGACATTACAGATATGGTGGCTTGACAGCAAAAAGTCCATGTCCCATTTGCCAAAATACTGTCCAAAGAAAGGAATCGAATATGATGACAAATAACGAAAAAGAAATGATCCGGGAACTGAGAATGCAAGGATTGGGCTATGGGAAGGTAGCCGAGCGGACGGGTATAAAGTTGGAAACGGTTAAATCCTTCTGCCGCCGCCACGGTCTTCGGGGAGAGGGCAAAACGCTGGCGGGAATCCCTGACGAAAAATACAAATATGTGCTATGCAAGAACTGCGGTACGGAAATCAAGCAGGAGCCAAAGCGTAAGAAAAAGCTGTTCTGCTGCGATGCCTGCCGCAATCACTGGTGGAAGGAGCATAAGTACATGGTAGATCGGAAAGCTTACTACGATTTCACCTGCCCTAACTGCGGTAAAGAATTCCGGGCGTATCGAGACAGTAAACGGAAGTACTGCTGCCACGAATGCTACATTGAGCATCGGTTTGGAAGTAAAATCTAATTGTTAATTGTAATTACTTTTACAATCCTTAAATAAATTGTGATAAAATTTGCGAAAGGGATTGTAATTACAACTTCTTTGTGCTATAATTGAAACTGTATGATTCCAACAGTTGAGTACAAGGAGGTCTGTAGGTTTGGATAAAAAAGGGAAAGTTCCTATGGAACACTACAATATAGGCGAATTTAACAGAGGACAGTCCTCCAAGCTGATTAGAGGACTGTCTGAAAAAGATAAAACGGCTTTTATTCTAAAAAATGGGAAACCTATCGCGGTGGTACTCTCTTATGAGAGATATGAAAGGCTTCTTGCTGCAGGTGTAGACATCAACGAATACTAAGCTCGGCAAAGGAGAACGCAGATGATTAAGCAAAAATATGGAGTGGTATATACGCCGAAGTCTTTGTCAGACTTTGTGGCGGAGCTGCTAAAACGAGCTTCAAGTGATGAGCAGATTAAGGTTATTCTTGATCCGGCAAGTGGCGAATGCGCCTTGTTGAGTGCGGTCAAGGCTGTTTTCGGGGACGAAGATGAATATATAGGAATAGATGTTGATAAGGAAGCGGTTCATAACACCAAGGACAAGTTTCGTATTATTCACAACGATGCGATCATGCCGCAAAACGTGAAAAAGAAAACGGCTGATTACTGGCGTGATAAATTACCCGTGGTGGATGCCGTAATCGCTAATCCTCCGTGGAGTTCTGAGAAAATATATGAGAGAGCAGATTTGACTTCTGCGGGTTTTTCGCTTGTATCAGGTCAGTATGATAGTTATGTTCTTTTCATGGAGTTGGCGTTTAACATTCTACGCGATGGCGGGTTGATGGCATTTATTATCCCGGACTCATTGTTCGATGCACAGAATGAGAACCTGCGCAAATTCTTGCTGGAAAAAACTCAGATCAAGGTGATTGCCAGACTCGGAGAGAAAATCTTTGAGGAAGTTAATAGAGCCGCAACGGTTATTATTTGCAAGAAGGCATTTCCGGAGGCAAACAGTGAAACTACTTGTTTCCGCTTGTCAACCGAAGACAGAAAAGAGTATCTTGCTGGGCAAGGGACACTATTGACGTATTTCGACAGAAAAAAGCACACTGTTTATCAAAGGAGATTTTTGAGCAACAGCGGATATAATTTCGACATTGATACGCATAGCAACGAAGAAGCGTTGATTGATAAAATTACAGCAAAAACCGTAGATTGGGAACAGCTGTTCATTTTTGGTAGAGGCGTTGAAATTTCAAAAGCTGGGAAGGTTGTATATTGCCCGCACTGTAATTATGCTCAAGGATACAAGAAAAAACAGCTTGAGGCTGGTAAAAAGACTTGTACTAATTGTGGAGGAGAAATTTCCGTTACGACCCAAACTGTTCGGAATGTTGTTACCCAAGAACCGGACGAGAACAGCGTTCTGATTTATGTGGGTGAGAATGTTCGCAGATATGGCGTTTCTGGAGAATGCTATATCAGACCTGACATAGAAGGGATCAACTACAAAAACAGGGAATTATATAATCCTCCCAAATTGCTTATTAGAAAGACTGGATTGGGAATTTACAGTGCTATAGATTATTCGGGGAGCATGACAAGTCAAACCGTTTATATCCTGAAATATGCGGATGGGAATAATCGGACACCTTTGGAATACTACTTGGCTCTGATTAATTCGCGGGTGGTTTACTACTATTACCTAAAGGTTTATGGTGAAAATGAGTGGAAATCGCATCCATATCTTACTAAACAGATCATTTTCACTCTTCCAATTAGACCATATAACGGGAGCAAAATTGATCTGGAAATAATCGAGATAGCGACAAAACTAATGCAGCATTATGACCATAACTTGGATGTCAAACTTGAGGCACTTATAATGAAAAAATACGGGCTGACAAAAGAAGAATGCAAGCTGGTCGTAAACGAGATGAACAGACTTCCTGACCTTAGTGCTGTAAATAATATGAAAATGGAGGCATAAGCGATTGTATAGATACATTGGAAACAAAACAAAGCTTTTACCTTATATTACCGAGCGCATCCATGAGATGATTGGAGATACGGGAACGGTAGCAGATATAATGGCAGGTACAGGCTCAGTGGCCCTGGAATTAAGGAAATGCGGGTATACTGTGGTTGCGTCAGATGTTATGACTTATTCATACCATCACCTTGTAACCAACCTACAGATCGGAGAATATCCAACCTTTCCTGGGCTTGTTGCTGATGGGATAATAGCATCAGACAGCGCACATCCTTACCAGGATGTCCTAACATATTTAAATGGGCTCAAAGCAAAGCAAAGTTTCTTTTATAGAGAGTTTTCTCCCGATGGGAAACCCTTAAATGGCTGTCCGGCGAGGAAGTATTTCACCTCGGAAAATGCAGCTAAGATTGATGCAATCAGAGAAACCATAAATGAGTGGATTGAAGAAAAAGCGATTACTCCTGTCGAAGAATCCCTTCTTAAACATACGCTTATAATGTCTGTTAATGAGGTTGCAAATATTTCCGGTACTTATGGATACTTTCTTTCTGACTTTAAGAAAAACGCTAACGATGCCATTGTTCTGCGACCTGCTGAAATATATAACGAAAATGCAACAGGACACACTGTTCGCCTTGGATTTGCGGAAAACTTAGCAGGATTGATAACGGCCGATCTGTGTTATATTGATCCGCCGTATATGAAAAGGCAGTACGCAGCCAACTATCATATTTTGGAAACAATTGCGAGAGGCGATTTCCCAGAGGCTATCGGAAAAAGCGGATTGCGTGATTGGTGGGATCAGCATTCAAAACTTTGCACCAAAACGCGCGGGCTTCAATCGTTCGAAAAAATAATGAATGATATGCATTGCGATAAGTTTTTGGTTAGTTATAGTGAGGATGGACTTTTTACGCTTGAACAACTGAGGGAATGCTTTGGTAAGTTCGGAACCGTAGAAGTTCAACTAATTGATTATAATCGGTTTAGAAGCAACGATAGTAAGTTGCCGCCGAAACTAAAAGAATATCTGATTTCAGTAGAAAGGTAAGGTGGGAATATGGAATACATTGATCGCATTTTTTACAGAAAGATAAACCCGTCCGACTTTAAAAAGCTTTATGATATAGACAGACCAGATGGCGGCGGTGGACAAACATATTTGGAGGCGGCAGGTATCCCCAATGACGATATCGTTGATTTTTTGGAGTATGCGGAAATATCCGACAGTCCATTAAGAGATGAAACACGCTCTATCTATACATTTAATGCTTACGTCCTCGGAAACTCATCCGAGAAAGCGTTCATTGAATTTGCTCCGCGTGGTGGCAGAAATAATTATCGCATTAGCAGGCAGAATATGAGGTATAAACATCCTGCATGGAGTCTTGAGAACGGTTTCCCGGAGCCGAATCGAAATGCCGATGGAGAATATACTTCTGACGGCAACTTCGAAGGAATCATTGACAACCTTGTGATTATGATTCTTAGAACGACTCATAAGAAGTACTATGCAGGTTTTATTAATTCTGCAGGGATGCCGACTGAATGGCCTGTTGGTATTGGACTTGAAAGAATGTTTGAAGGCGAACGCCGAGGAGTTATTAAGCTGACTACAGTCAATGTTGCCTTTATTGACTCGCTTGCTTGCCCGTTCGGAGAATATGATGTCGTAACACGTGTTCAAGGTGGGACGAATATCATTCTTTACGGAGTTCCTGGTTCTGGAAAGAGTTGGACTATTGAACATGAATACTGTGCTGATGAGGACAGAATGGAACGGTTGGTTTTTCATCCTGACTATATGTATTCGGATTTTATAGGTCAGATTCTTCCGGTTGTGCGGGACGACAAAGTAAGATATGAATTTGCGCCGGGCCCGTTTACCAAGCTGTTGAAGAAGGCTTATGAAAACCCCGATAAAAATTTCTATCTCATCGTAGAAGAAATTAATAGAGGCAATGCTCCAGCTATATTCGGTGAGGTGTTTCAATTACTGGACAGAATTGATGATGAAGAAAGCGAGTATCCTGTGGGAACAAGCGAGTATGCTATAACCAACTCTAATATTGCTCAAATTGTGTATGGAGATGAGAAAAGAAAAGTTCGTCTTCCGTCAAACTTCTCTATCATTGGTACCATGAATACATCTGACCAGAATGTATTTACGTTGGACACAGCTTTTCAGAGACGCTGGATCATGAGAATGATTCCGAATACATTTGATGGGCATAAGTTTGCTAATAAACCTATTCTTGATACTACTGTCAGTTGGAGAGCTTTTTGCTCTGCAATCAATGATGAAATCCTTCGAAGAAACAATGTTACTTCTTCCGAAGATAAGCGTCTGGGTGCTTATTTTATTACCGCTGCAGATTTGGTATGGCATGAAGAGGAAGACCAAGTAGAGAAAGGCTCAAAAGAGTGGATTATAGCAAGACATAGCAATGCTCGTTTTTCGGAGAAGGTTTTGAAATACTTGTGGGACGATGCATTCAAATTTGCGCATCCTGAGACCTTCGACACCAAAGCCTATGCGAGTTTAGAGTTAGTGATTGAGACTTTCTGCAATGAAAGAGCCAATGATCGTTTTAAGGTTTACAATGAAAATCTCCGAAAAGCAATATTGGATGCAGCAGAGCGATATCCAATTGAGAACAGCAATAATATGCAGGAAGGAACTACCGAAGGTGTGACAGTCAACGCTGATACCGAATCGGAGTAATAAGGTGACGCTATGGATCTTGGCTTAAATCTCAAACTTCGGTGCCACATCAACGAAAATGGCGATGGTGACAGGTTTGTCGGAATCAAGGCTGATTCCGAGAATGCCATGGTCTACTTTCCGATGGGGTATCAACTTCCCGAAAGCGAGGAGGATATTCGCCAGGACATCCTGCAGCTGATTGCGGTGCTTTCGGAATTCACGGAATCAAAAGACAAGGTGCTTCATATGCAAAAATTCGAGGCACCTCAGTCTGTCAATTTTCCTGTGAATGCATATATGAATATAATACGTTATTACCTCGACCAACAGGATTACTATAAAGAAAAGGATCTTGTCAGAAAGCGTGGAGACAGAGGAAGAAAAGACTGGGCGGCATCATTGAAAAATAATGTAGCATTCTTTCAGGAAGATGGTACGCCATTCTTTAATGACTATACAATAGTCGGCTCTACACCTAATGAGAAGAATTTGATTACACAAATTCATAAATATTGTGTCTACAAGAGCTTCAAGCAACTCGGTTGGCTTTTCACGCCTCACTTACCTGCCGATCCGCATATTGAAGAACAACATGAAATGTTTCTTTATACTCTGCGGAGAAAACTTGCGGTCACACATAACGATAAGGACAAGGCGCTGTTCCAGTCTATGATTGCCATGATTGAGTATCTGGATGAGCAGACGAATGATAAACAGTTCTACTTTGGAACTGACCGCTTTGAGTATGTATGGGAGAAATTAATCGACACGGTTTTTGGCATTCCAGATAAAACGGACTACTTTCCGAGGACGAAGTGGACATTACGTCATGGCGATCAACGCGATAATTATGCACTTGAGCCGGATACAATTATGTTGTACGGCGATAAGATTTATGTACTGGACGCAAAATACTATCGCTATGGCATAACTGGAAAGCCGAAACATTTGCCGGAATCTACTTCTATTAACAAACAGATCACCTATGGTGAGTACATATATACTCAGCAACGATTCAAAGATAAATACGGCGATGATGTTCCGGTTTTTAATGCGTTTCTGATGCCGTTCAACAGGGAGTCCAACGACTTTGAAACTAACGATTTCTTTGCGAACATTGGAGAAGCTACCAGTGACTGGAAAGTTAACGAGCATCCGTATGAACGCGTCCAAGGAATTGTCATAGATACTCGCTTTCTGATGTACAATTATTATGGATCACACACCAGCAAGATATTGAAAATGGCAGAGACAATTGACCGTGCATTAATAGAAAACGGCGGACAATTACCCGCCGATATAACAGAAGATGAGAATTGATTGTATCCCGCTGACCAAGGAGGTTAGCGGGATTTTTTTACTTTCAGTCGATGCGTCCTTTGGTTATTCGCATTTCGGCATTCTCCGCAACAGTAACGTTTTCTCTCGTTAGTAACACTGACAAGAAAATAGTTGTGGCATGAAGGATTGGCACATTTCCTATAAATCTTAACTCCAGGATTACGATAAAAAATAGAAAAATATAGTGCAGTAAGGAGGCTCGGTGCTTTCCAGGTGCCTTCTAACTGGACAGGGCTATAATATGGACGCATCTTCCCGACATTATAATTAATCTCAAGAGCCAGGACGATGCGGGCAACATTCAATAGTGCCTTCTTTAGGTTTTCATCAAAATTGTCAATTGCGGGTTCTCCGTAGTACTTTATTCCATTTATGTAATCAACTTTCTCTATCACTCCTACAGTGTTCATGTAGTGAAAGAGAAATTCAATAATCAATCTATTGTTCCGCGATTCCGTATGAGAGTTTTTGTATAACGAGGTGAGTTTTCTGTAGCGATTATCTTTGATGCCAGGGTAATTATATGTAAATGGTTCGGCACTAACGATGTCTCCATATTCCTCTGCATTTAATTCAAACGATGGCGGGTATATGCTATCTGTGACTGTATAACTATTCTTTTGAGCGGCTTCTTCGGAATCATCGCTATTTACTACCGTTAGCACAGTGTCATTGAGCAAATCGTTTATTCTATAATTACAGGTTGTATATGAGGCTTTATCTCCAATTGATAAGGTAACTCTATCTGATAAAAGCAGGTATAGTGTGAGATGGAGGATCTTTACGTAATCGGAATCGATTTCTCCAAGAAGGCTTTGAAGGAGCATTGTGGCTTTTATACGATATAGAATATCAACAAAAGATTTCAAATCCAAAATTATATCTTTGTCATGAGGTAAAGGAAACAAAAAGCCGTTCTCTTCAAAGAAGGTTAGTGTTTTTTTAGCATCATTATCCGGAAGGGATGCTACTTTGCCCAAGAGGTCAGGTGTGCGTACCGATCCAAATGGAGTGGTGAGACATAATCCTTTTTCCGAATTGAAAGCATAATGCAACTGTTCAGAGGCATCAAGTCCTACAGTAAGAGACGATGTACCATCATCATTGGTTTGTACTCCAAACTTACATTGATAACCCGTTAGGGCAAAATTCTCATTGCCGAGGCTATAGAAGTTTTCTTGTTCCATATGGATATTTCTCCTTTATCTCCAAGACCTCTTACATGAGGTCTTATTTTTTTGCCTTAAATTAGTAAGGGATAAAATAAGTGTTTACGAAAATTATAGCATTTTTAATGTCGAAATACAAGCCGCCCGAAGAAATTTCGCAGAAAAGTAATGGATAATATCAGAAATTTACTTACTATATTTTGGCGGCTAAAATGAGAATATCGGGAGACAACTCTCGAAATTTTACCGCTTTGTGAAGTACTCGAGTTAAGCAGAGCGGTGGACGAATAGGAACCATTTTGAACAAGGGATAACCATACCCTTTTTCAAAATTCTGAAGTCCACCGTTTTGTTGTCATGCCTTCACGAGGCTGTGGCCGGTGTTCTTCGGAGCATCGGCTTTCTTCGTATCCACCGTTCTGCGCAAAGCAGAAAGGATACGAAGATGTCAAAGAGCAAAGAAACAAAGAAACGAAAAAGTGGGTTCAATCCCAACCGTACCTGTTATCTCACGGCGGACGGCAAGTATTACTGCTATGAACGCTGGGACGATGACGCAAAGTGCGTGGTCACGCAGAGACTTGAAGTCGGAAAAGACCTGTCGGTCGAACTGACCATCATGCTCGATGAGTCTGACCACGACATGGATCTGCAGGATCGTTACGAGGGCGAACTGCGCGATCCCCTGTTTGACGCAAAGGTGAACAGCTATAAGGCCGATCCCGACAACGAGGATGCGGTCGATCCCTGGGACACGCTTGCCGACAAGAGCGGCAGCCCGGAAGACGCACTGTTCGCCGAGCCAGAGCCGGAGAATCCCCAGGCGGAGCAGGCGCGCCGCGTCATTAATGAGGAATGCACGGAGTCCCAGCAGGACTTCTTCTTCGAGCATTTCGGCAAGGGCACTCCGCTTGAGGAGATGCGCCAGGATGAAGCCGAGCAGACGGGAAAGCTGCCTTCCTCCGCGGCGATGACGAACCGCAAGAACAAGATTATCGACAAGGTGGCTAAGTCTTTCGGGGTAGAGCGTGTGAAGCGCCACAAGTACCCGAAGAAGGACTGAGCCGTGAGCGGCGGCAGATACGGCGGTCGGAGTCCTCCCCGGCCGCACCTCTTCGGAGGGTTGAATTTCACGGTAGTGAGTGAGGAAGGAAATACATCCATCCTCCGCAGCAATGCAGATCAGGAACAGGAGGACATATCTATGAGATTAAAACACAAGGTACGAATCAATATCGCCGACAAAAGCGGCAACAAGCAGGAAGTCCTGCAGAGCGAACACAGGAGCATTCCGAAAAGGCTGCTCACCTTTCTCTTCGGAGATTTCTGTGAGGTTCTCGTGCTGACGCCGGGCGAATCCGTGCAGGGCATCGAAATCAAGGAAATGCGGGGTGATGGCAATGAATGAGAACATCGAATTGATGATGCCGATCAAGGCAACTCCGTATGACCATCAGAAAAAGGCGTTTGCCTTTGCCTGCGACAAGTTCGGTGTATTTGATGAGCGTCTCAAGAGCCGCGGCACGGCTTTATTGATGGAGATGGGCACCGGAAAAACGATAGTGAGCATCGCCGTTGCCGGATGTATGTACCAATACGGAAAGGTCAACCGCGTACTGGTGGTCGCTCCGCTTTCCATCCTTGGCGTCTGGGAAGAGGAATTTGAAAAGTTCGCCGACTTCCCTTATTCGTTGACGATCCTCAAAGGCACATCGGTAAAGAAAAAGGAGCAGCTGACCAAGCTGCCGGACGAGGGCTTACAGGTCGTGGTCGTGAATTACGAGAGCGCATGGCGGCTTGAGAAGGAACTCCTGGCATATAACGCCGACCTGGTGATTGCGGACGAGGCGCACAAGCTGAAGGAGAACCGCACCTCTCAGAGCAAGGGAATGCACCACATCGGCGATAAGGCGAGATACAAGCTGCTCCTTACGGGAACGGTCATTACGAACAGAGAACTGGACGTGTTCTCGCAGTACCGTTTCCTTAATCCGCAGATATTCGGCACATCGTTCTACGCCTTCCGCAACCAGTATTTTGACATGGGCGGCTACGGCAACCACACGCCGATCTTCCGTAAATGGATGACCGATGATTTCCTGCGGAAGCTCCACTCGGTGGCGTTCCGCGTGACGAAAGCGGAGTGCCTTGACCTTCCGGCGATCACCGAGGAAGTCCGTACCGTGGACTTGGAGAAGGACGCCATAAAACTGTACGACAGCATCGAGAACGAAAGCTATGCGGAACTGGACGAGTCGGAGGTGACCACGGCAAACATCCTCACAAGGCTTCTGCGCCTGTCACAGATCACGGGCGGCCATCTTACCGATGACGATGGCGCGGTCAATACTGTGAGCCGCGCCAAGCTGGACGCTCTTTCCGACATCATCGATTCCGCTATGGCTGAAGATAAGAAACTCGTCATCATGGCTCGTTTCGTGCCGGAACTGGACGATATCCAGGAGCTTCTCGAAAAGAAAAAGATCGGCTACGCCGTTGTGCGCGGCGGCGTGAAGGACCGCGACAGCGAAATCCATCGCTTCCAGTATGACGATAGGTGCCGCGTGTTCGTGGGGCAGATTGCGGCGGCGGGTCTGGGCATCACGCTCACGGCGGCAAGCACGATGGTCTTTTATTCCCTTGATTACAGTATGAGCAATTTCGAGCAGGCGAAGGCGCGCATCCACAGGGCGGGTCAGAAAGAGAACTGCCACTACATCTACCTCGTGTGCAGGGGGACGGTCGACCGCAAGGTACTATACGCTCTCCGGCAGAAGCTGAACCTCGCAAAGATGCTCGTTGACGATTACCGCAAGGGCAGGAATCCCTTTAAGAACTGACCTTTCACACAGGGGGGTGAATTTCTCGGTAGTAAGTGAAAGGAGGTAGTCACCGATGGAGAACACAAAAATCTTTGAAATGGCTGACAGGCTCAAGACTCTGCAGGAACAAAAGAAGGACCTCGAAGCGCAGACCAAGGCTCTCGGTGCGGAGATCGCCGAATTGGACGAGCAGCTCTCCGATGCCATGACAGAAGCCGAACTTGACCGCTTCTCCCGTAACGGCAGCACAGATGAGCGAACACATGAAACAATTACGGAAGGAGCGTGGTAAAACATGGCGCAAAGAAAAGTAACTGCGATTCCGGCTACCATCAGCCGATACACGGCCACGCCGATCAACAGCACGAAAAAACGCCGCGTTGCCGGATATGCCCGCGTTTCGACCGACCACGAAGACCAGACCACGAGCTACGAGGCGCAAGTCGATTACTATACCAACTACATCAAGAGCCGGGACGATTGGGAGTTTGTCGCCATATACACGGACGAAGGAATCTCAGCAACGAACACCAAAAAGCGCGAGGGCTTCAAAACAATGATCGCCGATGCCCTTGCCGGGAAAATCGACCTCATCGTTACCAAGAGCGTGAGCCGTTTCGCAAGGAACACGGTAGACAGCCTTACCACGGTGCGGAAACTAAAGGACGAGGGCATTGAGATTTATTTCGAGAAGGAAAACATATGGACGCTGGATTCCAAGGGCGAACTGCTCATCACCATTATGTCGAGCCTTGCGCAGGAAGAAAGCCGCTCCATTTCCGAAAACGTCACCTGGGGGCAGCGCAAGCGCATGGCAGACGGAAAGGTCAGCTTTGCTTACAGTCGCTTCCTTGGGCTGGACAAGGATAAAGAAACCGGCAAAATTGTGGTCAATCCCGAACAGGCAGAAACCGTGCGGCTGATCTTCCACCTGTTCCTTGAGGGCATGACGCCGCACTCCATCGCTACGGAACTTACGAGCCGGGGCATCAAGACGCCTGCGGGCAAGGATGTGTGGAACCAACAGACGGTGCGCCGGATGCTCTCGAATGAGAAGTACAAGGGCGACGCCCTTTTGCAGAAGGAGTTCACGGTAGACTTCCTGCAGAAAAAGATGAAGAAGAACGAGGGCGAAGTTCCGCAATACTATGTGGAGGGCAACCACGAGGCAATCATCAGCCCGGCGGTGTTCGACTTGGTGCAGGCGGAGCTTGCCAAGCGCACGAAGGGCGGTTCACGCTACAGCGGCGTGAGCATTTTCTCAAACAAAATCAAATGTGCCGACTGCGGCGGATGGTTCGGCTCGAAGGTCTGGCATTCCACAGACCGCTACCGCAAGGTAATCTACCGCTGCAACCGCAAGTACAACGGAGACAAATGCGAGACTCCCCATGTTACGGAGAACGAGGTTAAGGCGGCATTTGTGTCGGCATACAACCAACTCGTGACGGAGAAAAAAGAGATCATTGCCAATGCAGAGATCATCCGCAAAACGCTCTGTGTCACCGATGCCCTGCAGGAAGAAAAGGGCAAGCTGGAGGAAGAGATGGCGGTGCTGGTGGAAATGACGCAGAACATCGTGGCGGAGAATGCCCGTGTCGCACAGGACCAGGACGAGTACCAGAAACGCTACGATGGGCTTGTCCAGCGATACGATACGGCGAAGGCTCGGTACGATGAGGTGGTAGCCGCCATCTCCGCCAAGGAAGCGCAGAGCGAACGGCTGGCAAACTTCATCAAGGTGCTGAAAGCCCAGGACGGCACCATCAGCGAGTTTGACGGCAGCCTTTGGGGCAGTATGGTCGAGTTCGTCACGGTGGGCAGGGGCAAGGAGATCACGGTCACTTTCCGGGACGGTACGGAGATACAGGCATAACAGATACACAGACAGGAACGGCACTCGGCTACGGTCGGGTGCTTTTTTGTTATGGGGTAGAAATGTTCATAAATATGTGATATAATAAATAACACTTTGAGTGCAATAAACCAACAAAATTATCGTTAGAAACAACAGAGGGATTGAAATATGGTCAAGAACAATTTTGAAGTCGATGTCAAAGTAAAGTGCATCGAAGCTGATATGACACAGGCGAAACTCGGAGAGGAAGTCGGTACAACGGGTCAGTATGTGAATCGGCTCATCAAGAAAGGCGATTCCATCGTGAATAAAACCTTTGTTCAGATGCTCGAAGTTCTGGGCTATGATATTCAGCTTACCTATGTAAAGCGCGAGGAGGAGTAAGACAATGGTGAACTTGAGCAGACTTGAAGAAATAAAAGATCTGCGGACGGTGTGGCCGCATGAAGCCTTGGACTTTACTCCGTGGCTTTCACAGGACGATAACATCGCTCTCCTTGCAGATGCAGTGGGGCTTGATATTACCGTTGATGAGACAGAGTCTTCCGTGGGAGATTTCAATGTCGATATCTTTGCGTCTGAGACGGGGACGGATCGGAAAATCATCATAGAGAATCAACTGGAGGATACCAACCACGACCACCTCGGCAAGCTGATAACCTATGCGTCTGGTAAATCTGCGGATGTGATTATATGGGTCGTGAAACACGCTCGTGAGGAACACAAGGCGGCTATCGAATGGCTGAACAACCATACCGATGAGAAAATTGGATTCTTCCTCTGTGAGATAAAACTGTATCGCATCGGTACTTCCGAGCCTGCCGTGAAGTTTGAGGTCATTGAAAAACCTAACGACTGGACAAAGGAAGTAAAAAAGAGCGAGTCTGCAAATGGGACTCAGCAGCAGAGATACGATTATTGGGTGGCGTTCCAGGACTACGCTTTCCAAAACGCACAGTTTGCAAAGAACTTCAATCGCAGGAAGCCGTCTATGGATCATTGGATGAACTTCAGCGTGGGTTCTTCTGCCTGCCACATCGCCGTGTCGCAGATTCAGAAGCGGAACGAACTGGACGTGGAACTGTATATCAGCGAGGATAAAGACCTGTTCCACTCACTCTTTGATAATAAAGACGATATCGAATCCGACGCTGAATTAACCTTTGACTGGCGAGAACTGCCGGAGCGTAAGGCAAGCCGTATCGTTATCGAGAAGAGCGTAACTTTCGGTGACAAGAATCAATGGAACGCACAGTTCGACTGGATAATTGATGTCATGCTCAAGATGAAGAAGGCGTTCAAAAAGTATCTGTGATTGAAGAATGCGGAGGGCTGCTATGAAGCAGATTAAGAATTCGGAGTACGAGGAGTTTCAGAAGTATCTCCATGATAAGAATAACGGTCGCATACTGACGCCGGACGGCTTGCGATTTATCTGTCAGGCGAATGGTTACGATCCGGAGAGAATCGGTAAGCATATGCTTGAAGTAATGGCGCGGCAGCAGAGCCAACAATAAAACAGAATGAGGAGGATTACACAGCTATGGAATATACGCCAATTGAAAAACAGGCACTTGATATGATGAAAAGGACAGACTTTAAGAATCTGTCAAAAACGGATGTTTTGAGTATAGCATCAAAATTAAGTGAACTGCGTCCAGATGTTGCAAAAGACGTCATTGCACAGTTCCCTGAATTTGTAAAATTGATTCAGTCATCCATGTCTGAGTACAAGGATATCTTGGGAACTATAATTTCAAGCGATGATGAAAGCATAAAACAGGTTTATGCAACAGCCGATAAAGAACTGGATATCTCGGCAGACAGCAGAAAACAATTCTATGATTTTGCTGAAAAAGTGCACGCCGATCTAAGTAAATGCTTGGATAATCTACAGTTGAGCGCGGAAGAACGAGATGCCATTCTTGAGAAAGAAATGGAAATTCTGAAAACTGTAAGCGAAAAGGATACTGAGATTCGTTTACAGGAAACAGAAACGGTTCAGATGGTTGATAAGAAGGATTCGGAGAAGCGTCAGTTTAATTGGGGCATCGTAAAGGTCGCAAGTTCTGTTCTTGTGGCTGGATTGGTGATCGGAGTAAGTGTTCTTGGCGGCAATGTGAATATTAAACTGCCGAAGAAGATATAGGAGCGAACTAATGATATTGAAAACCGAGCGTCTTATTCTGCGCCGCTGGGAAGAAAGCGATGCAGAGGATTTATACAAATACGCCAGCAATCCCGATGTAGGGCCGATTGCTGGGTGGCCTGCTCATCAGAGTTTAGATGAAAGTAGGAAAGTGATTAATAATGTCTTCAATAGCAAAGAGGCGTATGCTATCTGCCTAAAAGAAGACGGCAAGGCTATCGGTGCTATTGAACTGAAACTAAATGGCCATACCGATATGACAGAAAGAGATGATGAATGCGAACTTGGCTACTGGCTTGGAAAACCGTTCTGGGGTCAAGGACTGATGCCGGAAGCTGCAAGAGAAATCCTGCGCCACGCTTTTGAGGATATCGGCATGAGCAAGGTGTGGTGTGGATATTATGAAGGCAACACCAAATCGAAACGTGTCCAGGAGAAGGTCGGCTTTAAGTATCAGTGGACTACCGAGGGTGTTGATGTTCCGCTGATGCACGAGAAACGGACAGGTCATGTAAATTCCATGACTGCATTTGAGATATGTGGATCTGTATTCAGATGAGAAAAATTATGACCGTTTATCGTTTGAGGATACGGTTATTGTCAGGGAAGAGGTGGCGCCGCTTATTTTGCCGGATCAGGATGAGGCGAGTGCGGTCAGGTTTGACGCGCTTCTTTATGGGATGGAGCTGGCGCAGCTTTCCGGGCGCGGCTATGGAAAGCTGAAAAGCGATCTGATAAAAAAGGTCAGCGGAGTTGCCGGAGTTGCGAATATTCCGGAAATCCAGACGCAAAAGGAGCTGATCGGAAAAATCCTTCAGACCGATTATGTGGATCGGGCGGGCATAGAAGATCTGGAGCATATCCGGGAGAGCATCAGGAATCTGATCAAATATATTCCGAAGAAAAAAATGAGATATGATACGGATTTTGCAGACGATATTCTTTCGACGGAATGGAATGAAGCGGAGCTTGAAAATGATGATTTGAAAAATTACAAGGCGAAAGCGGAGTATTATATCCGTCAGCATCAGGATCATATTGCGATTGCAAAATTAAAGATGAATAAGCCGTTGAGCCAGACGGATGTGAAAGCGTTAGAGCAGATTTTATGGGAAGAGGTCGGAACCCAGAAGGACTATGAGCAGGAGTACGGGAAGAAGCCGCTTGGAGAATTTGTAAGGAGCATTGTAGGTCTGGACATGAATGCCGCAAAAGAAGCCTTTTCGGCATATCTGGATGAAAGCTATATGGACAGCAGGCAGATTTATTTTGTGAATCAGATTGTGGAGTATGTTGTCCAGAATGGAATGCTGACGGATTTTTCGGTGCTGCAGGAGGCTCCTTTTACGGATCGCGGAAGCATTGTGGATATTTTTGAAGATTTGTCAGTCTGGAAGGGAATCCGGAATGTGATCGATCAGATCAATGCAAATGCGGCGGCATAAAGTCAGCGTTACGTCTCATTTTGCCCCCCTGAATTTCCGCCCTTGTTCCCGCCCCCCATCTATGGTAAAATATACCCATATGCGGCGGCAGGAAAATCCCGCATTCCCGTCTCCATCGAATACGGGGACGCATGCCGCAGCCAGAAAAAACGGGGGAAGGAATTTTTGATATGGGCAGGATTCAGATTTTTACCGGCGGCGGTTACGGCAAGACGCCGGCTGCGCTGGGGGAAGCGCTGCTTGCGGCGTCGAAGGGCCAGCGCGTTGTGATCATCCAGTTTTTAAAAGGAAGAGGGCTGGATGACAACGGATTTGAGAGAAAGCTGGAGCCGGAGATCAAGATTTTCCGCTTTGAAAAGTCGGACAGCGATTATTTTTCGCTTCCGAAGGAGAGGCAGCAGGAGGAGGTCCGCAATATCCGGAACGGTTTAAACTTTGCCAAAAAGGTGCTGACGACGGGAGAATGCGATCTGCTTGTGTTGGACGAGGTGCTTGAGCTTGTACAAAAGGACATTATCGAAGAGGAAGAGCTGGAAAGCGTTCTGGAGGTAAGAAGCGAGGATACGGATGTGACGCTGACGGGGCGGCATCTGGGAGAACGGTTAAAAGCCGTAGCCGACAGGATTTCCTGCATCGAAAAGCTCAAGTAAGGCGCAGCGGACGGGCGAGTGTTTCGTTGACAGCAAACGCCCCGGGTGCTATGATATTTTTGTGGATTTTTGAAGCATTCTGCCGAGGGCAGCGGTGCATATATTTTTGACGGGAGTATCAGGAGGTTGATATGGCAATATTTGAAGGCGCGGGCGTAGCGATCATTACGCCTTTTCATGAGGATGGTTCCGTAGACTACGAGCGTTTCGGAGAGATCATCGAGCATCAGATCGCGAACCATACGGATGCGATTATCGTGTGCGGGACCACAGGCGAGTCCGCGACGATGACGCACGAGGAGCATCTGGATGTGATCCGTTACTGCGTAGAGAAGGTGGCGCACCGGATCCCGGTCATTGCAGGGACCGGCTCCAACTGCACGGAGACTGCGGTATATCTGTCGAAGGAGGCGGAAAAGATCGGCGCGGACGGGCTGCTCGTAGTAACGCCTTATTATAACAAGGCGACCCAGAACGGCCTGTATGTGCATTTTAAGACGGTAGCGGATGCGGTAAAGCTTCCTGTCCTTTTGTACAACGTGCCTTCCAGAACGGGCACGACGATCCTGCCGGAGACGGTTGTGCGTCTGTGCAGGGAGGTTGAAAATATCGTGGGCGTAAAGGATGCGACCGGCAATATGAGCCAGACGGCGCATCTGATGAGCATTGCGGACGGCTGCGTGGATCTGTATTCCGGGGAAGACGCGCTGATCGTGCCGATCCTTTCCCTTGGCGGCAAGGGCGTGATTTCGGTGCTTTCCGATGTCGCCCCTCAGCAGACGCACGACATCTGCAGCCTGTATTTTGAAGGGAAGGTGCAGGAGAGCCGCGATCTGCAGTTAAAGGCAGTTCCGCTGGTGGAAGCGCTGTTTTGCGAGGTAAACCCGATCCCTGTAAAAAAGGCGATGGAGCTGATGGGGCTTTGTAGCGGTACGCTGCGGCTTCCGCTGACAGAGATGGAGCCGGAGAATGCACAGCGTCTGGAACGCGAGATGAAGAAATTCGGTATTTTATAAAAACACGACCCTTCGGGGATGCGCTGGGCGCACACGGTTTTAGGGCATGGCTTCAGGCTGGGACAAAAGGATGCCCCGGCCTGTTTTTGTGCTGAGGAAAGGATGCGTCCGGCAGATTGAAAAATATGCCGCACAGGCGGCGGAATAGAGGGAAAAATGGTCAGAGTGATTATGAGCGGCTGCGGCGGGAAGATGGGAAAGGTGATCACGGAGCTTGTCGCAGGAGAAAAAGAGATGGAGATCGTAGCGGGGATCGATGTGGCGGACTGCACATCAGCTTCCTATCCGGTATTTAAAAACCTGAAGGAGTGCAGCGTGGACGCCGACGTGGTAATTGATTTTTCCAATGCGAAGGGGACGGACGCCCTTCTGGACAGCTGCGTGGAAAAAAAGCTTCCCTGCGTGCTGTGCACAACGGGGCTTTCGGCAGAGCAGATCGCCCATGTGGAACGGGCTTCCGAAAAGACGGCGATCCTGCGTTCCGGAAATATGTCTGTGGGGATCAACCTTTTGCTGAAGCTTTTGCGGCAGGCGGCGCCGGTGCTTGCAGAGGCGGGCTTTGACATGGAGATTGTAGAAAAACACCACAATCAGAAGGTGGACGCGCCCAGCGGGACGGCGCTGATGCTGGCGGACGCGGTAAACGAGGCGGCAGGCGGCGGCTACGAATATGTATATGACAGGTCGGGACGCAGGGAAAAACGCCCGGAAAAAGAGATCGGGATTTCTGCCGTGCGGGGCGGCACGATCGTGGGCGACCATGACGTGATCTTTGCGGGGACAGACGAGGTGATCACAATTTCACACCGCGCCTATTCGAGAAATGTGTTTGCCAAGGGGGCAGTCGAGGCAGCGAAGTTTCTGGCGGGGAAAGAGGCAGGGCTGTACGACATGGGCAGCGTGATCGACGCCGGATAACAGAGGGCATGGCGGGAGCACTTTAGAAGAGGCAGCGGAAAAAGAGGCTGAAACGGAGGGGCATTTTTATGGACGATCTTGAGTATACGATTTATCTGAAAAGTCTGTCAAAGCAGTTTCCGACGATCGCGGACGCGGCGACGGAGATCATCAATCTGCAGGCGATTTTGAGCCTGCCGAAGGGGACGGAGCATTTTTTGACGGACATCCACGGGGAGTACGAGCAGTTTAACCATGTGCTCAAAAACGGTTCCGGCTCCGTGAAGCGCAAAATCGACGAGGAATTCGGGAACACGCTGAGCGCAAAGGATAAGCGCAGCCTTGCGACGCTGATCTATTATCCGGAGGAAAAGCTGGAAATGGTGGCGCACGAGGAGGAAGATCAGGAGACGCTGGAGGACTGGTATAAGATCACGATCCACAGGCTTGTGCAGATGACAAAGCGGGTATCGTCCAAATATACCCGTTCCAAAGTAAGAAAGGCGCTGCCGAAGGACTTTTCCTATGTGATCGAGGAGCTGATCACGGAGAAGGAGGAGATTCAGGACAAGGAGCTTTATTACAACGAGATCATCAACACGATCATCCGCATCGGGCGCGCACCGGAGTGTATTACGGCGCTTTGCAACCTGATCCAGCGGCTCGTGATCGACCATCTGCATATCGTGGGGGATATTTACGACAGGGGCAGGGGTCCCCATATCATTATGGATACGCTGAGCGAGTATCATTCCGTGGACATCCAGTGGGGAAACCATGACATTGTGTGGATGGGGGCTGCCAGCGGGCAGACCGCGTGCATTGCGACGGTGCTCCGGATTTCCGCGCGTTACGGCAATCTGGACGCGCTGGAGGAAGGCTACGGCATCAATCTGATTCCGCTGGCGACCTTTGCGATGAATGCTTATGAAAATGCGGACTGCAGCGCGTTTTCGATCAAATACGGGGAAGATTATGACGTCCGCGACCTTCCGCTGGATATGCGGATGCATAAGGCGATCGCGGTGATCCAGTTTAAGCTGGAGGGACAGTTGATCTTAAAGCATCCGGAATTCGAGATGGAGGACAGGCTTCTTCTGGACAAGATCGATTTTGAAAAGGGAACGGTGCGCATCGGGGAAAAAGAGTATGCCATGAAGGATATGGATTTCCCGACGATCGACTCAAAAGACCCGTACCGGCTTACGCCGGAGGAGGAGGCGGTGGTGGAGCGGCTGCGCCATGCGTTTGTGCACTGTGAAAAGCTGCAGCGCCATGTGCGTTTCCTGTTTGCCAAAGGAAGCCTTTATAAAGTGTTCAATTCCAACCTGCTCTATCACGGATGCGTGCCGATGGATGCGGACGGGAACTTTGAACAGGTAAATGTTTACGGGAAAACGTACTGTGGAAAGAAGCTGTACGACGTGCTGGAAACCTATGCCCGGAAAGGCTATTATTCCCAGGACAGGGAGGAACGCCGCAAGGGGCGCGACATCATCTGGTATATCTGGGCGGGACCCAAATCCCCGGTGTTCGGGAAAGATAAGATGGCGACCTTTGAGCGGTATTTTATAGAGGATAAGGAGACGCACAAGGAAGTTAAGAATGCGTATTACCGTTTGTATGATAACGAGGAAGTCATTAACCGGATCCTGCGGGAGTTCGGGCTGGACGAGCAGCACTCCCATATCATCAACGGTCACGTTCCGGTGGAGATCAAAAAAGGGGAGACGCCGATCAAGTGCGGCGGCAAGCTTTTGATCATCGACGGCGGATTTTCCAAGGCTTATCAGGGAAAAACAGGCATCGCAGGCTATACGCTCGTGGCAAATTCCCACGGGATGAACCTTGTGGCGCACCGCCCCTTTGAATCGGCGGAGGCGGCTGTGCGGGACGAGACGGACATGGTTTCCGATTCGATCCTTGTGGAAACGGCGTCGCGCAGGATTCTGGTGGCGGATACGGACATCGGCAGGGAGCTTCGGGAGAGCATCGGCCATCTGGAAAAGCTTCTGGACGCGTACCGGGACGGCGTGCTGATCGAAAAAGGAATTTAAAGGGCGCGCTGCTGGCCGCCATGTCAGGGGTTGCCCTGTACATAGCGGACGGCTTCGTCAAAGGGCAGGCTTCCGCCGTAAAGATCCAGCGCGCTGCCGATCGTAATATGGATGCGCCCGTTTCCGGCATTCCGGATGCGGTCAATATCGTCAAAAGAGCGGATCCCGCCCGCATAGGTGACCGGGATCTGCTTCCAGCGGGACAGAAGGCAGATCAGCTCGTCTTCTATCCCGCTTTGTTTTCCTTCGGAATCGACGCCGTGAATGAGAAATTCGTCGCAGAAGGAGGCGAGCATGTCCAGAATATCTTCCGAAAGGGCGACCTTTGTATAGGTCTGCCAGCGGTCGGTGACGATATAGTAAAGCCCGTCTTTTTTGCGGCAGCTCAAATCGAGCACGAGCTTGTCTTTGCCGACGGCTTCTGTGAGGCGGGAGAGGTTTTCAAAGGAAATCGTCCCGTTCCGGAAAACGTAGGAGGTAACGATCACATGGGATGCACCGGCGTCCAGATATTCGGCGGCGTTTTCTGCGGTGATGCCGCCGCCGATCTGAAGCCCGCCGGGATAGGCGCGCAGCGCTGCCAGCGCCTGCTGCTTTGTTTTTTCAAAAAAAGGGCTGTCCTTTTTGTTTAGAAGGACGACGTGACCGTTTTTTAAACCTTTTTGGCGGAAACATTCCGCATACCAGGCGGCGTCGTGGGAAGAAACATAATTTTCACAGGCAAAATCCCCCTGATCGCGCACCGTTCCTCCGACGAGCTGTTTTACCTTTCCGTTATGAATGTCAATACAGGGACGCAGCTGCATGGCAGCCTCCTTTCCGGCTCCTTTTTGGAATCGTTGAAAACAGGTTTTGAATTGTTACGCTCATTTTATCTGATGAATGTATTTTATGCAATGAAAAAACCATACTAATACAGGAACGACTCATATCGGATGTGGCTGTTTGCCGGCAAGCCGGAAGACGGCAGCCGCACCGGTTCAGCTGCGGCTGCAGATAAAGGAGCGTTCTGAAAGGAGGAATGAGAGAATGAAAAAATTTGGAAAACGGCTCTCCATCATGCTTCTTCTGGGGATGCTGACCTTTGCCGCAGCCTGCGGCACGGACAGAAAGGACAAAAATGAAGCGGATATGGCGGGAAGCTCTGCGGCAGAGAGCCTCCCCCAGCGGGAAACAAGCGGCGAAAATACCGCAGCGGATACGGAGGCATTTGACGGGGACGAAACAAACGACAGGAACAATTCCGTGACGGATCCAAACGGGACGGATTCAAACGTAACAGATCCAAACGGAATGGATTCCAATGGGACGGACAGCGTGGCGGACGATGTGATGGATGCCGGGAAGGATGTGATCGACGGCGCGGGAAATATCGTTGAGGACGCAGTGGATGGGGCTGCGGACGCGGCAAAGGATCTGACCGACGGCGCAGCCAATGCCGGAAAGGATGCTGCAAACGCGGTTTCCGACGCGGCAGGGAGATAAAAAAATTTTGCAAAAAAGGGATTGACTTTTCTGCTTTATTAGAGTACAGTATAGAAAACAAAGAGAAACCGATGAGAAAGAGGAGTACTCAGACAGCGAACATTTCAGAGAGCTGCGGGCGGTGTGATCGCAGCATGGGAGCATTTGAGGAATGGACTTTCGAGGCTGGCTCCGAACCAACAGTAGGCGCCGGCGGGAACCGGACCCGTTATCCATCCGGCGTGTATGATAGTACATGAAACGAGTGGACTTTTCAGTCAATTTGAGTGGCACCGCGATAAGAAATATTACCGCCTCAAGCATAACATAGCTTGGGGCGGTTTTTTTCGAATATGAGCAGAGCCCTGCCGGATCTGTTTTTCAAAAAACGGATCGGAAAGCTTGCTTTCCAGGCCGTTTTTGGAAAACAGATCCGATAGGGCGAGCAACGCGAGCCCGCGGCGGCGAAGCCGCCGCAGGGCGCCCTTTACCGGAAACCGCGTTATGAAACTTCCGGCAAGTCACCTTACCCCAATCCACTCCCCACCCTTCCTTTTCTTCTTTGTTTTATCACAGTATTTTTTCAGAAAAGGAGAACAGATATGAAAAAGAAAGCAATGGCGGTTATGATGGCAGTTTTCACGGCGGCAGCCCTGATGGCAGGCTGTGGACAAAAGGCGGAGGATGCCTCTGCACAGGGGGCTGCGGCGCAGCCCGGGAGCGCAGAAGCGTCGGAGGCAGCGTCCGGGGAAACGGATACTTATGTGATCGGCGTTACCCAGTTTGCGGAGCACGGCTCTCTGGATAACTGCCGGGAAGGATTTCTGGCAGGGCTTGCGGAGGCGGGCATTGAGGAGGGCGTGAACCTGACGGTGCAGTTTGACAATGCGCAGGCGGATACCGCGACGGCGGGGCTGATCGCAGACAGCTATGTATCTGAGGGCGTGGATCTGATCTGCGCGATCGCGACGCCTTCCGCGATGAGTGCGTACAATGCGGCGATGGAAACAGAGATCCCGGTGATCTATACGGCAATATCCGATCCAATAAGTGCCGGGATCGCGGGAGAGGACAAAATGCCTGCGGGCAATATTACCGGCACGGCGGACACCCTCCCGGTAAAGGAGCAGCTGGAAATGATCCGGGAGATTTTGCCGGATGCAAAAACAATCGGCATTTTATATACGACCAGCGAAGAAAATTCCCTCAGCACGATCGAAACCTACAAGGAGCTGGCAGGCAGCTACGGCTTTGAGATCGAGGCTTTGGGCATCAATACGCTGGCGGATGTGGATCTGGCGGCAGCGGAGCTGGCTGGAAAGGCAGACTGCATTTCCAACCTGACAGACAACACGGTAGTACAGGGGCTGCAGACCGTTCTGGCAAAGGCGGAGGCGGCGGGGATCCCGGTATTTGGTTCCGAAGTGGAACAGGTCAAAAACGGCTGTCTGGCGGCGCAGGGCATCGATTATACAGAGCTTGGAAAGCAGACCGGCAAAATGGCTGCAAAGGTGCTTAAGGGAGAGGCAAAGGCGTCGGAAATGCCCTTTGAAACGTGCGAGGGCGCAAAGCTGTATCTCAATACAAAGACCGCGTCGGATCTGGGCATTGGATTTCCGGAAGGATATGCCGAAAAGGCGGCGGAGGTTTTTGATACGATCGGAGAATAAAAAGAAAATCTGCGCGGCGGCACAGAGGAATGAGAGGGAGAAATGGAACTGCTTATCAGCACGCTGGAACAGGGCATGATCTACGGCATCATGGCGCTGGGCGTATACATTACTTACAAAATACTGGACTTTCCGGACCTGACGGTGGACGGGAGCTTTCCGCTGGGAGCGGCGGTCACGGCGGTGATGATCACAAACGGGATTCCGGCGGCGCTTGCGTTGCCCGCAAGCTTTCTGGCGGGAGCCGCAGCGGGGGCGCTTACCGGTCTGATCCATGTAAAGCTGAAAGTAAAGGATCTGCTGAGCGGCATCATCATGATGACGGCGCTCTATACGGTCAATCTGCGCATCGCAGGACGGGCGAACCTCCCTTTTTACAAAAAGCCGACCGTATTTGACAACGGCGTGGTAAACGGCATATTGGGGCAGACGGGCGTGTGGCAGACCGCAGCGGTAATGCTTGTCATCGTACTGGCGGTAAAGCTCGTGCTGGACTGGTATTTAAAAACCGGCTCCGGATTTTTGCTCCGGGCGGTGGGCGATAACCCGTCCATCGTGACGGCGATGGGACAGGACCGGGGGAAAATAAAGATCCTCGGGCTTTCGGCGGCGAACGGTCTGGTGGCGCTGTCGGGCAGCCTGTTTGCACAGCAGCAGCAGTTTTTCGAGATCTCTTCGGGAACCGGGGCGGTTGTGATCGGGCTTGCCAGCGTCATCATCGGCACAAGCCTTTATCAGAAGCTGGAAAGCATCGGGAAAATGTCAAAGTGCCTGTACCGGGTCAGGATCGAAATGCTGACGCTGAGCGTGCTGGCAGGCTCGGTTTTATATAAGGGCTGTATTTCGCTGGCGCTGCGCTTCAGCGACCCGCGCGACCTAAAACTGATCACGGCGGTATTGCTGCTGGTTGCGCTGGTCGTAAGCCGGGAGAGAAAGGGGAAGAAAAATGCTTGAGCTTTCACATATCGAGAAATATTACAATCCGGGTTCGGTCAACGAAATGTGCCTGTTTCAGGATTTTAACCTGAGTATCCCGAAGGGGCAGTTCGTTTCCGTAGTGGGAAGCAACGGCTCGGGCAAAACGTCCATGTTAAACCTGATCTGCGGCAGCATCGAAGCGGATGGGGGAAAAATCTGCGTCAACGACACGGACATCACTTCCCAGAAGGAATATGTGCGCCACAAAAAGATCGGGCGGGTGTACCAGAATCCGGCGGCGGGGACGTGCCCGGGCATGACGGTGCTGGAAAATCTTTCGATCGCGGACAAAAAGAAAACGGGCTACGGGCTCGGGCGCTGCGTCAGGAAGGAGCGGCGGGAGGCGTACCGCAGCATGCTGGCGGATCTGGGGCTTGGGCTGGAAGAAAAGCTGGAAACGAGAGTGGGCGCGCTGTCGGGCGGACAGCGTCAGGTGCTGGCGCTTTTGATGGCGACGATGACGCCGATCGATTTTCTCATTCTGGATGAGCACACGGCGGCGCTGGATCCGAGGACGGCGGAGATCGTGATGGAGCTGACGGACAGGATCGTGCGCGAAAAAAAGATGACGACGATCATGGTCACGCACAACCTGCGCTACGCGCTGGAATACGGCGACCGGCTTCTTATGATGCATCAGGGGAAGGCGGTGCTGGACAAGGAAGGCGAAGAAAAAAAGCGTTTGAAGGTAGAGGAGATCATGGGGATTTTTAACCGCATCAGCGTTGAATGCGGGAATTAAAGGGAAAGGATCCCGATGGATAAAAATGGGAGTACGGCTGTTGTTTTGGCGGCTGTACTCCCATATTGTGTTGTATTGACCTTTCGGCAAAGCGGGGGTATAATCAGAATATCCTCATTCACAGAGGAATGGATTCATGCGGATCGCATCCGGCAGTCGTGCCGGAGGGCGCGGATCTTCTGTCCGTGCCGGTTTACAGGATTTGACAGAGATAGGATTTGATTGCAGAAATGCCGTCCGGCGGCAGAAAGAGAGGGAAAATGGCATATACGGCGTCCTGGTATTGGGACAAAGGGCGTTTCCGGGAAAAAAACGAGGATTCCTTTTCGCTTCAGCGGATGATGAGAAACGGGACGGAGCTTGTTTTTGCGGCAGTGTGCGACGGGATCGGCGGGCTGCCGGAGGGGGAATGCGCCAGCGGGCTGGCAGCAGAGCAGCTTACCAACTGGTTTTACAGGGAAGCAGGCGCCTGCATGGAGGGGATTTTCTGGCGCAGGAGGCTGGAAAAGCTTGTGCGGAAGATCCTTTTGGAGATTCAGGAAAAATTGGAGCGGTGCGAGCGGGAAGAGGATGTCTGTTGTGGAACGACGTGTACGATGGCGTTTATGAGGGACGGGGCGTTTCTGGTGGCGCATGTGGGAGACAGCCGGGCGTATCGCATTGGCGCATCCTGCCAGGGTAAAACGGCGCGCCGGGCCGGCGGGGTGCGAAACGGCGTCCGGACCGGAGGCGCGAAAGCAGTACACTGTAGCAGGGCAGGAGAGGAACGGCTGACGAGGGATCACCGGGAAGGGGCTGCCCTCAGGCGCTGTCTGGGCGCGTTTGGGGCAGATGAGGCAGAATTTGTGAGGGGATCCTTAAAAAAAGGGGAAAGCCTGCTTTTGTGTACGGACGGCTTTTGCCGCCTTGCGCCGGAAGGGCTTTTGCAGAGCTGTTTTGCCGGAAGCAGCGGGTCAGGGGACTGCTATCGCCGTTTAAAGGGGATCGGCAGCTTTGTGGCAGCTCAGGGGGAAAAGGACAATATGACGGCGGTTTTTATGCGCTATGAAGGGAGGCGCAAGGGCGATGGGTAAACGGATGATCGGCGAAAAATACGAGGTTTTGGAACAGCTCGGGCAGGGCGGGACGGCGTGCGTTTACCGGGTGCGCGATTTGCGGCTGGGAAAGGTATGGGCGGCAAAAAAGCTGAAAAAGGACAGCGCCGTGACGGAGGAGCTGATGCTGGGACGGCTGGAATGCGAGCTTTTCCCGCGGATCGTGGATGTGGTCGAGCAGGGGGAGAGCCGCTATCTGATCATGGACTGGATCGATGGGGAGACATTGGAAAAAAAGATGCAGAGGGACGGGGCATTTGAAGAAAGGCAGGCAGCGCAGATCGGGCTTTTGCTGTGCAGGGCGGTGGGCAGCCTGCACCGCCTTCAGCCGCCGCTTCTTTATCTGGACTGCAAGCCCTCCAATCTGATGCTGGACAGCGCCGGAAAGCTTCGGATCATTGATTTTGGGAGCGCGGCGCTGATGGAATCGCCGGAGGCGGAGGCAGTTTCGGCAAGTCCCGGGTTTGCCGCGCCGGAGCAGATGAGAAGAAGCCGGGAGGAGCGGCGCGTGGATGTGCGGACGGATGTGTTTGGGGCAGGGCGCACCCTCTATGCCCTGCTTGCCGGGGCGGATCTGTCCCGGCCGCCCTATGCGGCGTGCAGGCTGCGGGAGCGCTGCGTCCATGTGAGCTGCGAGATGGAGGCGATCGTGGAAAAGTGCACGGCGCAGGATCCGGACAGGCGGTATCAGACGATGGACGGGCTGGCGGCGGCGCTGGAAGAATTTTTAAAGGGGAGAAAAAGCGGGGGACTGGGAAGGCTGGAACGGTTTTGGGGAAAGGGGCTGGACAGGCGCGCATGGACAGCGCTTTTGGCAGAGGTTTTTCCGGCGGCGACGCTGGCGGCGGGAGCAGCGTTTTTGGGCGCGGCAGGAAAGGAGGGCAATGCAGCAGGAAGCCTGCTTTTGCTTTTTATGACAGCCCTTTTGGGATTGCTTGCGGAGCTTTGCCGGCGCAGAAAGCGCGGCCCGGGCTGTCCGGTGTGCGAGCCGCTCCAGAGCGTGATGCGTACAGAAAAAAGCCCCGGGAAGTGGATGCTGTAGCGCGGCGCGCCTGCTTCCGTCAGCATCCCGCGTCCCTGTGCACCTGTTTCCTGCGCCTGCTTCCTGCGGTTGCGCAGCCGGGGGCAAAGTGTTAAAATGGCGGTAGGCAATTTTGCGGAAAACAGGGCGAAGGCGCAAGGACGCGCGCCTGTGGCTGCCCGAGAAAAGGAAAAGGGAGGAAGCTTTTATGTACAGAGATAAGACGAGAGTTGTAAAGATCGGAAACCGGGTGATCGGCGGGGGCAATCCGATCCTGATCCAGTCCATGACCAACACGCCCACAGAGGACGTGGCGGCAACGATAGCGCAGATCCATCGTCTGGAAGAGGTGGGCTGCGAGATCGTGCGCTGCACCGTCCCGACGCCGGAAGCGGCAAAGGCGCTTGCAGAGATTAAAAAGCAGGTATCCATCCCGATCGTGGCAGACATTCATTTTGACTATAAAATGGCGATCGCGGCGATCGAAAACGGCGCGGACAAGATCCGGATCAATCCCGGAAATATCGGCGGCCCCGAACGGGTGGCAGAGGTGGTAAAGGCGGCAAAGGAGCGCATGATCCCGATCCGCGTGGGCGTAAACAGCGGTTCCCTCGAAAAAAATCTGGTGGAGAAATACGGCGGCGTGACGGCGGAGGGCATCGTGGAGAGCGCGCTGGACAAGGTGCGCATGATCGAGGATCTGGACTATCACGAGCTTGTTATCAGCATCAAATCCTCCGACGTGATGATGTGCGTAAAGGCGCACGAGCTTTTGGCGGGCAAAACCGAATATCCGCTGCATGTGGGCATTACGGAATCGGGCACGGTTCTGTCCGGCAACATCAAATCCGCGATCGGGCTGGGACTGATCCTGAATCAGGGCATCGGCGATACGATCCGCGTATCCCTCACGGGGGACGTGGTGGAGGAGATCAAGTCCGCGAAGCTGATCCTGCGCACGCTCGGGCTTAGAAAAGGCGGGATCGAAGTCGTAAGCTGCCCGACCTGCGGACGCACAAAGATCGACCAGATCAGGCTGGCAAACGAGGTGGAGACGATGGCGGCAGAGTTTCCGGACTTAAATATCAAGGTGGCTGTGATGGGCTGCGTGGTAAACGGCCCCGGCGAGGCAAAGGAAGCGGATCTTGGCATCGCGGGCGGGATCGGAGAAGGGCTTTTGATCAAGAAAGGGCAGATCATCCGCAAGGTGCCGGAGGCAGAATTTGTTTCCACCCTGCGGTATGAGCTGGAACATTGGAACGAACAGGAGTAACAGGGACAATATGGCAAAGGGTTTCATGGAGGTTTTTCCGGGATTAAAGCTTGAGGGCAGCGTCCGGGGATTATTTGAAAAGGTAACGGTGGAGCGGGTCACGGCGACAAGGCAGAAGGATCTGATCCGGGTTTATATCAGCTGCGACAGGCTGATTCCGAAGCAGACAGTATTTGCGATGGAGGAAGAGATCCGAAAGCAGCTTTTTCCCGACTGCAATATTACGGTCAAGATTCAGGAAAAATTCCATCTGTCCGCGCAATATAACCCGAGGACGCTTCTGGAAGCCTACCATGAGAGCATTCTGCTGGAGCTAAAGGAATGCAGCCCGGTGGAATACAGCCTGTTCCGGTCGGCGAAGCTTTCCTTTGAAGAAGAGGGCAAAACGCTGCGCATGGAAGTGCCGGATACGGTGATCGCCCACGAGCGGAGCACGGAGCTTGCGCGGATTCTGGAAAAGATCTGCTGCGAGCGCTGCGGCGTGCCGATGGGCGTCAGCCTGTATTTTGTGGAGCCGAAGGAGAATCCGCGCAAAGCGGAGGAGGAGATCGCGATGGCGCGCAAGGTGGCGGTTATCGCGGCAAAGGCGGGTGCGCGCCCTGCGGCTTCCGATTACGGCTTGAGCGCGGATCAGTTAAACAGCGTGATGAGCGGCGGCTATCGCGCAGAATACGATGCAGGCAGGGCAGGCGATGCAGATAGGGCAGACAGGGCGGCAGCTTTGGGCAGTACGGCGGACAGAGCGGCGGGCGCAGGGCAGTACGGCGGGATGGACGCAGGGTACGAGGCTTATCTGGCGGCGGCTGCACAGACGGCGGCGCAGGAAGCCCCTTTCGAGGGCGGGACGGTCATCCCGGCAGACGCAGCGGCGGCAGCAGCTGCAATGGGCGTCAGCTCAAAGGAGGGCGTTTCGGGATCCGGCGGCACGCCGTCTGCGGAAAGAGGCGACAAGGCAGGCTCAGGCGGCAAATACGGCAAGGGCAAATTCAACCGCGAAGGCAGGGGAGACTTCAGGCGCAGCTTTAAAAAGAGCGACAATCCGGACGTGCTTTACGGCAGGGACTTTGACGAAGACGCAATCCCGATCGAAGAGATCATCGGGGAGATGGGCGAGGTCGTGATCCGCGGCAAAATCATCGCCATGGACCAGCGGGAGATCCGCAACGAGCGCACGATCCTGATTTTTGACGTGACGGATTTTACGGACACGATGACGATCAAGATCTTTACGCTGAACGAGCAGCTGGCGGAGATCAAAGAGGGGATCAAGCCGGGGGCGTTTGTCAAGATCAAGGGTCTGACGATGGTGGACAAATTTGACGGCGAGCTGACCGTCGGCTCCATCGTGGGCGTGAAAAAGATTTTGGATTTTACGAGTTCCAGAGTGGATACGTCGGTGCGCAAGCGGGTGGAGCTTCACTGTCATACGAAGATGAGCGATATGGACGGCGTTTCCGAGGCGAAGGATCTGGTAAAGCGCGCCTATCAGTGGGGGCATCCGGCGATCGCCATTACCGATCACGGCGTGGTGCAGTCCTTTCCGGACGCCAATCATCTGCTGGACGATCTGTGGAAGGCAGAGAAAAACCGCCGCAAGGAGGCGGGGGACGAAAATCCCGACCGGAACGACTTTTTTAAGGTGATCTACGGCTGCGAGGCATATCTGGTGGACGATTTAAAGGAAATCGTCACGGGGGATAAGGGGCAGCCGCTGCGGGATTCCTATGTGGTATTCGATATTGAGACGACAGGCTTTTCCCCGGTCAAAAACAGGATCATCGAGATCGGCGCGGTAAAGGTGGCGGACGGAAAGATCGTGGATAAATTTTCTGCGTTTGTCAATCCGGAAACGCCGATCCCGTTTCGGATCGAGCAGCTGACAGGCATCAGCGACGAAATGGTGATGGACGCGCCGAAGATTGAAGAGGTGCTGCCGGAATTTTTGAAGTTCTGCGAGGGCACGATCTTTGTCGCGCACAACGCAAGCTTTGATATGAGCTTTATTTTGGAAAACGCGGCGCGCCAGAATATCCCGATGGATCCGACCTATGTGGATACGGTAGGCATCGCCCGCGTGCTTTTGCCGCATCAGGCGAAGCATACGCTGGACGCGGTGGCAAAGACGCTGGGCGTTTCGCTGGAAAACCATCACCGGGCGGTGGACGACGCGGGAGCGACGGCGGAGATTTTTGTGAAATTCATCCCGATGCTGGAGCAGAGAAACTGCCGCACGCTGTCGGACGTCAACCATCTGGGCGATTCCAGCCCGGATATTGTAAAACGCCTGTTTCCTTATCATGCGATCCTTCTGGCAAAAAATGACGTGGGGCGTGTGAACCTGTACCGTCTCGTGTCGGAGTCGCATCTGACCTATTTCCATAAAACGCCCAGAATCCCCAAAAGCCTTTTGATGAAGCACCGGGAGGGGCTGATCCTTGGAAGCGCGTGCGAGGCGGGCGAATTATACCGCGCCCTTCTGGACGAAAAATCCGACGCGGAGATCGCCCGGATCGTGAATTTTTACGATTATCTGGAAATCCAGCCTACGGGCAACAACCTGTTCATGATCCATTCCGAAAAGATGGAAAACATCAATTCGGTGGAGGATATTCAGAATATGAACCGCCGTATCGTAAAGCTGGGCGAGCAGTTCAACAAGCCTGTCGTGGCGACCTGCGACGTGCATTTCCTTGATCCGGCAGACGAGGTATACCGCCGCATCATCATGGCGGGCAAGGGCTTTAAGGACGCGGACGAGCAGGCGCCCCTGTATCTGCGGACGACGGAGGAGATGCTGGAAGAGTTTCAGTATTTGGGAAGCGGGAAGGCGGAGGAGGTCGTGATCACGAACACCAACCTGATCGCGGATCAGATCGAGACGATTTCCCCGGTACGCCCGGATAAATGTCCTCCGGTTATTCCGGACAGCGACAAGACGCTGACGGAGATCTGCTACCGCAAGGCGCACGAGCTTTACGGGGAGGAGCTTCCCAAAATCGTGGTGGACCGTCTGGAAAAGGAGCTTCACTCCATTATCAGCAACGGCTTTGCCGTGATGTATATTATCGCGCAGAAGCTCGTGTGGAAATCAGTAGAGGACGGCTATCTGGTCGGCTCTCGAGGTTCCGTCGGCTCGTCTTTGGTGGCGTTTATGGCGGGCATCACGGAAGTAAACTCGTTAAGCGCCCATTACCGCTGCCCGAAGTGCCATTATTATGATTTTGATTCGCCGGAGGTAAAGGCGTTTTCCGGAAACGCGGGCTGCGATATGCCGGATAAGGCGTGTCCGGTGTGCGGGGAGCCGCTTGTAAAGGACGGCTTTGACATCCCGTTTGAGACGTTCCTGGGCTTTAAGGGCGACAAGGAGCCGGATATTGACCTGAACTTTTCCGGCGAATACCAGAGTAAGGCGCACAAATATACGGAGGTTATTTTCGGGGCGGGGCAGACGTTCCGCGCCGGGACGATCGGCACGCTGGCGGATAAGACGGCGTTTGGCTATGTGAAAAACTATTTTGAGGAACGGGGCAGCAAGAAGAGAAACTGCGAGATCAACCGGATCGTGCAGGGCTGTACGGGTGTGCGCCGCAGTACGGGACAGCATCCGGGCGGTATTGTGGTGCTTCCGGTAGGGGAGGACATCAACTCCTTTACGCCGGTGCAGCATCCGGCAAACGATATGACGACGGATACGGTAACGACGCATTTTGACTATCATTCCATCGACCACAACCTGTTAAAGCTGGATATTCTGGGACACGATGATCCGACGATGATCCGGATGCTGGAGGATCTGACGGGCATTGACGCGACGAAGATCCCGCTGGACGATCCGCAGGTCATGAGCCTGTTCCAGAATACGTCGGCGCTTGGCATCACGCCGGATCAGATCGACGGCTGCCCATTGGGATCGCTGGGAATCCCGGAGTTTGGAACGGAATTTGTCATTCAGATGCTTCTGGATACGAAGCCCAAGTGCTTTTCCGACCTGATCCGGATTTCCGGTCTGGGACATGGGACGGATGTGTGGCTGGGAAACGCCCAGACGCTTATTCAGGAGGGCAAGGCGACGATTTCCAACGCGATCTGCTGTCGTGACGACATTATGATCTATCTGATCAATCAGGGAATGGATCCGAGCCTTTCGTTTACGACGATGGAAAGCGTGCGTAAGGGCAAGGGCTTAAAACCGGAGATGGAAGCCGCCATGACGGAGGCAGGCGTGCCGGATTGGTATATCTGGTCCTGCAAAAAGATCAAATACATGTTCCCGAAGGCACACGCGGCGGCATATGTTATGATGGCGTGGCGTATTGCCTACTGCAAGGTAAATTATCCGCTGGCGTATTACGCGGCATTTTTCTCCATCCGCGCGTCGGCTTTTTCCTATGAGATCATGTGTCAGGGGCGGCAGCATCTGGAAGCGGTAATGGCGGATTACAAGAAGCGTTCGGACAGCTTGAGCCAGAAGGAGCAGGCGTCCCTTAAGGATATGAAGGTCGTGCAGGAAATGTATGCGCGGGGCTTTGAATTTGAGCCGATCGATCTTTTTAAGGCGCATTCCAGAAACTTTCAGGTAATGGACGGGAAGATTATGCCTTCCTTAAACAGCATCGACGGACTGGGAGAGAAGGCGGCGGACTCGATCGTGGAAGCGGCAAAGAACGGCGCATTTTTAAGTAAGGACGATTTCCGGGAGCGCTCCAAGGCAAGTAAGACGATCGTGGAGCTTTTGGACAGCCTCGGTATTTTAGGAGATCTGCCGGAATCCAATCAGATCAGCCTGTTTGACTTTATGATGGGCTGATTGGGAGAAGCGGAAAAATCAAAAAGGAAACAGGTGAGATGAAGGATCGTTACGGGGAAGCGCGCAGGCGCTGCGAGGCATATATCAAAAAATACAGGGCGGCAGGCTGGATCTGGCTTTTTGCGGCGGCAGCAGCTTTTGCAGCAGGAAGGAAGGGGGCGGCATTTTTGTCTTCTGCCGTCCTGCTGTCGGCATGGGGGCTTCGTGTGTACGGATACCCTGCCCAGTATTTTCGGACTTCTGGGAAGGATACAGAGGGGGCAGACGGAAAACGGTTTTATTTTGTGCCGGAAATCTCTGTGCTCCTTGCGGCAATGTGGGCGATCCTTCTGGTTTTCCCCTATGAGTTTGAAACGACGGATTTTCTTGGTTATGCGCTGGTAACGGCAGTGCTTGTGGAGCTTCCCTTGCTTTTAAAGGTCAGAAAAATCAAAAAGACAAGCCCTTTACCCTGTCTGGGGCGTTTGGCGGCAGAGGGCATTGCGGCAGCGCTTTTGGTCACGTTTCCAGTGCAGTATGTGCTGACATTTGAAGAAGCGCAGACAGAAACCGGGATTGTGTCCGAAAAAAACAGTGTCAGCAGAAGCACCGGAGGGCGGGATTATATTCTGGAAGCAGACTGGCGGGATAAGATCGGGCAGCGCTTTTTAGTGCCGCAGGAGATATATGACGCGGCAGAAACAGGGGATATGATAGAAATACATGTCTGGGAAAGCCTGTTTGGAATGGAGTACAGCAGGATCGGGCGTTGAAAATCCCCGCCGGACAGGCGGCTGCGCAGCGCTTAAAAAGCCGTTTCAAAAACGCTTCAAAAAAATTTTTAAAAAATTTCAAAAAAGTACTTGCAATCTGTCAGAGAATGTTGTATAGTAATCAAGCGTCAGGCAAACAAGCCCGACAGAATGAACAGATGGCCAGTTGGTCAAGCGGTTAAGACGCCGCCCTCTCACGGCGGAAACAGGGGTTCGATTCCCCTACTGGCTGTTAAGATGTCCGAGAACACTGTGTTTTCGGATATTTTTTTATTCGACAGGAAAGTTCCTTTCCAGTCGAATAAAAAATACGATTATGCGCACTTGCGCGCAGGAGAAACTGCGTTTCTCCGGAAATCGATTGCCTGACGGCAAACGCGCGCAGCGCGGGCGTGCGCCAAGGCGCATACTTTTTTAACTATTTACGAAATTCCCTTGCATTTTATGCGGGTTCGTGCTATGGTTACAGAGATGACAGAAGTTACGAATGTAAGAGTGGGCGGCAAGCCCACTCTTATTTGCTGAGAAGGGCAGAAAATGCGCCGGGCGCATCGGGCTGCGCTTTTTGGCAGAGGACAACTGAATAAGGAAGGTGATAGAATGTCAAGAAGAGAGACATACGAAGCCAGAACGGAAGAGCTGCTTGTTCCGATCGCAGAGGCAAACGGCGTGGAGATCTACGACGTGGAATATGTGAAGGAAGGCAGCGACTGGTATCTGCGTGCCTACATTGACAAGCAGGAGGGCGTCAATATCGGGGACTGCGAGGCGGTAAGCCGCGCGCTGTCGGACAGACTGGATGAAGCGGATTTTATCGAGGACGCTTACATTCTGGAGGTCAGCTCGCCGGGGCTTGGAAGGACGCTTAAGAAAGATAAGCATCTGGAAAAGAGCATCGGGCAGGAGGTTGAAGTGCGGCTGTATAAGCCGGTGGAGAAGTGCCGGGAATTTACCGGGAGCTTAAAGGGCTTTGACGCAGATAATATTACGATTGAAACAGCGGAAAAAGAGATGACATTTGCCAGAAAAGAGATCGCGCTGATCCGGCTGGCGTTGGATTTTTAAAACGATAACGGGCACACCGCCCGCCTGAAGGCAAAATGGAGGATGAAATGAACAAGGAATTAAAGGAAGCATTGGATGTACTGGAGAAGGAAAAAGAGATCAGCAAGGAGACTCTTTTTGAAGCCATCGAGAACTCCCTGATCACCGCCTGCAAGCAGCATTTTGGCAAAGCGGACAATGTGAGGGTAGAGATCGACCGCGATACCTGTGATTTCCTTTGCTATGCGGAAAAAGAGATCGTTCCGACGGAGGATGATGTGGAGGACGACTGCCTGCAGATCAGCCTGGACAAAGCGAGGGAGATCTCCAGACGCGCGGAAGTGGGCGGCATCATCCATGTGGAGATCAAATCCAAGGAATTTGGCCGTATCGCAACCCAGAACGCGAAAAACGTGATCCTGCAGAAGATCCGCGAGGAAGAAAGAAGCGTTGTTTACAATCAGTACTTTGAAAAGGAAAAGGACGTTGTGACAGGCGTTGTGCAGCGCTATCTGGGACGCAACATCAGCATCAACCTGGGCAAGGCGGACGCGATCTTAAATGAGAGCGAGCAGGTAAAGGGCGAGGTATTCAAGCCTACCGAGCGCATTAAGGTTTATATTCTGGAAGTGAAAAATACCCCCAAGGGTCCCCGTATTCTCGTAAGCCGCACCCATCCGGAGCTGGTAAAGCGTCTGTTTGAGGCGGAGGTAACAGAGATCAGGGACGGCGTTGTAGAGATCAAGAGCATCGCCAGGGAAGCCGGAAGCCGTACCAAGATCGCGGTATGGTCCAACAACCCGAACGTGGACGCGGTGGGCGCGTGCGTCGGCATGAACGGTTCCCGCGTCAACGCCATCGTAGACGAGCTGCGCGGCGAAAAGATCGACATCGTCAACTGGGATGAAAACCCCGGAAACCTCATCCAGAACGCGCTGTCCCCGGCAAAGATCGTGGCAGTTTTTGCAGATCCCGACGAGCGTACCGCAAAGGTTGTGGTTCCGGATTACCAGCTTTCCTTAGCAATCGGTAAGGAAGGCCAGAACGCCCGTCTGGCGGCGCGCCTGACCGGATATAAGATCGACATCAAGAGCGAGACGCAGGCGAAGGACGCGCCGGGCTTCCGTTATGAGGATTATCTCGAGGACGATTACGACGAAGAGGAAGAGGATTACGGAAACGGCGAAGAATATGCAGAGGATGAGACTGCAGAGGAATACGCAGAGGATTCCGAAGCCTGTGAGGAGGCATGCCCCGAGGCGGAAGAGCTGACAGAAGAAGCGGCAGATCCGGCAGAGGATGACAGCGAGGGCAGCAATGAATAAAAAGATTCCCATGAGGCAATGTGTGGGCTGCGGCGAGATGAAGGAAAAGCGCGATATGATGCGCGTTTTAAAGACGCCGGAGCAGACCTTTGTCCTGGATGCGACAGGCAGGAAAAACGGGAGAGGCGCCTATGTGTGCAAGAGTCTGGATTGCCTGAAAATGGCGAGAAAGAACAGGGGTCTTGAGCGTTCTTTCCGAATGAGTATTCCGGATGAGGTCTATGACAGTCTGGAAAAGGAGTTTGGTGAGAGTGAGACCGAATAAGGTATTTTCCCTGTTGGGACTTTCCACGAGGGCGGGACGGTGCGTGAGCGGCGAGTTTATGACGGAGAAATCCGTCAAGGACGGCAGCGCGCGTCTGGTGATCGTGGGAACGGACGCTTCCGCGAACACGAAGAAAAATTTCCGCGACATGTGCAGCTTTTACAAGGTCCCGTATTTTGAATACGGCACGAAGGAAGAGCTGGGGCATGCGATGGGAAAGGAAATGCGCGCTTCGCTGGCGGTAATTGACGATGGATTTGCCGGAACTCTGAAAAAGCATCTGGAAACAGCGGTGAATGAAACGGAGGGAACGGAATGTCAAAAATAAAGGTGCATGAGCTCGCAAAAGAGCTGAATATAAAAAGCAAGGACATCATCGGCTTTCTTCAGGAGAAGGGCGTTGACGTAAAGGTTGCCCAGAGCACGGTCGAGGGCGACGCAGTGGAATTGGTGAAAAAGAAGTTCGGCGCTGCCAAGGATGCGGCAGCCGGACAGCCGGCGGCAAAAGGGGCGCAGAATGCAGGCAATGCAGAGAAAGCGGATCAGCCGGCAAAAAAGGCGGAAGATCCTGCGGCAGCGTCCGCAGGAAAAGCAGCTCAGGAGGAAAGGATGGCGCAGGTGGAGAAGACGGAAACAGCAGAAAAGACGGCGCAGACTGTGGATACGCAGGCTGCAAAAGATACACAGGCAGCGGAGAAGGACGCAAAGTCCCATAAGAAAGCAAAGACGATTATCGTAGTGAACAACCCTCAGAACAGCCGCATGAAAAACGGCGGAAACGGCGGCAGCGGAAATGAGAGAAGAGGGAACGGAAACGGCGGAAACGGGAATAACGGCCGCAGAAACGACCAGAATAAAAACGGAGGCAAGCGTCAGAACGGCGGCAGAAACGGAAACGGCATGCGCATGGAGAGCCGTCCTTTGATCAAGCCCCTCACAAAGCCTTCCCAGCCGGTCATGCCCGATGAGAAGCTTTTAAGCATCGAGCGCGCGGCAAAGGAAGCGGCGGCAAAGGCTGCGGCAGAGGCGGAACGCGCGGCGAAGGCTGCGGAGATCGAAGCGCAGAAGAAGGCGGAAAGCGCCGCAAGGGAGCGCCTTGAAAAGTCTGACAGGGCAGCGCGCAGCGAAAGAAGCGGCGACCGCGATAACAGAGGCGGCGACAGAAACAACGACAGAAACGGGGCAAACCGCGGCGACAGAGGCGGTTTCCAGAACCGTGACAGCAGAGGCGACAGAAGCAATGACAGAAATAACGCAAACCGTAACGAAAGAGGCGGTCAGGGACCGAGACGGGATGGCCGTCCGGGCAATAACGGCGCTGCAAGGGATGGTCAGGGCTTTAATCGTCCTGCAGGCGCTGGCAGGAATGGTGCGGGCAATAACCGCCCTGGCGCAAATGGCGGACGCCCTCAGAACGGCGACGGAAGGCAGGACAATCGATTCAGAAAGCCGGCGGCGTCTAAAGGCTTTGCACCGGAAGCTCCGGCAAAGGATACGGATAAACGCCGTGACAACAGAAGCCTGAACCAGCAGGAGCGCGATAAGAAGTCCAGAAGAGACGCGATGTACGAGGACGACAACGCAGCAAAGCTGAAAAACAGCAAGCGGGCGGGACGTTTTATCAAGCCGGAACCCAAGCCTGCAGAGCCGGAGGAGACGATCAAGGTGATCACGGTTCCCGATACGATCACAATCAAGGAGCTGGCTGAAAAAATGAAGATCCAGGCGGCGGCGATCATCAAGAAGCTGTTCCTGGAGGGCAAGATCGTGACCGTAAATCAGGAGATTTCCTACGAGGATGCGGAAAATATCGCGATCGAGTACGACATCATCTGTGAAAAAGAAGTAAAGGTCGATGTGATCGAAGAGCTGCTGAAGGAAGAGGACGAGGACGAAAAGGACATGGTTTCCAGAGCGCCCGTCATCTGCGTTATGGGTCACGTTGACCACGGTAAGACGTCCCTTCTGGATGCGATCAGAAAGACGAATGTGACCGACCGCGAGGCGGGCGGCATCACGCAGCATATCGGCGCCTACACCGTACAGATCAACGGACAGCCGATCACCTTTTTGGATACGCCCGGGCACGAGGCGTTTACGGCGATGCGTATGCGCGGCGCCAATGCGACAGACATCGCAGTTTTGGTCGTTGCGGCTGACGACGGCGTAATGCCCCAGACGGTTGAGGCGATCAACCACGCGAAGGCTGCAGGCATCGAGATCATCGTTGCAGTCAACAAGGTGGATAAGCCGAGCGCGAACATCGACCGCGTAAAGCAGGAGCTGACAGAGTACGAGCTCATAGCGGAAGACTGGGGCGGCAGCACGATATTCGTGCCTGTTTCCGCAAAGACCGGCGAAGGCATCCAGCAGCTGTTGGAGATGATACTGCTGACGGCAGAGGTTCAGGAGCTGAAGGCGAATCCCAACAGAAATGCGAGAGGTATCGTGTTGGAGGCGCAGCTTGACAAGGGCCGTGGTCCTGTGGCGAGTGTGCTTGTTCAGAAGGGTACTCTGCATGTGGGTGATTTTGTTTCCGCAGGTTCCTGCAGCGGTAAGGTCCGTGCGATGATCGACGACAAGGGACGTCGTGTAAAACAGGCGGGTCCTTCCGTTCCGGTAGAGATACTCGGTCTGTCCGACGTTCCCGAGGCGGGCGATGTATTCCTTGCCCATGAGAGCGACAAGGAAGCAAAATCCTATGCGGCAGCCTTCATCGAGCAGAACAAGGAGAAGAAGCTGGAAGAAACCAAGTCCCGCATGTCTCTGGACGATCTGTTCAACCAGATCAAGGAAGGCAATTTAAAGGAGCTCAACCTGATCGTCAAGGCGGACGTACAGGGAAGCGTGGAAGCGGTGAAGCAGAGCCTGACGAAGCTTTCCAACGAGGAAGTGGTCGTAAAATGTATCCACGGCGGCGTAGGCGCGATCAACGAGTCCGACGTAACGCTGGCGGGCGCGTCCAACGCGATCATTATCGGCTTCAACGTGCGTCCTGACGCGACTGCAAAGGCAATTGCGGAGACGGAGGGCGTTGACATCCGTCTGTACAAGGTCATCTATCAGGCGATCGAGGACGTGGAAGCTGCCATGAAGGGCATGCTGGATCCGGTATTCGAGGAAAAGGTGATCGGCCATGCGGAGGTGCGCCAGATCTTCAAGGCGTCCGCAATCGGCAATATCGCCGGCTCCTATGTGCTGGACGGCGTATTTACAAGAGGCTGCAAGGTGCGCATTTCCAGAGAGGGAGAGCAGATCTTCGAGGGCAATCTTGCTTCCTTAAAGCGGTTTAAGGACGACGTAAAGGAAGTAAAGGCAGGCTTCGAGTGCGGTCTTGTATTTGAAGGCTTTGACAAAATGCAGGAGTTTGATATTGTGGAGGCTTACACGATGGTGGAAGTGCCCCGCTAAAGTTTCAGAAACGGCATTTTTAGGGGAGCGCCCTTTTTCCGCAGGGAGAAGGGCGCTTCAGAAATAGAGGTTGGAATGAGAAAAAACAGTGTAAAAAACAGCAGGATCAACGGCGAAGTGCAGCGCGTCCTGGCTGAGGTGATCCGCGGGGAGATCAAGGATCCGAGGATCGCGCCCATGACGAGCGTGGTTTCCGTAGAGGTGGCTCCGGATTTAAAAACCTGCCGCGCCTACATCAGCGTTCTGGGCACGCCCGAAGAGGTAACGGATACGCTGGAAGGATTAAAGAGCGCGGAAAAATTTATCCGCGGCCGTCTGGCAAAGGAAATTAACCTGCGCAATACGCCGGAGATCCATTTTATCATGGACCAGTCCATCGCTTACGGCGTGGACATGTCGCATAAGATTGATCTTGTCATGGCGGATCAGCGCGCGAAGAAAGGGGAGGATGAGGATGCAGAAAATTCTGGAGGAAGTGAAGAATAACAGCCTCATCGCGATCAGCGGGCATGTGCGCCCGGACGGAGACTGCATCGGTTCCAGTATGGGGCTGTATCTGTATCTGAAAAAAGCGCTGCCCGAAGCGGTAATCGACGTTTATCTGGAAAGCCCTGCGCCGGTATTTTCGTGCATCAGGGGCGTTGACGAGATCAAAACGGACTGCGGCAAAGAGATCGTTTACGACGTGTGCATCGCGCTGGATACGGAGAGCAGCCGTCTGGGCGATGCGGAAAAATATTTTAAAACGGCGAAAAAGACGATCAATATCGACCATCATATCAGCAACGCTGCCGGCTGCGGCAAGGTCAACTACTGTAAGCCCGACGCCAGCTCCACCTCGGAGCTTGTTTATGAGCTTATGGATGAAAGCCTGATCGATGCAGACATCGCAAAGGCGATTTACATGGGGATCGTCCACGATACGGGCGTGTTCCAGTACAGCAATACGACGCCGCACACGATGGAGATCGGCGCGAAGCTTCTGTCCTACGGCTTTGACCATTCAAAGCTGATCGACGAGACATTTTTTGAAAAAACATACCGCCAGCTTCAGGTAACGGGCAGGGCGTTTTTAGAGAGCATCGTGTTTATGGGCGGAAAATGCATCGTCAGCGGGATCGACGCAAAGATGATGAATTTTTACGGCGTAACGCCGAAGGATCTGGAAGGCATCGTCAGCCAGTTAAGATCGGTCAAAGGCGTGGAGTGCGCGATCTTTTTATATGAAACGGGCACGCTGGAATACAAGGTGAGCCTGCGCTCCAACGGGGCGGTAAACGTGGCGGAGGTTGCGGCGTTTTTCGGCGGCGGCGGACATGTGCGCGCGGCGGGCTGCACGATGCGCGGGACGTTCCACGACTGTGTGAACAATCTGTCGGCACATATCGAGAAACAGTTGGAAGGATGAGCAAGGAGGCTGCATGAACGGCATTCTCAATGTCTATAAGGAACCGGGCTTTACGTCCCACGATGTGGTGGCGAAGCTTCGGGGCATTTGCAAACAGAAAAAAATCGGCCACACAGGTACCCTGGACCCGGAAGCGTCCGGGGTATTGCCCGTTTGTCTGGGCAGCGCCACAAAGCTGTGTGAGCTTTTGACACAAAAGGATAAGGAATACCGCGCGGTAATGCTTTTGGGCTGCGAAACGGATACGCAGGATACGACCGGGACCGTGCTTTCCGAACACGAGGTGACGGCTTCTGAGGAGGAAGTCCGGGAGGCAGTGCTTTCTTTTACAGGACATTACGACCAGATCCCGCCCATGTATTCGGCGTTAAAGGTAAACGGTCAGAAGCTGTGCGATCTGGCGCGCGCCGGAAAAGTGGTGGAAAGAAAGAGCCGTCCTGTCACGATCCATTCCATTGAGATCGAAGAGGTCAGCCTGCCCCGGGTAACGATGACGGTGTCCTGTTCGAGAGGGACTTATATCCGGACGCTGTGCCATGATATTGGTCAGAAGCTGGGCTGCGGCGCGGCGATGGAAAAGCTCGTCCGCACAAAATCGGGGCGGTTCGGGCTGGATCAGGCATACAGGCTTTAGGAGATCCAGCAGCTTTCTGACGAAGGAAGGCTTGCAGAGATTTTGATGCCGGTGGAGGCTGTATTTGAAGGGCTTTTGGCGCTGCAGGTGACGGAGGGCGGGCAGAAGCTTTTGGAAAACGGCAATCCGCTGGAATGCAGGCATGTGAGGGCGATAGAAACAGCCTCAGACAGGATAGAAACAGCCTCAGACGGTTTGATGGATGCGGAAAAAAGAAGCGCGGATACAGATCCGGAGGGCGTTTTTGAGGACGGGATGCAGGCGCGCGTTTACGATAAAAGCGGGAATTTTACAGGCGTATACGAATGGCGGAAGGCAGAAATGCGCTTCAAGCCGGTAAAGATGTTTTTGGAAAAGCAGTAGGAAAGGAAACGGACAAAAGAATGCAGATCATTTCCGGGACGGTTGATTTTGAATTGCAGGGCGCTTCGGCGGTGGCGATCGGAAAATTTGACGGGATGCACAGAGGGCATAAGGCGCTTCTGGAAGAAATCCTTCGCGCAAAAAAGGAAGGGCTTTTGGCGGCGGTGTTTACGTTCGAGCCTTCTCCGGCGGCATTTTTTTCGGGGAAAACGGTAAAAGGGCTTACCACGAAGGAAGAAAAGCGCCGGATGCTGCGCCAGCTGGGAATCGACGTGCTCGTGGAGTTCCCGCTCAACGAAAAAACGGCGGCAATGCCTCCGGAGGAGTTTATCCGGGACATTTTGTGCAGGAATATGAAAGCGGCGTTTATCGCAGCGGGGACGGATCTTTCCTACGGAGATCAGGGAAAGGGCGATTACCGGCTGCTGGAATCGCTTTCCGGCGCGCATGGATACCGGGTAAAAATTATCGAAAAGGTACAGGAGGGCGGGGCAGAGATCAGCTCCACCCGCGTCCGGGACTGCGTGGAGGAAGGCAGGATGGAGGAAGCGTCTCAGCTTCTTGGGGAGCCCTATGCGGTAATGGGAACGGTCGTGCACGGCAATCAGATCGGGCGCACGATAGGGTTTCCAACGGTAAATCTGATGCCTCCGGAGGACAAGCTGCTGCCGCCAAACGGTGTGTACCGCTCAGAGGTGGAGTGTTGTAAGGGGATTTACAGAGGGCTGACCAACGTAGGGGTCAAGCCAACGGTGGATCAGGGAAAAAACCCGCCGATGGGTGTGGAAACGTATCTCTATGATTTTGAGGGAGACATTTATGACACATTCATCACGGTGCGCCTTGAGTCGTTCGTGCGCCCGGAGCAGAAGTTTGAGGGGCTTTCGAGGCTGCAGGAGCAGCTCCGGAAGGACATTGCGGCGTGCGCGGAGGGATAAATTCCGGCCGCCGCATTTCGCTCCTGTTTTCTGTCTGCATCCTGACTTAAATTGAGAAATGGTTTTGCTTGACATTTTCATTGCTTTATATTTATAATGAAAATGTTACAAAAGTATTACAGAATGTAACGGCGGCTGGGATGCCGGCCGCCGAAGAAAAAGGAGAGTAAGAATGCGAAAAATCGGAAAACTTGGACTGACTGTTGTGGTCTGCGTTATGTTCGCAGGGATGACAGTGAATGCAGGTTCAGCCGGGAAAACAGTCCGTACAGCAGTGCAGTCGGCGGGTGTGGGCAAGCTTCTGGACAGTACAGTGGATGCCGGGGAATGTCTGGCGGCAGCCGAGGTAGCAAAGGAAGAACGCAGGAAAATATATGGATATGAAAATCTGGGCGTGGCGAAGGTAAATGACTACTTAAATATCCGTAAGGAGCCTTCGGAAACAGGAGAGCTTGTAGGGAAGCTTCCTAAAAACGCCGGAGCAGAAGTGCTTTCTGAGAAAGAGGGCTGGTATCAGATAAAGTCCGGCAAGGTGACAGGCTATGTGCGCGCCGATTATATGCTGACGGGGGCTGAGGCAACGAAGCTTGCAGATCGGGAAGCTGCTGACATGGCAGTATGCAATTCCGGCGGTCTGCGCGTGCGTGAGGAAGCCAGTCTGGATGCGCCCGTGCTTACGCTGGTGGCGGAAGGCGAGGAGCTGGAAGTCGTGGAAGTACAGGACGAGTGGGTCAAGATAATGCTGGACGATGAGGAGGCGTTTGTTTCCAAAGAATATGTAGATATCGCCAAGAAGCTGGAAAAGGCGGTGAGCATGACGGAACTGAAATACGGGCAGGGTGTTTCGGATGTGCGTGTCGACCTGGTCAATTATGCGAAGCAGTTTTTGGGAAATCCTTATGTCTGGGGCGGAACGAGCCTGACGAACGGGGCGGACTGTTCCGGGTTTGTTATGAGCATCATGAAAAAATACGGCGTGAACCTCCCGCATTATTCGGGCAGTCAGGCGCAGCAGGGCACAAAGGTCAGCCTTTCCGAAGCGCTGCCGGGCGACCTTGTCTTTTATGCAAAGAACGGCACGATAAATCATGTGGCGATTTATATCGGGAACGGGCAGGTCATCCATGCGAGCAATCCGAGAACGGGTATCAGGATATCCAATGCGACTTATCGTACGCCCCATGTGGTAAAAAGGGTACTGTCGTAAATCATAAGTGAGTTAGTTATAGTGAAACAGGTAAGGTCAGGGGATGTCGGAAAATAGACAGCTCCTGACCTTATTGCGTTGATAAGACCGGAGGTTTACAGCGATGTAAAGTCATGTTGCGGAAATGTAAAGCCGGTGTGATAGCGTTAAACAGGGGTTTTGGATATAATGGAATCATCAGAGCAAAGGAGCTTGGTTTTCACACGGCTATTTGTGCCGGAGCGTCACAAACAGCCCTTATGGCAGAAGAGAAAGGAGATTATTATGAAGCTGTCAGATAAGATAATCCAACTTAGAAAATCAAATGGATGGACCCAGGAGGATCTGGCTGAAAAAATGAATGTATCCAGACAGGCGATTTCGCGGTGGGAAGGAGCAACAGCACTGCCGGATGTTACGAATGTCCTTCAGCTCAGCAAGCTGTTTGGAGTTACAACAGATTATCTTTTGAATGATGAATATGAAAGCGATAACGACCTGCCGAAGGTAAAGGAAGCGAAAAACGATGGCATTCATCAGATTATGATATTTATGGTCACGCTCGAGGTTATGACAGCGCTCGTTCAGTTCATGACAACGTTCATTTTGCAAAGTGAATTTTTTGGCGTTCTCAGCTTCCTTCCGTTTGTTGCGGTTATAGGCGGATTTGAATATGCATATCAAAAGAAAAAAAGCGAAGCAGATGAAACCACGAGGGGATTTCGTAAAAAGTTTTATAAAATTTCAGCATGGTTAGGGACGTATTTCCCGGTCAGATTTGTCGTTACTTCGCTGGCAAATTTTTATCCGCGTCCTTATTACACGCTGGCTTTAGAGTGTGTGATACTTGTTATTTATCTGATGACGGCAGCTCTTATCTGTTTATGGATAGAGAAGAGGAAATAAAAAGGACTGGATTTTTTAAAACGGGAGAAAAGGTGGCAGGATTTAAGGACATCCGGACAGGAAAGTTTACAGAGATTATGCTATAACGATGTATCTGGATAGAAATGATGTTCCGCTATTGTGGTATATAGATTTGATAGATGGTATAGGTGTTGATGCGGACGGAATTCCCTTTTAGAATGATATGTTTTTAGATTTGCTCGTTTCTGATAGCGGTCAGGTGGTCGAGGATGATAGAGATGAACTTGAAAAAGCATATTCTGATGGAATAATCAACAGTAAGCAGTATCAAAAGGTAATTTCAGTTTCAGAACAGCTAAAACAGAGGATTTCAGAAAATCAAGGATGGATATCGGAGTATTGCCGTAACATTGCAGAGAGTTATAGAGATAGTATTATTGTGAAAGCATGATAAAGTCTAATTTGATAAAGGAGTGTGATAAAATGGAAACACTTTTTGACAAATACAAAGAACTGAATATAAATGGCTCTTTGATTTGTCTTGAACAAGTTGAAGATATTTATTCTTACTTCTGCTATCCGACCAATGCAAAGGCAATAGGGTTTGAAGGAAGTATTATGTATTGCTTTATTGAGCCGTATGGGGAAATGGTTTTTGCCTGCAATCCTGATACTTGTGCAGATGTTTTTGTTTATCCGCTGGCAAGAACCTTTGAGGATTTTATGAGACTTATTCTTGCTTGTGGTTCTACTAATCCTATTGAGCAGATTATTTGGATGGACAAAGGCAAATTTGCAAAACACCTCAAAGAGGAAGAAGCAATCCGCACAGAAGAACAGAAAGCGACATTAAGTTATCTTGAAACAGAGTTAGAAATTTCCCCTATTGATAACCCTTATGACTATGTAAAAGAACTGCAATCTCGCTTTGACAATAGTGGCATTGAGTATAGTGATGAATACTATGATGTCTTGGGGATTGATAGAAAATAACAACAAATAAAATCCGGTTTGTCAAATTCCCGAATTTTATGATATAATAAACTTTTACCGCGAAAATAGACATCATAAAGTGATAACGAGAAGGACACAGGCAAATACATGATTCTCAAAAAAAAGATACCAAAGGATTTTTATAAATTATTCCGGACCCAGAACATGGATTACTATATGCAGCTTTTGACAGACCTGTACCGCACGAGCCGGGAAGCGTATGCCCTTTCGCAGCTGACGGATGCAGAATGCAAAAGCATTCTGGCGGAGACGATAGCAAAGGTGAATCTGGTCTGGTGGGAGGATGAAACGGAGCGGGCGGATGAGAGCGGGTTTTTAGGGCTTACGCCGTCGGCGGTGCTGGACAGACTTGTGAAGTGGGGCTGGCTGTCGAGTGATTTCGATGAAAGACTAAACTGCTATATCATTTCCTTTCCGGAGTACAGCCGTATGTATGTGGAGCTGTTTGAACGGCTGGGACAGGAGGACGAGAGCCGGGAGCGGGAGAGCATCCTGTCGGTATACAGCGCGCTGTATACTTATCATTCCGACCCGGAGAAAAATAACAGCATCTTAAAAAGTGCGGTGCAGACGTCCAAAAATCTCGGGCAGATGCTTTCCGATATGCAGGACGGGATGCGTGCATGGTTTGATGAGCTTTCCGCCCGGAAGGATTTTATCGGGATACAGGAAGTGCTCGTTAGCGAGTTAAATAACAGCGATAGTAAAAAATATGCGATACTGACGACAACGGACAGCTTTTACCGCTACAAAGAGGCGGTAAAGGAGCTGATAAGCGATATTTTGAATGAAAATGAGCAGCGCCGGGAGGAGCTTTGCCGGACGCTGGAAAGGCAGCTGACAGCAGCAGAGCAGCCAACAGCATCAGCGCAGCCAACAGCATCAGCGCAGCCAACAGCATCAGCGCAGCCAACGGCAGCAGCGCAGCCAACGGCAGCAGAGCAGCCGAGGGAATCAGGACAGCCGGGCACGGAATCCCCTCAGGTAAAACGCCTCCGCCGGAGCATTGCCTTCTGCGAGGAGGCGGCGCAGCTTGTGGTACAGGCTGAAAGAGAATTTGACCTTATTGAGAAAAAATATAACCGTCTGATAGAATTGAAAACGGTGTTTGCAAGACGGGCGCTGGCGCGTATTCATTATATTCTGCAGGAAGGCTCTGCGCAGGAGGATCAGACACTGGTGCTCATAAACCTTTTGACACGGAGCCGGAAAAAAGACGATATTCTGGAAAAACTGAGGGAATGTATGCACGTTACAGCTCCGTTTACCGTTTTGTCGGATTCCAGCCTCTACAGCAGGAGAACGCGGCAGGAAAGCAGCTTTTGTCCTGTAAAGCCGACGAAGGCAGAGCCGCTGGAGATGGATGATTTTGTGCCAAGACCGCTGTATACAGGATATGAGCTGGAGGAATTCAGAGAAAAAAACAGCCTTGGAGGGGCATTCTGTGTATCGGAGGAAACGGTTTCTTCTGTAGAAGACCTGGAAAAGCTTCTATTTGTATGGCAGGAGGCGACCAAGGACAGACTGGAGGAGGACCGGATAGAGTTAAAGGATGAGATACGTCAGAAGGACGGCTTTACCTATACGGGCTTTACCCTGAACGGATAAGGAGGAAAGATGTTTTCATATTTGGAAGGATTATCGCCGGCAGAGGCGGAAAATGTAAAAAAGACGATACAGGATCTGTTCCGGCAGACCTGTATCCTTCAGGTAAAATATGACCCGGTAACGCTGACTGCAAAGGACAATGCCCGTTATCAGGTATGTGCAAGGCATCGGGAATTTATTTCCGATTACTTTGCGGTGCTGGGATGCGACCTGATACACGACCCGCAGGACAGGATATTCCGTATCGCGGGGGAGGGCGTTCCCGTTGAAAAAATGAGCCTTACAACAACGCGCCTTCTGCTTTTGATGAAAATGATATACCGGGATAAGATAATGGGAGAGGGGCTGCATGCGACTGTCACAAATCTTTCGGAAATCCGGGAATACGGCAGAAATACGAACCTGATCCCCGGAAAGCTGACCGGGCAGGAATGGCAGGCGGCTTTAAATCTGATGAAAACTCATCAAATGATAGACCTGCCGGGTGCGATACTGAATGTGGAGGATGAAACTCCAATCTATATTTACAGCACAGTTAATATTTTCTGCTCATCGGCAGATATCAGCGCACTTGTGGAGCGTTACCGCAGTGAGACAGAAGAAATGCTGGAGGAAGGAGAGGACGACAGTGAAGCAGGCGAAGAAGATATTTACGCGGATGTGTCTGAATAACTGGGGAGGAATCGATCATAAGATACTCGAGTTTAATGAATATGTAAATCTTTTTTCCGGAAAGAGCGGATCGGGAAAATCCACGGTGATGGACGCGATACAGGTCGTTTTGTACGGAAGCTTTTCTCCAAGCTTTTTGAATAAGGCGGCGGATGACGCCAAAAACAGAAGAAGCGTTTTGAGCTATTTGAGAGGAGAGCAAAAGGACGGCTCCGCAAACCGGGAAGGGCAGGATTTTTGTTCGGAACTGGCGCTTGAGATTCTGGATACGGGAACGAAGCAGACGATGTGTATCGGAATCGCCTTTGAGGTAAGGAGTACCGATTCCGAGATACGGAAATTTTTATATTTCAGCCATTCCGGAAGGATGCCGGAGGGAGGCTATCTGACAGATGAAGGATATCCCTATTCCAATCAGGATATCCGCAGGCTGGTCGCAGAGCGGGCAAAGGAAACGGGCGCACGGGCTGAGCTGAACCGCATCTATCCTTCCAAGGAAGCATATCTGAGCACACTGTATGATGCAATTTTGGGCTACATCGACGGGAATCGTTTTATTACGATGGAAAAGAGCGCAATAGCCCTGAAAATGTCCAACGGGACGGGGCAGTTCATAAGGGATTATATGTTCCCCAAGAGCGAGAGCTCTACGATAGAGACCATCAGTGAGCAGCTGGGCGCATATCGTGATATCAAGGAAAAGATAGATGTTCTGGAAAAAAAGATCGATATGCTGACCGATATCCGGGAGGCCGGGCACAGGCTTACGCTGACTCGTGCAGATATTGTGGGAAGCCGTCTGGCAGTACGCTGCATTGATATTGAAGATGCAAAAAAAAGGATAGAGAGCCTGAAGGAAGACTGCAGTCGTATTGAAAAAGAAATTGAGGAGAAACGCGTCAAAAAGGCGGAGCTGGACAGGGCTGCGCAGGAGGCGGAAAACGAGCTTATCGTTGTGAGCGCCGATTTAAAGAGCAGTGACCTGGGAAGCAAAAAGGAGCATCTGGAAGAGTTGAAAAAACGGAGCAGGATGCTGGCGGACAATGCGGAGCATTGGCGCAGGATCGTGCAGGGGCTTTCGGCATGGGAGACGGACGAGATTGTTACAGATTATGTGAGCAATCGGCTCCTTCAGATGGTGGAGACGTTCCGGACGGGTCCGGTAACGGCGCAGCAGTGTATTTTGCTGCATGAGCGTATCGAAGAGGCGCGGCAGAATATTGAAGAGGAATATGAAACATATCGCGAGGAGCAGAGAGCTGTCGCCAGAGAGTTAAAGGAAAAACAGCGGCTCATCGACGATATGAAGCATAACAGAAAATCCTATCCCGAGCAGCTCATCAAGGCGAGAAACGCGCTGGAAAAGCGGCTTTCCGCGGTATACGGCAGGACGGTGAAGGTATTTATCTTCGCAGACCTGTTTGACGTTGAGGACGAAGAGTGGAAAAATGCGGTAGAGGGGCGGCTGGGGAGGCTCAAGCTCTCCCTTGTCACAGAGCCGAACGTATCGGCAGACGCCGCAAAGCTTTTCCGGGAGATGAAGCAGTTTGAGGATGCAGAGCTGATCGATTCGGCGGCGGTCATAAAAAATGAGCCTGTCGTACTGGAAGGTTCGCTATATGAAGCGGTACGTGCTTCGGAGGAATGGGTGGACAGCTGCCTGAAGCGTTATCTGGGGCGCATCGTGAAATGCCGTTCTGTAGAGGAGCTGGAGCAGGTAAGGGACGGCGTGACGCCGGATTGCTATTCCTACAGCAATTTTATTTTCAGACATTTGAAAAAGAAGGATTATACGCTCGGCGCATGCATCGGCGGCAAGGTATCCCGCGCACGTCTTGCAGAATATGAGGAAGACGTGGCAAAGCTTTCCAAAGAGCTGGAGGAAAGCGAGCGTGTAAGCTGCGGCTTAAAGACTGCCCGTGAAATGGAGAGCCTAAAGGACGATCCCGAGTATCTTGAGCGTTTGTCCTCATCAGCACGGGAGCTGGAAGAGGTGCTCACAGAAAAGGATGCGCTTGAGCAGGAGATAGCGCGTCTTAGGGAAGGACGCTTTAAAGAACTGGAGGAACGGGAAAAAGAGCTCCGCAGCCGGCGGGACAGCCTGAAAAATGAAGCAATGCTCATGCAAAATGAGATGACCCGTCAGGTAGGGACAAAGGAGCGTATCCGGGGCGAAATAGATGTTAAGAGACAGTCTCTTGAGGAAATGAAGCTCGGTTATACGCCGGATAAGAGCATAGAAGCGGAAATAAAGGAGTCTCTGAAAAAGCGCTCAGCCCAATCCTTAAAAATGCAGAAAAATGCGGGGATAGATGCTCTTTTAAAGAGGGAGGAAGAGCAGGCAGAAGCGCTGGGACGGGCGCGCAGCGCCTATATCGTGCAGTTTCCGTCCAGTGGTTTTTCAGGTACGGAAAAGAGCAATGAAGCCTACGAGCGGCTGTTGGAGCAGTACCGGACGGATTTTGAGCCGAAATACCGCATCGAGTTTGAAAAGCAGTGTGATCTTATATACAGAAGCCTCCGGGAAAATGTGATCGCTACGATACACGGAGATATCAAGGCAGCAAAACGCCATGCCTTTGAAATCAACAGGCTGTTGAAGAAAACAAACTTTTCGGACAGTACCTATCAGATAAAGATAGAGCCCGCCCGTAATGAAAACGGACAGTTCTATGAAATGCTGATGGCACAGGAGCTGGACAGCAAAAATCTGGACAATGACGGATTTGAAGGACAGCTTTCCCTTGGAGAGGACAGCTTTTATCAGAAATATGAAGAAAAGATAAAGCTTCTGACGGATAAGTTCATGCCTGCAAAGAGCGGCGATGAGCAGGCATTGGAGCAGCACCGCAGGGAGATGGAGCAGTATGCGGATTACCGGAATTATCTTTCCTTTTCCATGTACGAGCAGGTGACGGATGAAGAGGGAAATGTGATACGGGAAAATTTTGTGGACGACATGGCAGGACGGGATTCCGGCGGTGAGGGACAGAATCCCAAATATGTAGCTCTACTGGCAGGTTTTGCGATGCTTTATATGCAGCAGACGAACCGGGACAGCCGCATACGGCTTGTGCTTCTGGACGAGGCATTTTCCAAGATGGATCAGGAGCGGAGCGCGGTGTGCTTAAAGTATGCGCGGCAGATGGAGCTGCAGCTCATCGTCTGTGTACCGGATGAGCGTCTTCAGTCACTCATACGGAATGTGGATTGTGTATATGGCTTCCGGCGTCACCAGAATCAGATAACGATGATGCATATCGATAAAGGGAATTACCTGAAGCTGATGGAAGGCGGCGAACAGATGGGAACGCCGGAACACAAAAATCTTACATAAATTTTAAGAAAGTGATATTGACGGAAAACGTTTTCTGAACTATGATGTTCTTGTGCTAAGAAAACGTTTTCCTTTTAGTTTACGGAAAACCTTGTTACATGCGCGTTAAGAGAAAGGGGGAGTGGTGTGGCTTCCATCAAGGATGTGGCAAAGCGCGCGGACGTAGCCATTTCTACAGTCTCAAAGGTTTTAAACGGCTATGCCGGCGTCAGCGAAGAAACAAAGCGCCGTGTAAACCGTGCCATTCAGGAACTGAACTATACGCCGAACGCGGTGGCGGCGGCGCTGTCGTCAAAGCAGTCCGGCAGGATAGCCCTGCTTTTGAATCTGAAAGGCCCGGGGCAGGCGGTGGATGAAGTGAATCTGCAGTATCTGTCGGGGGCCATACAGAGGGCAAAGGAGAAAAAACTGGATGCGGTAACGCTGTTTTTCTCGATGCTGGAGGATAAGAGCCTGACAGATGCCATTGGCTATCTGAAGGCGCAGAGTATCGAGGGGATCATTGTTTACGGGATGAGCAGACGGGACATATTGTTAAAAGAGCTTATCGATTCGGGTGTTTTTAAAACCGTCGCGGTGGATACGCCGTTTTGTGATGAAAATACGTCGTCGGTATGGATAGACCAGAAAAAAGCGCAGTATGATATTGCGAAAAAGACGGTGCTCGGCAATAAAGACTGCCGCCGGGTACTGTATATCGCGGGGCAAAAGGATGCCTTTGTGACCGGCGAAAGGATAGAGGGGATGAAGGAGCTGGCAGAGGAGCTCGGGCTGGAGCTGACCGTGGAATACGGGGATTTCAGCGAAAAAAAGGCGAGGGAGCTGACTTTTGCCTATGAAGACAGGACAGACGTATTCGTGTGCGCGTCCGACCTGATGGCGATAGGGGCGATGCGCGCTCTGATGGAGCTGGACGTATTTCACCCGGTATGTGGATTTGACGGGATACCGCTCATGAGCTATGCGGGAAAGCAAATGAACACGGTGAAACAGGATTTTGCAAAAATCTCCGCCGTCGCTGTGGATGAGATGGAGCGGCTGCTTCACGGAGATACGGGAAGGAATACCGTACTTGGCTATGAGCTTGTGCGGATGCGCTATGAAGATATGATGATATGAGCCGCAGGACGGCAGAAACGGAGGATATTATGAAGCTTGAGGAAACGATACAGAGAGAGATTATGGAGCAGAGGATAGAAGCAGGGCTGGAAGACCTGTCACAGAGGCTCTTCGGGAAAACGCTGGAAGAGACGACGGATGAAGAAACCTATGTGGTATTGCTCAGTCTTGTAAAAGGGATGGAAAGGGCGACGATACCGAACGACGGAGACAAAAAAATCTACTATATTTCGGCGGAATTCCTGATAGGAAAGCTGCTGTCCAACAACCTTATCAATCTGGGCATTTATGACAAGGTGGAGGAAATTTTGAAAAACAGGGGAAAAGAGCTTTCCAGGATAGAAGAAATAGAACCTGAACCGTCCCTTGGAAACGGCGGTCTCGGACGTCTTGCAGCGTGCTTTATGGATTCTATCGCGACGCTGGGGCTTCCCGGCGAGGGCATCGGCCTCAACTATCATTTCGGACTGTTTAAGCAGGTATTTGAAAACAGGCTTCAGACTGAGGAAAAGAACGACTGGATTCAGAATGATTCCTGGCTGAACCGGACGGATGTGTCGTTCGACGTCTTTTTCGGGGATAAAAAAGTGACATCCCGACTGTATGATATCGATGTGATAGGTTATGAAAACGGGATAAATAAGCTTCGCCTGTTCGATGTGGAGAGCGTGGACGAAAGCATTGTGAAGGACGGGATTTCCTTCGATAAAGAAGAGATAGAAAAGAACCTGACGCTGTTTTTATATCCCGATGATTCGGATGAGGCGGGAAATCTGCTGCGTATCTATCAGCAGTATTTCATGGTGAGCAATGCGGCGCAGCTCATTTTGATGGAGATGAAGGAGAAGCATCATGATTTAAGAAGGCTGTATGAGCATGCGGTCATTCAGATAAATGATACGCATCCGTCCATGATAATCCCGGAGCTGATAAGGATTCTTGTAAATGACAAGGCGTTTACGATGGATGAGGCGATAGACGTGGTGAGCCGCACCTGCGCCTATACGAACCATACGATACTGGCGGAAGCGCTGGAAAAATGGCCGCTTTCCTATCTGGAAAAGGTCGTTCCCCAGCTCGTCCCCATTATCAAAGAGCTGTCCGCGCGCGTGGCGAGAAAATACAGCGACCCGCGCGTGCAGATAATCGACAAAGACGGACGCGTCCATATGGCGCATATGGATATCCACTACGGCTTTTCTGTAAACGGCGTGGCTGCCATCCATACGGAAATCTTAAAAGAGACAGAGCTGCATCCTTTTTATGAGATTTATCCTGAAAAGTTCAACAATAAGACAAACGGTATCACCTTCCGCAGATGGCTGTTATCCTGCAACAGGGAGCTGACGGCGCTGATAGATGAGACGATAGGAACGGATTATAAAAAGGACGCCGGAAAACTGGAAAAGCTGATGGAATATGTGGACGACGAAGCGTTTACGGACCGTCTGCTCGAGATAAAAAAAGAGAAAAAGCGCATCCTGGCAGAGTATATCCTGGAAAAAGAGGGAGAAACGCTCAATCCGGATTCCATATTCGACGTCCAGATAAAACGTCTGCATGAGTACAAGAGGCAGCAGATGAATGCGCTCTATATCATCCACAAATATCTGGAGATAAAAAAAGGGAAAAGACCGGCGCGTCCGCTCACCTTTTTATTCGGCGCAAAGGCTGCCCCGGCATATGTCATCGCGAAGGATATCATCCATCTGCTCCTCGTGCTGCAGCAGATCGTAAATAACGATCCTGATGTAAAAGACTTCATGAAGGTCGTGATGGTAGAAAACTATAATGTAAGCTATGCGGAAAAGCTCATTCCGGCAGCTGATATTTCCGAGCAGATATCGCTGGCATCCAAGGAGGCATCCGGCACGGGAAATATGAAGATGATGCTCAACGGCGCGGTAACGCTCGGAACGGCTGACGGCGCAAATGTGGAGATACACGAGCTGGTCGGGGACGATAATATTTATATTTTCGGTGCGGACAGCGAAGCGGTCATCAGCCATTACGAAAAGGCGGATTATGTGTCAAAAGAGTACTATGAAAAGAGCCCGGTCATCAGGGAAGCGGTGGATTTCATCGTCGGAGAACAGGCGATGGCGGCAGGAAGCAGGGAAAATCTGGAACGGCTTTACAATGAGCTGTTGAATAAGGACTGGTTTATGACGCTTCTGGATTTGGAAGATTATATCAAGGTCAAGGACCGGATGTTTGCCGATTATGAAGACCGCGCAAAGTGGAAACGCATGATGGCGGTAAATATCGCAAAGGCAGGATTTTTCTCCTCCGACAGAACGATCGCAGAGTATAACAGAGATATCTGGAAGCTGGATTAAGGAAACATTGTATTGAAAAGGACAGGCTGAATATTAGCCTGTCCTTTTGCTGAGATTGGAGTTTTGATATGCCGGGTCGTGCGTCACATCCCGGTCGAACCATTCCGGGGGGACAAAGGCGTTCGCTTCCTCCACGGAAGGAAATTCCACTTCGGCGATGATGAGCGGGGCAAACGGTTCTGCGAAAATGTCCAGCTCTATCGTATAGGGCGGGCACGGGATAAGATACCGTTTTTTGGAGATGCAGGCTCCGTCCGCTTTTGGGAGAAGATGCTCATAGGAAGATTTGTCGAGCGGAAGATTGTATTCTTCCCGCGCCATCAGACCTTTGCCTTTGTAGGTCAGGAAAAAGGAATCGTCTTCCCGGCGGATGCGTATGACGGGGGCGGTATTCAGATATGCCTGTTCGATAATGCGGAATGGATAGGAATCCAGGTCGGCAGGCAGCGATTTGACGGTAAATTTGCGTTCGATTTCCATAAAATATCAGACCCTTTCTGTTGATGTTTGTGACTATTGTAGCATAATCCGAATGTTCTTTTCAAATATTCAGAAAATATTCATATTTAAAACCTTTTACCGCATCGGTTTATCTGGTAAAATAAGAGTGGGACTGCAGGACGGCAGTTTCAGAAGGGAGTAAAGAATGGCAAGAGCAGGGATTTTTTTTGCAAAAGGCTATGAGGAAATAGAAGCATTGACCGTGGTGGACATATGCCGACGGGCAGGGGTGGAGGCTGTGATGGTTTCTGTAGACGAAACGCCCTCGGTGGAAAGTTCCCACGGCGTTGAGGTAAAGATGGACGCCATGCTTTCGGAGGTGGATTTTGATTCTTTCGATATTCTGGTCCTTCCTGGCGGAATGCCTGGAACGCTGAATCTGGAGGCGTGCGGGCCATTGATGGAGCAGCTTGACCGGTTTTATGAGAGCGGCAGATGGGTGGCTGCGATATGCGCGGCGCCGCAGATATTCGGACACCGCGGATACTTAAAGGGCAGAAGGGCGACTTCCTTCCCCGCTATGGAGAAGGAGCTTGACGGCGCGGTCGTGACGCACGGCGCGGCGGAAGCGGATGGAAATGTCATCACGGGCAGAGGGATGGGCTGCGCCATCGATTTTTCCCTGAAGATAATAGAGAAGCTGATTTCAGGGGAAGCCGCTGCAGAAGTGGCGGAGAAAATCGTTTACGACAGATAAAGGGAGAGGTTGAAAACAGGACTTATGAATATCTTATTTTTTTTGACGCCAAAGAGCGAGGTTGCCTATGTGGAAGAAGATGACACCCTGCGTCAGGCGCTGGAGAAGATGGAGCATCACGGGTATGCGGCTGTTCCGCTTTTGTCCACGGAAGGCAGATATATCGGTACGCTGACGGACGGCGATGTGCTCTGGGGACTGAAGGAAAAGGAATTTCCCAGTCTTCGGGAGATGGAGGACATTTCCGTGATGGAGATAAAAAGGACACGGGACAATAAGCCTGTACATGTGAATGTAGACATGGAGGGACTTCTGGAAAAGGTGAGTGTGCAGAATTTTGTTCCGGTCGTTGATGATGAGAAGGTGTTTATCGGGATCGTGACAAGGCGGGATGTCATTCATTATCTTGCGGGACAGCATCAGAGAATGTGAACTCTAAAAGGAAAGTAAGGGCGGGAGTTTGAAGAGTAAAATTTTCTGTTATGTTATAGGTCATGAAGAGATAAAGGCGATGGTTTTCTGAGAAAAGAAAGAAAATCATCGCTTTTTTAAATGACTTTTTAGAATTGCACATGTGAAGCAGTTGTATGAAAAAGAGAGATATGATATATTCCCGTCTTTGACACTTAATAGAATCAAAAACAGCCATAATCTCAGTGTGTTTATCAGAGATGTGGCTGTTTTCTTTTTTGCATCGATATGTACTATTTTTGAGTTTGTGCTATTTTTTCTGTTTTGTTTTTTTGATGATTGTCCGCATATCTGCCTTTGATATGAACTCATAGTCTGTTCTAAAATCAAAGGCGTTGTGTAAGGCATCTGTCAGTTTCGTGCGTTTGTAGGAAGGAATGTAGCCGCTGTCTTTGGACAGCAGAGTTACATTCATTTCCCGGAGGGTTTTCAAAATTTCGCTGCAGGTAAATCCTTCCCCCAGTTTCTTTTCCAGCAGGCGGTAAACCAGAAGACTAATGTAACAGGTTATAAAGTGGGCTTTTATGCTGTCTTCCCGTCTTACGAAAACAGGTCTTGCTTCGAATTCTGTTTTCATGATCCTGAAGTTTTCTTCAATCTCCCAGCGGCGTTTGTTGATGTTGATAATCTCCCGAACATCACCGTTCAGGTTTGTTACAACAGCATAGAAACCATCATATCTGGCTTCTTCACGGATGCGTTCCTCATCCAACTGGAAAACCTGCTTTTGGGCGATCTCACCATCGGCGGTAACTGCTGTTTTCTGAATGAAGCGGGAGGGATCGTTTGGATTTTTCCCTTTTCTGGCTTTATCCGGAGACTGCATGATCTTTATGGCACGGTCGATCTGCCCTGTCCGGATCTTTTGCTGGTATGCCTTGTATTTCGGTGAGTATGTGATGATAACGGTTTCATCCATGTCTCCCGTGACAAGAGGGTATTCTTTGTAATAAACGGTGTTATACACTTCAGGATCGCTCTCATCCAGAGCGGAAATGTCTATGAACTTATCCGCCCCCGGAACTCTGAACTGTGTTGGCAGGAGTGCCAGCTCGCGTTCTTCTTTTTTCATCTTTTTCAAAGAGTACGTAATCACATAAGACCGGTTTCCAAAGCTGTTAAAAAAGCGGTTGCCTTTACTGCCGAGACCTGCATCAGAGCAGAAGATAAACTCACTGCAGTTAAAATCCCGTATTACTTTGGTTTCTAGAGGTTTGAGGGTGAGCTGTTCATTTTGGTTCCCGGGATACAGGTCAAAGGAAAGGGGGATCCCATCGGCATCCATGAAAAGTCCCATAGTCACGATGGGATTGGGTCTGTGTTCCTTGCTTTTACCATACTTTTTCATGCCGTCTTCTGATTCGATCTCGAAATAGTAGTTGGTACAGTCATAGTAAAGGATCTTTGAGTTACGCGGATGAACAAAGTTGGAATTCCGGTAAAGTTCTTCCTGAATGTAATCCGATTCCTGCGCGAGAACAGAAAGGGAACGGTAAAGATTCTTCAGGGAATACTTAGGCGGCTCCAACAGGGACTGACAGTAGGAAAAACTGCTGAGTTTGCTGGAAGGAGAAAGTATCCTTGCATAGATCAGATCCGTAAGGATAGCGTGGAAATCGTAGATAAACTTATGGTGATTGCGGATATTTCTACAAATGTTATCCAGCCTTAATTCGGTGCAGAGCTGCTGCAGGAACAGATAGCCGACATTAAAAAGGCGTTCTTCGTCTAAAGGAATACGTGCGAGAGGGGAAAAGGAGACAGTAATTTTTTCTTTTCGCTGGTTATAGAGTATGGTTTCTTTTTCTGCTTCCTCTTTTGCCCAGTTCATCAATTTGGTTTCATCACCAGAGAACTGTGTTAAAAGATCATTGTACTTGCCAAGCTTCTTATGGATACGGGAAGAGGTTTTGCCGTTATCTTTACGATAAGACTGTTTGATATATACATCCTGATTGCCTTTGTTTCCAGTAATGGATACATACATAATATTTTTCTCCTGAAATAGAATTCGTTTTCTTAATTATAACACAAAGCATACAAAATAGCACGTATAAAATCATATAATTTGACAAAAAAATAAGCCGCAAATGGCTTAAACAAGGGATTTGCATTAAAACAGAGAAAAAGGAAGTGTCAAAGACCCGATTCTACCAAACGGCTATAGACCATGTCTATTTTTATAAAATTGAATTTGCGAAATTAATTATACGTTATCTTTTAATAGAAAGAAATTGATATTTTTAATTTTAGGGATGAAATTATTAAAATGAAATGATATAATTATCATAATGAGTAATAAGGAGGGGATGCTAATGAAAAGAGGAAAAAAGATACTTAGCATGGCGCTGGCAGCGCTTCTTTTGGCGGCGGCTCCGGGAGCATCCGCACTGGCAGCTCCGGTATCGGCGGCGCCTGCCGGTCAGGTGAGCTATCTGACAGGACAGCCGGTAGCGGCAGGGCAGCAGAGTCAGAGACCGATAGCAGTAATGCTGAACAATATCAAATCAGGCTGCCCTCAGTCGGGGATAGCGGAGGCGTCGGTAGTTTATGAGGCTCCGGTAGAAGGAAGGATAACCCGTCTCATGGGGCTTTATGAAAACTGGCCCGCTATCGAGAACATCGGCTATGTAAGGAGCAGCAGGGACTATTTTGTATACTGCGCATTGGAGCATGACGCTATATACTGCCATTACGGGCAGGCTACTCCTTATGTGGGCGACCTGTTAAACAGCCCTCGGGTAGACAATGTCAGCGGAGCGGTTGCCGGTATCAATGTTCCGGCACAGACATCTTACAGCAGAACGGGGAGGCGGAAAGCGCCGCATAACGTGCTGGCGAGCGGCTCCGGAATCCTGAAGGATGTACAGCGGCTGGGATACAGCCAGACCTATCACCAGACCTTTAAGCCGAAATTTGTATTCATGCAGCCCAATGAGCTGGGAATGTATGCGGCATATCCTACCGTGACCCAGATATATCCGGGCGGCACGACCGCCAACAAGAAGAACGGCTACAGCCGCGTGCAGGCGCGTTTTGTATATGAAAACGGCAAATACTATCGTTATCAGTATGGTAAGAAGCAGGTGGATGAAAAGACCGGCCAGCAGATAGCATACGACAATGTGATACTCCAGTATTGCAACGGCGAGGTCCGGGATAAAAATGACTATCTGGCATTCGGCTGCCATGGCGATATCGGCGCTCCGGTTCAGGTGTTTACTCAGGGCAAAGCGATAAACGGCACATGGACACGTCATGCGGACGGAGACCCGGCAGTTTATGTGGACCAGAACGGACAGCGGATAAAGCTGACTCCCGGAAAGACATGGATATGTTTGGTATGGAACGATTATGCAGGCGATGTGGTCCTGAAATAAGATGATAACTTAACCTCCCTGCGGCAAGTGGTCTGACTTGCCGCAGGGAGGTTATTTTTAGTTGAATAGAAAGAAATAATACTTGCCCCGCTCCCGCGGCTTTGCTATACTTATTCTGATAAATTGGGGAATTTATGTAACGTTACGAATTTGTTATTTTCAGGGAGAATAAAAGTACATGGCAAATATAAAGCAGAGCAATATCAGGAATTTTTGTATCATTGCCCATATCGACCACGGCAAATCCACGCTGGCAGACCGCATCATCGAAATGACGGGGCTTTTGACGAACCGGGAGATGCAGGAGCAGGTGCTGGACAACATGGAGCTGGAACGGGAGAGGGGGATCACGATCAAATCCCAGGCGGTCCGCACCATATACCGGGCAAAGAACGGGGAAGAGTATGTCTTTAATCTGATCGACACGCCCGGACACGTTGACTTTAATTATGAAGTGAGCCGCGCTCTGGCGGCATGCGACGGCGCGATCCTTGTGGTGGACGCGGCGCAGGGCATCGAGGCGCAGACGCTGGCAAACGTATATCTGGCGCTGGATCACAATCTGGAGGTTTTCCCGGTCATCAATAAGATCGACCTGCCGAGCGCAGAGCCGGAGCGGGTAAAAGAGGAGATCGAGGATGTGATCGGTCTGGAGGCGCATGACGCCCCGCTGATCTCTGCGAAAAACGGCTTGAATGTGGATCAGGTGCTGGAACAGATCGTGGAAAAGATCCCGGCTCCCGGCGGAAGCAGCGACAATCCGCTCAAGGCGCTGATCTTTGACTCCCTTTACGACCCTTACAAGGGCGTTATCGTCTTTTTCAGGGTAATGGAGGGACAGATCAAAAAAGGCACAAAAATCAGGCTGATGGCGACGGGCGCGTCCTTTGACGTGGTGGAGGTCGGCTATTTTGGCGCAGGGCAGTTTATTCCGAGCGAGGACGGGCTTTCTGCGGGCATGGTCGGCTATCTGACTGCTTCCATCAAAAATGTGAAGGATACCCGCGTGGGCGATACGATCACGGATGCGGCAAACCCGTGCGCAGAAGCGCTGCCGGGCTACAAAAAGGTCAATCCGATGGTGTACTGCGGCCTGTATCCGGCGGACGGCGCAAAATACCCGGATCTGCGCGACGCGCTGGAAAAGCTGCAGCTAAACGACGCGTCCCTGTTTTACGAGCCGGAGACGTCCGTGGCGCTGGGCTTTGGCTTCCGCTGCGGTTTTCTGGGGCTTCTGCATCTGGAAATCATTCAGGAGCGTCTGGAACGGGAGTATAATCTGGATCTGGTGACAACGGCTCCGGGCGTTGTGTACCGCGTGCACAAGACAAACGGGGACATGATCGAGCTGACAAATCCCTCCAACCTTCCGGATCCTTCGGAAATCGAATATATGGAGGAGCCTGTCGTTTCCGCGGAAATTATGGTGACGACGGAGTTTATCGGGCCGATCATGGAGCTGTGTCAGGAGCGCAGGGGCATTTATCTGGGCATGGAATATATGGAAGAAACCCGCGCGCTGTTAAAATACGACCTGCCGTTAAATGAGATCATTTACGACTTTTTTGACGCGTTGAAATCCCGTTCCAGAGGATATGCGTCCTTTGATTATGAGCTTAAGGGCTACGAGCAGTCTGAGCTTGTGAAGCTGGATATTCTGATCAACAAGGAAGAGGTGGACGCCCTTTCCTTTATCGTGCACAAAGACAGCGCCTATGAGCGCGGCAAAAAGATGTGCGAGAAGCTAAAGGACGAGATCCCGCGCCATCTGTTTGAAATCCCGATCCAGGCGGCGGTGGGCGGCAAGATCATCGCCCGCGAGACGGTGCGCGCGATGAGAAAGGACGTGCTGGCAAAGTGCTACGGCGGCGATATTTCGAGAAAGAAGAAGCTTCTGGAAAAGCAGAAGGAAGGCAAGAAGCGGATGCGTCAGGTCGGCAACGTGGAAATCCCGCAGAAGGCGTTCATGAGCGTATTGAAGCTGGACGACAGATGACGGGGGCAAAAAAGACGCTGGAACTGTATCTTCACATTCCTTTTTGTAAGCAGAAGTGCCTGTATTGTGATTTTTTGTCCGCGCCCTGCAGCGCAGGGACGATGGACGCCTATGCTGACGCGCTGGAACGCCAGATATACAGCGAGGCAGCGCATTACGGGGACTATGAGGTAAGCACGGTTTTCTGGGGCGGCGGCACGCCGTCCCTTTTGCGTGCCGGGCAGATCCTGCGGCTGATGGAAGCGGTGCGGAGAAGCTTTTTGGTGCGGGAGGATGCAGAGATCACGCTGGAATGCAATCCGGGCACGCTGGATGAGGAAAAGCTGGCGGAATACAAAAGGGCGGGGATCAACCGTCTGAGCATGGGGCTGCAGTCGGCGGACGACCGCGAGCTAAAGGCGCTGGGCAGGATCCACGATTATGCGGCATTTGAAGAAAATTTCCGTCAGGCGCGTCGGGCGGGCTTTGAGAATATCAACGTGGATCTGATGTCCGCCCTTCCGGGGCAGAGTACAGAGAGCTGGGAAAGGACGCTCCGGAGGACAGCCGGGCTGGGCGCAGAGCATATTTCGGCATACAGCCTCATCATTGAGGAGGGGACGCCCTTCTGGGAACGCTATGGGGAGGAAGGCAGCCGGAAAAAGGCGGACGGCAGCGGCGGCGAGACGTTTCCGGCGCTTCCCTCCGAGGACGAGGAGCGCCGGATGTATGAACGGACGCAGGAGATTTTGCGGGAATACGGCTATCACCGGTACGAGATTTCCAACTATGCAAAAGAGGGGCGGGAATGCCGACACAACGTCGGCTACTGGCGGCGTGTCAATTATCTGGGGCTGGGGCTCGGGGCTTCTTCCCTGATCGAAAATGTGCGCTGGAAGATGACGTCTGAACTGGCAGAATATCTGGATGCCTTTGGAGGCGGCAGGGCTTTGGCACAGGGCGCTGCAGGAAAAAGCGTCCCGGACTGCCGGGAGGAAAGGCAGGAGCTTTCCGTTTCCGAGCAGATGGAGGAATTTATGTTCCTCGGGCTTCGGATGACGGAGGGCGTGAGCACAGAGGAGTTTGAGGCGCAGTTTGGGCGCAGCTTTTTTGAGGTATACGGGGAAGCCGTTAAAAAGCTGGAAACAGAGGGGCTGATCGTTTTTGAAAAAGGAAAAAACAGGATAAAGCTGACGGCATACGGCACGGATGTGAGCAATTATGCGCTGGCGCAGTTTCTGTTGGATTAGAGGAGGATCATGAGATACGAATTTGCACCGCTGGAGGGGATCACCGGCTATATTTACCGAAACGCCCACCACGACTTTTTTCCGTCCATGGACACATATTATACGCCCTTTATCACGCCCAAAAAGGGAAAGAGCTTTACGGCGCGGGAATGGAACGACGTGATCACAGAGCACAACGGAGGAATGCGCGTGATTCCGCAGATTTTGACCAATCAGGCAGACGGCTTCTGCATGGTGGCGGAAAAATTAAAGGAGCTGGGCTACCGGGAAGTAAACTTAAATCTGGGCTGTCCGTCGGGGACGGTAACGGCAAAGAAAAAGGGCTCCGGCTTTTTGGCATACCCGGATGAGCTGGACCGTTTTCTGGAAGGGATCTTTGAACAATGCAGTCTGGATATTTCAATCAAAACGCGGATCGGGGCAGACGATCCGGAGGAGTTTGAGGATCTGCTCCGGATCTTTAACCGCTATCCGGTCAGGCGGCTGATCGTGCATCCGAGGGTGCAGAAGGATTTTTATAAAAATAAGCCCCGGACAGACAGCTTTGCGCTGGCGCTTCGGGAGAGCAAAAACCCGCTTTGCTATAACGGCGACCTGTTTTGCCGGGAGGACGTGCATAAGATCATGGAGCGTTTCCCGCAAAACGACTGTCTGATGCTTGGCAGGGGGCTTCTGATCGATCCGGGGCTTGTGGAAAATATCCGGCAAAACCGGGAGGAAGCTACGGAAACGGCGCGCATCCGGGCTTTTTACGAGCGGCTTGTGCACGACTATTCGGAGGTTTTGTCGGGCGAGCGGGACGTGCTTTTTAAAATGAAGGAGCTGTGGTTTTGGCAGGGACAGTTTTTTGAGGACGCGGAAAAGTATTTAAAAAAGATCCGCAAGGCACAGCGGCTGTCCGAATATCAGGCGGCGGCAAACGCGCTGTTTGAAAGCTGCCCGCCCAAAAGAGGTCGGATCGCGCTGTAGCGCGCGGCAGGCATGATAAAATGCGATATAACATGAATAAAATGCGATATAGCATGATAAAATGCCATATAATAGGATAACAGGAAATCAGGCAGACGCCCGGACTTTATAAAAAAGGTTCCGGGTGTCTTTTTATGCGCACCTTTCTTTTGACGCCCATTTTTTACAATTATTTTAGAAAACAGAACGCTTTGGGAACGCTCGCGGTCTGCCGGAGGAACTGGGGGGCGCTATAATCGGTATCAACAGGCGCTTGCCCTGTGCAACGGGCAAAGCGGACTGAAACTATTTTTTTGGAGGCATGTTATCATGTATTTTGACGCGATTGCAAAAATTGTTTCGGAGCGTACAGGCTGTGAGGTTTCTGCGGTAAAGCCGGAAAGCAAGTTTTCGGAGCTGGGCATTGATTCCCTTGATACGGTGGAGCTTCTGATGGAGCTGGAAGACGAGCTGGGCATCGAGATCGAGCTGGATCAGAAGGTGGAGACGATCGACGATCTGGACAAATTCATCCAGAGCAAGCAGGGGTAAGGCTATGATCAGGTCAGCAGTTTGTGAAATGCTCGGCATCCGCTATCCTGTATTTCAGGGCGGAATGGCGTGGATCGCTGACGGTAAACTGGCCGCTGCCGTATCAGACGGCGGCGGTCTTGGCATTATCGCGGCGGGAAATGCCCCGGGAGAATATGTGAGGGAACAGATCCGGAACGCGCGGCAGCTTACCGACCGTCCGATCGGCGTCAATATCATGCTGATGAGCCCTTTTGCAGATGAGGTGGCAAAAGCGGTAATTGAGGAAAAAGCGGATGTGGTGACGACAGGAGCCGGAAATCCGTCGAAATATATGGAAGGATGGCTGGCGGCGGGCATCCGGGTCATTCCCGTCGTGGCTTCCGTGGCGCTGGCAAAGCGGATGGAGCGCATGGGCGCGTCCGCACTGATCGCAGAGGGCGGCGAAAGCGGCGGCCATGTGGGGGAGCTGACGACAATGGCGCTCGTTCCCCAGATCTGCGACGCGGTATCTGTGCCGGTGATCGCGGCGGGCGGCATTGCGGACGGCAGGGGCGTCGCCGCGGCTTTTATGCTGGGGGCGCAGGCGGTTCAGATGGGAACCCGTTTTTTGAGCGCGCAGGAGTGCAGCATCCATCCGGTTTATAAGGAAAAGATCTTAAAAGCCACCGACCTGTGCACGATGGTGACGGGAAAACGGCTGGGGCATCCGGTCAGAAGCCTCCGGACGGAATTTGCCAGAGATTATGCGAAGGCAGAATACGGCGGGATGCCGGACGAGGAGCTGGAAGCGCTGGGAGCAGGGGCGCTGCGGCGCGCCGTTGTGGACGGAGATACGAAAAAAGGATGCTTTTTGGCAGGGCAGGTCGCTGCGATGGTCAAAAAGGAGCAGCCAGCTGCCGAAATCGTCCGGGAAGTGGCACAGGAAGCGGAAAACATCCTCGGGAGGGTGCTGCAATGGGTAAATTAGCGTTTGTATTTTCCGGACAGGGCGACCAGTATCCGGGGATGGGAAAAGAGCTTGTAAAAAAAGAACCCGCCGCGGCGGAAGTATTTGCATGGTGCGACGTCCTCCGTCCCGGCACGTCGGGGCAGTGCTTTGACGGAACAAAGGAAGAGCTGAAGGAAACGAAAAATACGCAGCCGTGCCTGTATGCGCTGGAGCTTGCGGGAGCGGCTGCGCTGATGCAAAAGGGCGTCGTGCCGGACTGCGCAGCGGGATTTTCGCTGGGCGAGATCGCAGCGGCGGCGGTAAGCGGGCTGTTTGACAGCCGCACCGGATTTTTGCTTGTGTGCCGCAGGGCAGAGCTGATGCAGCGGGAAGCGCAGAAGCAGGATACGTTTATGGCGGCGGTGCTGAAGCTGTCCGAAGAAAAAACGGAGGAGATCTGCGGCCGTTTCAGGAGCGTGTATCCGGTCAACTATAACTGTCCGGGGCAGATTTCGGTTTCCGGCGGGGGAGCAGAGAAAAAGGAATTTCTGGAAGCGGTAAAGGAAGCGGGCGGCAGGGCGGTCGTACTAAACGTCTCCGGCGCGTTCCATTCCCCATTTATGGAGCAGGCGGCGAAAGACTTTGAAGCAGAGTTAAAAAACGTGCCCTTTCAGGAAACGAAAATCCGGCTCTATTCCGATCTGACCGCAAAACCCTATGAGGGCGATCCGGCAAGGCTTCTTTCGCAGCAGATCTGCAGTCCGGTGCGGTGGGAAAGGCTGATCCGGAATATGGTTCTGGACGGCGCAGATACGTTTGTGGAGATCGGGCCGGGCAGGACGCTGGCAAACATGATCCGAAAGATCAGCCCGGATGCAGCGGTTTTTTCAATGGAAGAATATCTGGCGGAGGTGGAAGGATGCTGAAAGGCAAAACGGCGGTGATCACCGGAGGCTCCCGGGGGATCGGGGCTGCGGTGGCGGAGCGGTTTGCGTCGATGGGAGCCGATCTGGCGCTCATCTATGCGGGAAATACGGAGGCGGCGCAGGCGGTCTGCGAAGCCTGTCAGAAACAGTATGGCGTGCGGGCAAAAGCCTACCGGTGCGACGTGGCGGATTTTGACGCCGTAAAGGAAACGGCGGCGAAGATCCGGAAGGATTTCGGGACGGCGCACATTCTTGTCAACAACGCCGGGATTACCCGGGACGGTCTTGTGGCGATGATGAAGGAGGCGGATTTTAACGCGGTCGTGGACACCAATTTAAAGGGCGCTTTCCATATGATCCGCCATCTGGCAGGAATGCTTCTGCGCAGCAGGCAGGGCTGCATCATCAATATTTCGTCGGTTGTGGGGCTTACGGGAAACGCCGGACAGTGCAATTATGCCGCTTCAAAGGCGGGGCTGATCGGGTTGACCAAAGCCGTGGCAAAGGAGCTTGCGCCAAAGGGCGTGCGCTGCAACGCCATCGCGCCGGGCTTTATCGAAACGGACATGACGAAGGATCAGAAGGAGAACCCGATGATGGGGATGATCCCGCTTGGCAGGATGGGAAGCGCGGCGGACGTGGCGGAGGCGGCGGCATATCTGGCGTGCGCGGACTATGTGACCGGAGAGGTGCTGCGCGTAGACGGCGGGCTGGCAATGTGAGGAGAGAGAAAATGGGAGAACAAAGAAGAGCGGTCGTGACCGGGATCGGGGCGGTTACCCCACTGGGAAACGACGCAGCGCAGACGTGGGAGGGGCTGAAAAGCGGCAGAAGCGGCATCGGTCCGATCACCCTTTTTGATACGGAAAATTTCAAGGCAAAGCTGGCGGCAGAGGTTCACGGCTTTGATCCGAAAGAATATATGGAAGTAAATGAGGCGCTGCGCACCGACCGTTACGCGCAGTTTGCGGTGGCGGCGGCGCAGCAGGCGGCAGAGGAAAGCCGGATCGAAGGCGCAGTGGAGGCAGAGCGCTTTGCCGTATTGTTCGGTACGGGCATCGGCGGCATCACGACCTTTGAAAAGGAGCATACGAAGCTTCTGGAAAAAGGCGCCCGCAGGGTATCGCCCCTGTTTGTGCCGATGATGATCGGCAATATGGCGGCGGGGCTGATCGCGATCCGCCACGGCTGTCAGGGGCCTGCCATGCCGGCGGTAACCGCCTGCGCGTCCGGCTCTAACGCCATCGGGGAGGCGCTCAGGCTGATCCGGCACGGCTATGCGGACGCGGTCATTACCGGCGGGGCGGAGGCGGCGATCTGTCCCTCTGCGGTGGCAGGCTTTGCCAATATGCAGGCGCTGTCCTGCGTAGAAGACCCGGAGGCAGCGTCCCTGCCCTTTGACAGGCGGCGCAGCGGCTTTGTAATGGGGGAAGGGGCGGTCGCCCTCATTTTGGAAGAGTATGAGCATGCAAAGGCGCGGGGCGCAAGGATCTACGGCGAGGTGTGCGGCTACGGCTCCACCTGTGACGCTTACCACATCACGTCTCCCCGTCCGGATGCGGACGGCGGCGCGCGGGCGATGATGCAGGCGATGCGGGAGGCGGGCTATACCGGGCAGGATACGGTGTATGTCAACGCCCACGGCACGGGAACGCCGATGAACGACGCGCTGGAAACGATCGCCATTAAAAAGGCGCTGGGAGAGGACGCGGCAAAAAGGGCGCTTGTCAGCTCCACAAAGTCCATGACGGGACATATGCTCGGCGCGGCGGGCGCGGTGGAGGCGATGGCGTGCCTGTTTGCCTTAAACGAGGGCGTGATCCCGCCGACCATCCATTTAAAGGAGCAGGACGAGGCGTGCGATTTAAACTGCGTGCCCGAACGGGCGGTCAGCGCAGACATTACGCTGGCGCTTTCCAATTCACTGGGCTTTGGCGGACATAACGCCTGCCTTGCTTTCAGAAAGGTGTAATTTGTATGAATGAAACGGAGATTCGCAGATACGGGGAGCTGATGCGGGAGCTGGGGCTGACCGGGCTGGAGATCACAGACGATAAAAATAAAGTCCGCCTGGAACGCATGGGTGCTGCGCCGAAAGAGCAGACCTATGCTGTGGCAGGAAAGGAAGCGGGGGATACGGCAGCGTCCAGAGAGGCAGGCGGCGCAGCAAAGGACTGCGTCAGCGTGACGTCCCCAATCGTGGGGATTTTTTATGCGGCTCCCGCAGAAAATGCAGATCCGTATGTGGCGGCGGGCGAACGGGTAAAAAAAGGCCAGACGCTCTGTATCGTGGAGGCGATGAAGCTGATGAACGAGATCGTGGCGGAGGAGGACGGCGTGATCGCAGAGGTGTGCGCCGCTGACGGACAGGTAGTGGAATACGGGACGGAGCTGTTCCGCATCAGGAGGCAGGAAGATGAATAAAGAAGCGCTTATGGAGATCCTCCCGCACCGGGAGCACATGCTTTTGCTGGATGAGGCAGAAAAACAGGACGATGAGGCGGTGGGGCATTATACCGTGCGGGGAGACGAATTTTTCCTGAAGGGGCATTTTCCGGAAAATCCCATCGTCCCCGGCGTGATCCTCTGCGAAATCCTTGCCCAGACCGCCTGCGTGCTTTTGCAGGGAAAGCAGGAAAAGGGGACGCTCCCGATGTATACCGGTTTGGATCAGGTGAGGTTTAAAGCGCCGGTGCGCCCCGGCGACAGGATCGAAACCAGATGCCGGATCGTGCGGCACAAGCATCCCTTTTATTTTGCGGAAGGGACGGTCAGCGCAGGCGGCAGGCTCTGCGTGTCCGCCCGTTTTTCCTTTGCGATGACAGGAGTGGAAATATGTTCTCAAAAATCTTGATCGCCAACCGGGGCGAGATCGCCGTCCGCATCATCCGGGCGTGCAAGGAGATGGGCGTTTCGACGGTGGCGGTCTACTCCGAGGAAGATAAAAATGCGCTCCATGTGGCGCTTGCCGACCAGAGCTTCTGCATCGGAGGCGCAGAGGCGTCCGAAAGCTATCTGAAAGAAGAGCGGATCGTGAGCGCCGCCATGCTGGCGGGGGCACAGGCAATCCACCCCGGCTATGGCTTCCTTTCGGAAAACGCCCATTTTGCGCGGCTGTGCAGACAAAACGGGATCGTTTTCATCGGGCCGGAGGCAGACAGCATGGAGCGGCTCGGGGATAAGGCGGCGTTAAAGGAGCTGGCGCAGGAAGCCGGGCTTTGCACGATCCCGGGCACAAAAGCGCTTTCCGGGATCGAAGAGGCAAAGCGGGAGGCGGAACGGATCGGCTACCCGGTCATGTTAAAGGCGTGCGCCGGAGGCGGCGGGCGGGGCATCCGCCTGATCCGGTCAAAAAAGGAGCTGGAGGACGCCTACAGACAGGCGGCAGGCGAGGCGCTTTCGGCGTTCGGGGACGGCAGCCTGTATGTGGAAAAATATATTTTCCCGGCGCGGCATGTGGAGTTCCAGATCCTTGCAGACGAATACGGAAACGCCGTGTGCTTAGGGGACAGGGACTGCTCTTTGCAGCGCAGGAACCAGAAGCTTTTGGAGGAAACGCCTTCCCCGGCGGTGGACGCTTTGCAGCGGGAAAAAATCATGGAGCTGTGCACGAAAGCAGCCCGAAAGCTCGGCTATGTAGGCGCAGGGACACTGGAATTTTTGCTGGATGCAGAGGGCAGGTTCTGGTTTATGGAAATGAACGTACGTCTGCAGGTGGAGCACTGTGTGACGGAGATGCTGACGGGCTTTGACCTTGTGAAATGGCAGATCCGGATCGCGGCGGGCATCCCGCTGAATTTTGCGCAGAAGGACGTGCGGCTGGCAGGCTGCGCCATCGAATGCCGGATCAACGCGGGAAGCTGCGGCACGCTGAAAATGCTCCATGTGCCGGGCGGCCCGTCCGTCCGGTTCGATACGTGCCTGATCGAAGGCACGGCGGTTTCGCCCTACTACGATCCGCTTTTGGGAAAGCTGGTCGTCTATGCGAAAACGCGGGAGGAGACGCTGCGCAAAATGCGGGCGGCGCTGTGCGAGCTTGTGATCGAGGGCATTGCGACCAACATCGAAGAGCAGCTTGCGATCGTGGAGGACGAGCGGTTTGCGTCCGGCAGCTACGATCTGACTTTTATGGGAAACAGGTGAAAAAATGGCATTGTTGAATTTTTTGAAGCCGAAAAACAAATTGGAGGAGGGCGGGCGCAGCTTCGCCCCCGTGCAGCAGGACGACGGGGAGCCGCAGAAAAAGTGCCCCAACTGCCGCAGGGAAATGCCGCTGAGCTACCTTTGGGGCAACCGGATGGTATGCTCCTGCGGATACCATTTCAGGATGAAGGCGCGGCAGCGCATCCAGATGATCGCGGACAGGGACAGCTTTTGCGAACGGGACGCAGGCGTAAGAGGCGGCAACCCGCTGGATTTTCCGGGCTATGCAGAAAAGCTGGAAACGGTGCGCGCCGCCAGCGGCGAAACGGAGGCGGTGGTATGCGGGACGGCGCGGATCGGCGGGACAGAATGCTGCCTGTTTGTGATGGAGCCCTATTTTATGATGGGGAGCATGGGAAGCGCCGTGGGCGAAAAGCTCACAAGGCTGTTTGAGCACGCGGTCGAGCGCCGGCTGCCGGTCGTCGGGTTTACCGTATCGGGCGGGGCGCGGATGCAGGAGGGGCTTTTGTCCCTGATGCAGATGGCAAAAACGAGTGCGGCGGTCAAGCGCCACAGCGACGCCGGGCTTTTTTACATGGCGGTGCTGACCGATCCGACGACCGGAGGCGTGACCGCCAGCTTTGCGATGGAGGCGGACATAATCCTTGCAGAGCCGGGCGCGACGGTGGGCTTTGCGGGCGCGCGGGTGGTGGAGCAGACGACGAAAAAGCCGCTGCCCGAGGGCTTCCAGAAGGCGGAATTTGTTTTGCGGCACGGGTTTATCGATGACATTGTCAGCCGGGAGCGGCAAAAGGAATATCTGGCGCAGATGCTTTGCATACACAGCGGGAGGGCAGTCTGATGGGAACATCCTACGAGCGGGTCAGGCTTGCGCGGGACGGCAAAAGGCCGACGGGGCTTGACTATATCCAAAATATTTTTGAGAACTTTTTCGAGTTGCACGGGGACCGACGCTTCGGGGACGACGAAGCGGTGGTGGGCGGGATCGCCCTGTTAAATGAAAGCCCGGTGACGGTGATTGCAATAGAAAAGGGGCATACGGCAAAGGAGCGCAGCAGGCGCAATTTCGGCGCGCCCATGCCGGAGGGCTACCGCAAGGCGCTGCGGCTGATGAAGCAGGCGGAAAAATTCGGCAGGCCGGTAATTTGCTTTGTGGACACGTCCGGGGCAAACTGCCAGGTCGGTGCAGAGGAGCGCGGGCAGGGGCAGGCGATCGCGGAAAACCTGATGGAGCTGTCTACCCTATGTGTGCCGGTGATCTCTGTCCTGACCGGGGAAGGCGGCAGCGGCGGGGCGCTTGCGCTGGCGGCGGCAGACCGGGTATGGATGCTGGAAAACGCGGTCTATTCGGTCATTTCCCCAGAGGGCTGCGCAAGCATCCTCTGGAAGGACGCCTCCATGGCGCAAAAGGCGGCGGAAAGCCTGAAGCTGACGGCAAAGGACGCAAAAGCCCTCGGCGTGGCGGAACGCATCCTTTCGGAAAAGGAAATCGGGAAAAAAGAATTTTATGACCGCATCAAAGGCCTGCTTGTCAAAGAGCTGGCAGGGCTTTCGACGGACGTAGACCTGGTCGGGAAACGCTATGAGCGGTTCCGCAGGATCGGGGCAGCGACGGTCATGAAGGAGCAGGTATGAGCATATATCAAAATTTTTGTCGGGAGATCACCGATGAATACGGGAATCTGAAAAGGCTGACGCTGGATTATCCGGAGAATTTTAATTTCGGCTATGACGCGGTGGACAGGATCGCGCGGGAAACGCCCGATAAGCGGGCGATCGTGTGGTGCAACGTGGAAAATGAGGAGCATATTTTTACATTTGCGGACGTAAGGGCATACAGTAACCGGATGGCGAACGTATTTTTAAAGGCGGGCATCGAAAAGGGCGACCGGGTGATGCTGATTTTAAAACGCCATTATGAATACTGGTTTGCGGCGATTGCCCTGCATAAGCTGGGGGCGGTCATGATCCCGGCGACCCATATGCTGACCGTAAAGGATCTGGTATACCGGATCAGCGCTGCGCAGGTAAAGGCGGTCGTTTCAACGCCACAGAACGAAACGCCCAAAAAGGTGCGGGAGGCGGTCAGGCAGTCCGGACTGGACGTTAAGCTCTGGTGCGTCCAGCAGGATGCGGACGGCTTTGAAAATATGACCGCTGCAATGGAAAAACAGCCCGACCGGATGGAGCGGATCGCGACGCTTGCCACAGATCCGATGATGCTTTATTTTACCTCGGGTACGACCGGGAATCCCAAGGGCGTGATCCATGACCACACTTATCCGCTGGCGCACATCGTCACGGCGAAATACTGGCAGCAGGCGGAGGAGGACGGGCTGCACTTTACGGTGGCGGAAACCGGCTGGGCAAAGGCTTCGTGGGGAAAAATGTACGGCCAGTGGCTTGTGGGCAGCGCCGTGATGGTCTATGATTTTGACAATTTTGACCCAAAGCAGCTTACCGCGGTGATCAACCGCTACGGCGTAACGTCCTTCTGCGCCCCGCCGACCGTCTACCGGTATCTGGTGCGCAAGGGGATCCCGGATATGCCGGGCTTAAAGCACGCTTCGACCGCCGGGGAGATGCTTTCGCCCGAGGTGTTCCGCAAATTTACCGAGCGGACAAAAATTCCCCTGTGCGAGGGCTACGGACAGACGGAGACGACGCTTCTGATGGCGAATTTCAAAGGCAGCCGGGCGGTGGAGGGCTCCATGGGGACGCCGTCGCCCTTTTACCGGATCGCGCTTCTTGGAAAGGACGGAAAGCCGGTAAAAACGGGGGAGATCGGGGAGGTCGTCGTCATTCCGGAAAAGCCGGGCAGACAGCCGGGGATTTTTACCGGGTATCTGGGCGATGAAAAGCAGTACGAATATGTATGGCGCGGCGGCGTATACCATACGGGCGACGCCGCCTATATGGACAAAGAGGGCAGGTACTGGTTCCACGGGCGCTTTGACGACATCATCAAAACGGGCGGCTTTCGGGTCGGGCCGTCGGAGGTGGAAAACGTCCTGATGGAGCATCCGGCAGTCATGGAATGCAGTGTGATCGGCGTGCCGGATACGCTGCGGGGACAGGCGATCAAAGCGGTGGTCGTGCCGGGGCCGGGCTATTTGCCCTCGCGGGAGCTGGAGCTTGAGGTGAAGGAGTTCTGCAACAGGAGGCTTGCGGAATATAAATGGGTGCGGATCGTGGAATTTGTGGAGGAAATGCCCAAAACGATCAGCGGAAAGATCAGAAAAACGCTGCTGCGCCGCCAGACCACAGCATCCTGACGCTTTGCGGACGGGTGCGGCAAAAGGGCTGTCCAATACGATGGAACGCCGCAACGTAATATGGAACGCCGCCGAATCATATAGAACGCTTCAAAATACTGCCGTTTCCTGTCTTGTCAGAAAACGGCAGTATTTGATATGATGGGATGGAATGCAGGAGGTGTATATGGGAAACGATTTAGAGGAAATTCTGGACTGTCAGGTCAGCGGGTTTCATCAGTACCGTCTGGATCCGCCCATCCATCTGGAATATGTCAGCCGGAGCCTGTGCAGGATGACCGGGTATGAAAAGGAAGAGCTGACGGATGGGGACAGGGATCTTTACGAGCGGCTGGTGCATCCGCAGGACCGGGACGTTTACCGCAGCTTTCTAAGCGCCCTTTCCAAAAAGGAGCAGACGCTGACGTTGGAATACCGCCTGACGGCAAAGGACGGAACCGTGCGCTGGGTCAGGGACACCGGCGTGTCAAAGCGGGAAGCGGACGGAAGCGTTCTGGCAGGCTGCGTTCTGACAGACATTACGGATTTGAAAAAAGAGCAGGAGGAGTTCCGGTTTTTAAACGAGACGCTGCCCTGCGGATGTTTAAAATATACATGTGAAGCACAGCCGCGCGTCACCTATCTGAATGAGGCGATGGCGGACATCCTGCGTTTCCCGGAAAAGGAAGAAGCGCAGGCGCAGGGGCTGTATGAGGCGAGCGTATTTTTGCTGGTCCCGATGGAGGAACGGCAAAGGTTTACGAAATATCTGGAACGCGTCCGCGCGGCAAACGCCCCGGTGGCAGGGGAAATGACGCTTCTGCGCTGTGACGGGACGCGCGTCCGGGTGTTCGGCTGGGTCACAAAAACCACGGACGCTCAGGGAAGGGAAGAGTTCCAGAGCGTCTGCATGGACGTGACCGAACGATACCGCGCCAAAAAGAACGAGGAGGGAAAGCGGTATTTAAAGGCGCTTTCCAGAGTGTACGATAAGATTTTTGAATTTAACAAAAGCGCCAACACCGTAAAGTGCCTGTACTGCGAAAGCGGCTCCGGGTTTAAGCGGTTTGAGGGCGTTTCGATGCAGATGGACGAGGCGCTGGAAAGCTGGATCATGGATGCGGCGGCAAAGGAGGATCTGGACAGGGTGCGGGCGTTTTTTGACGATTTTTTCCGAAAGGGAAGCGGGGAAGAGGCAGCGCTGCCGCAGATTTCCTACCGCGCGAGGTCGTCGGACGGAAAATACCGGCAGTACGACAGCATCCTGATCCCGGTGGACGGGGCGGTAAGCTTTTTTTGCTGCCGGGGCGTGCAGGAGGCGGAAGAAACAGGGCTTATGCGGACGGTAAAGATCCGCACCTTTGGCTATTTCGACGTTTTTGTGGACGAAACGCCTATCGCCTTCCGCAATGAAAAGGCGAAGGAGCTGCTGGCGCTTTTGGTGGATCGGAAAGGCGGGTATGTGTCCTCTCAGGAGGCGATCAGCTTTTTGTGGGAGGAAGACCCGGTCAATGCAGTGACGCTTTCCCGGTATCGGAAGGTTGTGCTGCGGTTGAAAAATACGCTGGAGGAATACGGCATTCTGGACGTGATCGAGACGGTGGACGGCAAGCGCCGGATCGTCCCGGAACGGATCCGGTGCGACCTGTACGAATATCTTTCCGGCAGGGAGGAGCACGCGCAGCTTTTTAAAGGAAGTTATCTGACAAACTACAGCTGGGCGGAAACGACGCTGGGCGAGCTGGCGGGATCCGCAGACTGTTTTCGGTCTGCAGACTGAGAAAAGCCTGCGGACTGAAAAAGGGACAGTTGGAAAGGCACAGGGCAGAAAACGCGCACATACAATAGAGTAAACTGTTGGAGCCGGAGAGAAGCTCCGGTCGGGGAGCTATGTGTGAAAACGTTTCAGAAACCCCTGTCAAAAGAGGAGGAAAGGCTTTGCATACAGGCATTGAAGGACAGCGATGCAGGAAGAAAAAGCGAGGCGAGACGGCTCCTGATCGAGCGCAATCTGAGGCTGGTGGCGCACATCGCCAGAAAATACGGCAGCGCAGACGAGGATATGGAGGATCTGATCTCTGTCGGGACGATCGGGCTGATCAAGGCGGTGGAAACCTTTGACCCGGACAAAAAGATCCGTCTGGCGTCCTACGCGGCGCGCTGTATCGACAACGAGCTTCTGATGCTGCTGCGCAGCCGGAAAAAAATATCGAGGGAGGTTTCCCTGTTCGAGCCGATCGGAACCGACCGGGAGGGAAACGAGATCAGCCTGCTGGACGTGGTGGAGCAGGAGCAGCCGGATCTGGTGGAGGAAATGGAGAAAAAACGCTGTCTGGGAGCACTTCCCTGCCTGATGGCAGAAGCCCTGACAGAACGGGAATGCTGCGTGCTGACTTTGCGCTACGGCTTAAGGGACGGCAGGGAGGCGACGCAGAAGGAGGTCGGGGAGCGGCTGGGGATTTCAAGAAGCTATGTGAGCCGGATCGAGAAAAGGGCGCTTAGCAGGCTGAAGGCGGCATACGAAAGGATGGAGCGCCCGCCGGAGATGGGAAAATAAACCATGCAGCGCCGGCGGCAGAAGCCGTGCAGCCGCCCGGCAGCAAAAGAAAAATAAGAAAAAGATTGAAAAATACCGGCGGATTGTATATAGTAAAGATTGTGTTTATAAAATTTTTACATATGAGGAGGATTCTCATGGACAAGAAGTTCGGTATCAAACATGTGGTAGCAATCGGTATCGGCACGGCGCTGTTCATCGTGCTGACCAACGTACAGATTCCGCTGGGATTCATTCCCAATACGGCGATGCAGACCCGCGCGGCGGTCCTGGCATTCTTTTCCGCAGTATTCGGTCCCGTTGTAGGCGGCGCGATCGGCCTGATCGGACATGCGCTGGGCGATGCGGTATTTTACGGAAGCGTATGGTGGAGCTGGGTGTTCCCAGATGCGGTATTCGGTATCATAGTAGGTCTGTTTGCTGCAAAATACAGGGTAAAAGAAGGCAGCTTTGGTAAGAAGGAAATCATCCTGTTCAATGTCGTTCAGGTAATCGCAAATGCCGTGGCATGGATAGTGGTCGCTCCTGTTCTGGATATCCTTATCTATGCTGAGCCTGCTAAAAAGGTATTTGCACAGGGCGTGGGAGCTACCATCGCAAACGTAATCATCATCGGTATTCTGGGAACTCTGCTGCTGGCGGCTTATGCGAAGGTCGGCGCAAAATCCGGAAGCCTTTCAAAAGAGGACTGATCAATGACTCCAATCATCGAGTTTAAAAATTATACTTTTAAATATCGATCACAGTCTGAGCCTACGCTCCGGGATATTGACTTAAAGGTCTATCCCGGGGAGAAGGTTTTAATCGTGGGACCGTCCGGGTCGGGAAAATCGACACTGGTGCACTGCATCAACGGAATGGTTCCTTTTTCATTCCCCGGGGAAAGCAGCGGGACGCTGACGGTAGGCGGCAAAGAGCCTGCGAAAACGGGGATTTTCGGCATGTCCAAAATCGTCGGGACGGTGCTGCAGGATACGGACGGGCAGTTTATCGGGCTGACCGTGGCGGAGGACGTCGCCTTTGCGCTGGAAAATGACTGTGTCGCGCAGGACGAAATGTTTCGTCTGGTGGACGAGGTGGCGGAAGTGGTGGATATTAAGACGCTTTTAAGCCACGCGCCCACGGAGCTGTCCGGCGGGCAGAAGCAGCGGGTTTCCATGGCGGGCGTTTTGGTGGACGACGTGGACATCCTTTTGTTTGACGAGCCGCTGGCAAATCTCGATCCTGCTACGGGCAAGCGGGCGATTGACTTAATCGACCGGATCTGCCGGGAGCGGGATAAGACCGTAATCATCATCGAGCACCGTCTGGAGGACGCGCTGTACCGGGATGTGGACCGGATCGTGGTGATCGGGGAGGGGCGCGTTGCGGCGGATATGACCCCGGACGAGCTTTTAGCGTCGGATATTTTGGAAAAAGAAGGCATCCGGGAGCCGCTGTATGTGACGGCGCTCAAGCATGCGGGCTGTCAGCTTAGGGCGCAGGATAAGCTGCAGCATGTGGAGACGATGGACATCGCCCCTTACAGGGAGCAGGTGCGGGCATGGTTTGAAGAGGTGAGCCTTCCGGAGACGAAGGCGCGCAAAAATGCGGCGCTTGAAGTGCTGGATCTGGATTTTTCCTATATCACGGGAAATCCGGTGCTTTCCAACATTGATTTCCGCATCGGAAAGGGCGAAATGCTTGCGATCGTCGGCAAAAACGGGGCGGGAAAGAGCACGCTTTCCAATCTGATCTGCGGGTTTATCAATCCGGATAAAGGCAGGATCTTGTTAAATGAATCCGATATTTCAACCAAATCCATCAAGGAGAGGGGCGAGGTCATCGGGCTTGTCATGCAGAATCCGAACCAGATGATTTCCAAGCCGATGATCTTTGACGAGGTGGCGCTGGGTCTGAGGGTGCGCGGAGTGCCGGAGGACGAGGTAAAGGAGCGGGTCTATGAAAAGCTAAAGATCTGCGGCCTGTATCCGTTCCGCAACTGGCCCGTATCGGCGCTGAGCTTCGGGCAGAAAAAGCGCGTCACGATCGCCTCCATCCTTGTGATGGATCCGGAGATCCTGATTCTGGACGAGCCGACGGCGGGGCAGGACTACCGGCATTACACGGAGATCATGGAATTTTTAAAGCAGCTCAACGAGACGCTTGGCATCACGATCATCATGATCACCCACGACATGCACCTGATGCTGGAATATACGGACCGGGCGATCGTCATTGCGGACGGGCAGCTTATCGCGGACGATACGCCGGCAAACGTCCTGACAGACGAGGCGGCTGCAGACCGTGCCTATTTAAAAAAGACGTCGCTTTACGATCTGGCGGTACGGTGCGGGATTGAGGATGCGTCGGGCTTTGTGGAGCGGTTTATTCATTATGAAAGGCAGGTGAGAGCCGATGGCGGGCAGACTTCTGACCTATAGTCCCAAGGATACCTGGATTCACCGGCTTTCCGGCGTTTCCAAGCTGACCTTTTTTCTGCTCTGGTCGCTGACCGGAATGCTGACCTATGACACGCGGGTGCTTCTGGTCATGCTCGTTTTGAGCGCGGTTATTTTTGCGGTATCCAAGGTGGAATGGAAGCAGGTCGGGACGGTGTTCTGGTTTATTTTGCTGTTTTTATGCATCAACCTTCTGGCGATCTGGATCTTTTCGCCCAATCAGGGGACGGAGATCTACGGGACGGAAACGGTGCTCGTGCGGCTGTTTGGCAGGCACAATATTACAAAGGAGCAGCTTTTTTACGAGTTTAACGTCATGCTGAAATATTTCACGGTGACGCCGGTGGTGCTTTTGTTTATCGTGACGACCAACCCGAGCGAATTTGCGGCGAGCTTAAACCGGATCGGCATCAGCTACAATGTGGGCTATTCCATCGCCATCGCGCTGCGGTATGTGCCCGATGTGCAGTCTGATTTTACGAAGATCAAGCACGCGCAGGAGGCGAGGGGCATCGAAATGAGCAGCAAGGCGTCTTTGTGGGAACGCATCAAAAAGATGAGCTCGATCATTTTCCCGCTGCTGTTTTCGAGCATGGAGCGCATCGACGTGGTCAGCAACGCGATGGAGCTGCGCGGCTTTGGCAAAAACAAAAAGCGCACGTGGTACATGGGAAAAAAGCTGGAACGAAATGACTTTTTGACGATCGGGTTTGCGGTTTTATTTATGGCGGCAGCGCTGGCGGTCACCTATGCGGACGGAAGCCGTTTCTGGAATCCGTTTGTGTGACCGGGAGGGCATGCAGGAGTTTGCCGGAAAGGAAGGGTATTATGATCTATACGCTGGAAAATGAACGGTTAAAGGTACAGGTAAACAGCCGGGGCGGCGAGCTGTGGTCTGTGCAGACAAAGGACGGGCACGAATATTTATGGCAGGGGGACGCAGCCTACTGGCAGGACCGGGCGCTGAACCTGTTTCCCTACATTGCGCGCCTGACGGACGGCAAATACACGCTGGACGGCAAAACCTATGAAATGCCGATCCACGGATTTTTAAACGCTTCGGAGCTGGAAGCAGAAAAGCAGACGGCGGACTGCCTTGTGCTGAAGCTTTCCGACAGCGAGGAAACGAGAAAAATGTATCCCTTTGCCTTCGTATATCGCCTGATCTATGAGCTGGCGGACAATACGCTCCATGTGACCTTTGCGGTAGAAAACCGGGACAGCTCTATGATGTATTTCGGCGTGGGCGGCCATCCGGGCTTTATGGCGCCGCTGGAAGAGGGGCTGTCCTTTGAGGATTACTGCCTTCAGTTTGACGGGGAGAAAAATCCCGTGCGCGTGGGCTTTTCGGAGGACTGCTTCGTAAACGGGGAGGACGCAGAATTTGCGTTGGATAACGGGAAGCTTGCGTTTTCCCACAAGATGTTCGATCAGGATGCGATCGTCCTGCGCGATATGGCGAAAGCCGTGACGCTCTGTTCGGAAAAAGGGACGAGGGCGGTGCGCGTGTCCTATCCGCAGATGGACTATCTGGGAATCTGGCATATGCCGTTTACGGACGCGCCCTATGTGTGCATCGAGCCGTGGTCGTCGCTTCCTTCCCGCAAGGGCGTGATCGAGGATCTGGCAAAGCAGCCCGGTCTGGTGCATCTTCCGGCAGGGGAGACGTATGAGAACCGGTGGAGCATCGAGATCAGATAAAATCGTTTGTGCCGAATAAAAAAGAGGCGTCATCTGCAAAAAGCTGCGGGTGGCGCCTTTTTTGGTGCGGTTATTTTGCCGGAAGGCTTATCCCTGCACTGCCAGCGTTTTTAACTGTCCCATAACCTTTTTCATCGGAGGGAGCATGAGGATCACGATCGTGATAAGCGCCTCCGCGCCCAGATACAGTCCGTTGTATACAAGGGAATATACGGGAGCGGACATGCCGTAGTCGGCGGCATAGGTTCCAAAAAAGATCATGCCGGACAAAAAGGAGAAGAAATAGCGGCCGAGGACGCCGATGGCATAGCCCTTTACCAGCCCGTTTTTGGATTTGGAGAAAATGCCGGATAAACCGAGCGCGCCGAAGGCAAAAATGTAGTCGGTCAGCATCTGCGGGATGCTCATGATGTAAGGGTCGATGATAAGCTGCAGAAATCCGTAGGAAATGGCGGTCATCAGACCGGCGCCCAGGCCGTACCAATAGCCGATCAGGCAGATGAACAGCATGGACAGAAGCGTTACGGAGCCGCCCATCGGCATATCGAACACCTTGATCATGGAAGTGACGGTTCCCGCGGCGATCGCCATTGCGGAAAAGACGAGCTGGCGCGTGGAAAAGTGCGGTTTCTTCACGGAGCCGCCGATAAAGCAGGCAAGCAGAAGGATCGCCAGCATGAGAAGCACCAGCGCAGTATAGCCCGCGGTGGTGAGCTGATAGGTTGTGCCCCATTCATCTGTGATGGGGACTGCAAAAAATGAAAGCATAAAAAAACCTCCTTGTATGCACAGGAGGGGTATCTTTAGTCCTTATAAATACGGGAAAGCGCAGACGCGCAAGAGACGCCCGCCTTCCATACATTTATAAAAACTGCCTCCCTCCGCCGGTATTATCCGGTTCAGGTGTGAGGGTCAGAATCCGTTAGGATTCAGTCTCAGCAATAGCTCCCCTGGCATTTCTTTATTTTGTTCCTTTTTACTATAAGCCCCGGGAAAAGGGATGTCAAGAAAAAATGAAATTTTCAAAATTCCCCTTGTATCCGGGCGCGTTTCAGAATATACTAGAACAGATAATGTGGAAAAACAAAGGAAAAGGCAGTGACGCAGTGAAGAAACAGGATTTTAAGAAATGGACATTTGGACTGGCCGGTGGCTTTGTGGTGATCGCAGGAGCGCTGGCCAGTTGCTTTTATCTGACATACGGGGAGCTGGACAGCAGACTGGCGGAGGCGAATGCGAAGCTTTTAAACGCGCAGAAGCAGGTGGAGACGCTGACGGCGGAAAAGGAAGAGCTGGAAGAAGAGGCGGGGATCGTGGCGGCGATGGCGGAAGAAAATGCGCTTTTAAAAATGGAAAAGATCCCCTTTGAGGTGGATCTGTCTGACTGGAACTATGTGCTTGCAAACGAGCTGAATATGCTTCCGCAGGATTTTGAGGTGGAGCTGGAAAAGACATATAACGGGCAGCGGGTGGACAGGCGGATCCGGAAGGATCTGGAAGCGATGATCGACGCCGCGAAAAAGGAGGGGCACAATCTGATGATCTGCTCTTCTTACCGGGATTACAAAAAGCAGGATCAGCTGATGGACGAGTCGATCGCTAAGTTTGTGCGCAGGGGCATGAGCTACAAGGACGCCTTTTTTAAGACAAAGGAGCAGATCGCGCTGACCGGGGCGAGCGAGCACCACACGGGGCTGGCGGTGGACATCGTCGGCAAGAACCACCAGAGCCTTGACGAGTCCCAGGCGGACACGGAGGAGGCAAAATGGCTGGCGGAGCACGCGGCGGAATATGGATTTATCCTGCGCTATCCCAAGGACAAGGAAGAGATCACGATGATCTCCTTTGAATCGTGGCATTACCGCTATGTAGGAAGGGAAGCGGCAGAATATATGAAGGAGCATAACCTGTGCCTGGAGGAATTTGTGGAGCTTGTACAGATCCAGCAGGCAAAAGAGGCGTTAAAAGCAGAAGCGATGGCATGAGCCGGGAGGAGAACATGGAACCGTTAAAAACAGGAAGCTGGGAACAAAATGTGCGTAAGGTCGTGCCCTATACGCCCGGGGAGCAGCCCAAAGAAAGCGGCGTCATCAAGCTGAACACGAACGAATGCCCGTATCCGCCGGCGCCTGCGGTGCAGGAGGCGCTGGCGCGTTTTGCGGCGGACGATCTGCGGCTTTATCCGGATCCGGAGGCGCTGGAGCTGACGGAAGCGCTGGCAGCTTATTATAAAGTGGAAAAGGAGCAGGTATTTGTGGGCGTCGGCTCGGACGACGTGCTGGCGATGGCATTTCTGACTTTTTTCAACGGAAAAAAGCCGGTGCTGTTTCCGGACATCACCTATTCGTTTTACGACGTGTGGGCGCAGCTTTACGGGATCCCCTATGAAAAAGTGCCGCTGGATCAGGATTTCTGCCTGAAAAAAGAGGACTATATGCGGGAAAACGGAGGAATCATCTTCCCGAACCCGAACGCGCCCACCGGGCTTGCCCTGCCGCTTGAGGAGGTGGAGGCGATTATAGCCGCCAACTTGTCGTCCGTGGTGATCGTGGACGAGGCATATGTGGATTTCGGGGCAGAGAGCGCCCTGCCGCTTGTGGAAAAATATGAAAACCTGCTGGTGGTGCAGACCTTTTCCAAATCCCGCGCGATGGCGGGGATGCGGATCGGCTTTGCCATCGGATCAAAGAAGCTGATCGGATATTTGAACGACGTGAAGTTTTCTTTTAATTCCTATACGATGAACCGGGTAACGACCGCCTGCGGGAAGGCGTGCGTGGAGGCGGACGCTTATTTTAAAGATACGGTGCAAAGGATCGTGGAAACGCGGGAGCAGACGAAGAAGGAGCTGAAGCGGCTGGGATTTTCCTTCCCGGATTCGGCGGCGAATTTTATTTTTGCAAAGCATGAGAGGATCGCCGCAAAGGAGCTGTTTGCCGCGCTCAGAAAGGCGGGCATTTATGTGCGCTATTTTGAGAAGCCCAGGATCGACGGCTATCTGCGGATCACGATCGGGACAAAGGAGCAGATGGAGCGGCTGACCGGATTTTTGGAGGACTATTTGCAGCATGGAGAAAACAGTGGAGATGTATGAGGACTTTGCCGAGGTTTACGACCGCTTTATGGATGAAACGCCGTATGGGGAATGGGCTGATTTTGTAGAGGAGACGTTAAAGGGCGCGGGCATCCGGGACGGCCTGGTGCTCGATCTGGGCTGCGGCACAGGCTCTGTGACGGAGCTTCTGGCAAAAAAAGGCTATGACATGATCGGCGTGGATCTGTCCGACCGGATGCTGGACATCGCCATGGAAAAGCGGGCAGCGTCGGGGCTGGATATTTTATATCTGCAGCAGGATATGCGGGAATTTGAGCTTTACGGCACGGTGCGGGCGGTGATCAGCCTGTGCGATTCCGTCAATTATCTGCTGGAAGAGGATGGGCTTTTGGAGACATTCCGGCTTGTGAACAATTATCTGGATCCGGACGGGCTGTTTTTATTTGATTTTAATACGGTGTACAAATATCAGAACGTGATCGGGGACAGCACGATCGCGGAAAACAGGGATGACTGCAGCTTCATCTGGGAAAATTATTATGACGAGACAGATCAGATCAACGAATACGACCTGACGATTTTTGTGCGTCAGGAAAAGGGGCTGTTCCGGAAGTTTACGGAGACGCATTTTCAGAGAGGCTACACGCTTCCCGTGATCAAAGCGCTCGTGGAGCAGGCGGGGCTTCGGTTTGTGGAAGCGCTGGACGCGGATACCCACGGTGCAGTGCGCAAAGAGAGCGAGCGGATCTATGTGATCGCCCGGGAACAGGGAAAGCGCTAAAACAGGACGGCGGAGACGAAAGGCTTTCGTCAGAAAGGATGGATATGACAGATTATATGGTAAGGGCGACCGCAGGAAACGCGCAGATCCGCGCGTTTGCGGTAACGACAAAGGATACGGTGGAAACGGCAAGACAGGCGCATAATACAAGCCCTGTCATAACGGCAGCGCTGGGACGGCTTTTGACGGCGGGCGTCATGATGGGCAGCATGCTGAAAGGGGAAAAGGATCTTCTGACGCTGCAGATAAAGGGCGACGGGCCGGTGCGGGGGCTTACGGTAACGGCAAACGCGCAGGGCGAGGTCAAGGGCTACGCAGAAGTGCCGGATGTGATCCTGCCTGCCAACGAAAAAGGCAAGCTGGACGTAGGCAGGGCAGTCGGGAGAGGAACGCTTAACGTTATCCGGGATATGGGGTTAAAGGATCCTTATGTGGGACAGACGGAGCTGATCACCGGCGAGATCGGAGACGACCTGACCAACTATTTTGCTGCGTCGGAGCAGACGCCTTCCTCCGTGGGGCTTGGCGTTTTAATGGAAAAAAACAATACGGTGCGGTGTGCGGGCGGCTTTATCATCCAGCTCATGCCCTTTGCGGAGGAGGAAACGATCGCAAAGCTGGAGCACAACCTGTCGCTGATCAATTCTGTGACGGCGCTTCTGGATCAGGGGCTTACGCCGGAGGAGCTGCTGGGGCGGGTGCTGGACGGCTTTGACGTGGAGATCACAGACCGGATGCCGTGCAGCTTTTCATGCAGCTGCAGTAAGGAACGGGTGGAAAAGGCGCTGATCTCCATCGGGAAAAAGGAACTTTGCGAAATGATCGAGGATGGCGAGCCAATCGAGGTAAACTGCCATTTCTGCGGGAAAAATTATGTGTTCAGCGTAGACGAGCTGCGCAGGCTGGAAAAAAAGTCCGGCAGATAAAAGAGTCAGACAGATAGAAGAGTCCGGCAGAGAAAAAGGTATGTGCCGGGACGCAGGGCAGAGGAGGACGTATGAAGGACGGTTTTTTAAAGACGGCGGCGGCAGCGCCGAAGGTCCGCGTGGCAGATCCGGAGTGGAATGCGGCTGAAATCTGCCGGGTGCTGGATGAATGCAAAAAAAAGGGCGCAAAGCTGGTCGTGCTGCCGGAGCTGTGCATTACGGGCTATAGCTGCGGGGATCTGTTTTTGCAGGAGCGGCTTTTGGAAGAGGCGCTGGACGGGCTGCGCACGGTAGTGTCCCACACGAAAGGATATGACGCGCTGGTGTTCGCAGGGCTTCCGTGGGAAAAGGACGGCAAGCTTTATAATGTGGCGGCGGCGGTCTGCAACGGGGAGCTTCTGGCGCTGGTGCCGAAGCAGAACGTGCCCAATTATGGGGAATTTTACGAGCTGCGTTATTTTGCGCCGGGAAAAGGGAGCGTGACGGAGACGGTATTTGACGGCAAAAGGATCCCCTTTGGCGCAAACATCCTGTTTTGCTGCGAAACGATGAAGGGGCTGACCGTAGGCTGCGAGGTGTGCGAGGACGCATGGGTGCCGGACACGCCGTCCACGGGGCTGGCAAAGGCGGGCGCGTCGGTGATCGTCAACCTGTCCGCCTCCAATGAAACGGTGGGAAAGGACGAGTACCGCAGAAAGCTTCTTTCGGCGGCGAGCGCGCGGCTGATGTGCGGCTATGTGTATGCCAGCGCAGGCGAGGGCGAATCCACGCAGGATCTTGTTTTTTCCGGCCATAATATGATCTGGGAAAACGGGACGCTGCTGGCAGAAAACGGACGGTTCAGCCAGGAAGCGGCGGTATCGGAGCTGGATGTGTCCTATCTGATGCGGGAGCGGCGCAGGATCAGCACCTTTGTGCAGGAGGGCGGCGAACAGTATCTGAAGATCCCGTTTTCCCTGAAAGAAGAAGAAACGAAGCTGACGCGCTGCTTTGACCCGAGGCCCTTTGTGCCCGCAAAGGGGCAGGAGCGGCAGGAACGGTGCTCCCAGATTTTAGAGATTCAGGCGCACGGGCTGAAAAAACGTCTTTCCCATACGGGAGCGCAGACGGCGGTGATCGGCGTGTCCGGCGGTCTGGATTCGACGCTGGCGCTCCTTGTGACGGCGCGGGCATTCGACCTTCTGGAAAAAGACAGGGCAGGGATTTTGGCGGTGACGATGCCCTGCTTTGGGACAACCGACAGAACCTACGACAACGCCTGCCGTCTGGCAAGGGCGCTGGGCGCAGAGCTGATGGAAGTGAATATCAAAGAAGCGGTAAGCGTGCATTTTAAAGACATCGGGCACAATCCTAAGGTGCACGACGTGACCTATGAAAACGGGCAGGCGCGGGAGCGGACGCAGGTGCTGATGGATCTGGCGAACCAGAGAAACGGCATGGTGATCGGCACGGGCGACTTATCGGAGCTTGCGCTTGGCTGGGCGACCTATAACGGCGACCACATGTCCATGTACGGGGTAAACGCAGGCGTGCCAAAAACGCTCGTGCGCCATCTGGTGCAGTACTGCGCCGACCGCGCAAAAGAGCGTGCAGGGGAGTCTGCGGGAGAGCGTGCAAAAGAGAATGCAGGGGAATGTGCAAAAGAGCTTTGCAGTGTCCTTTCAGACGTGCTGGATACGCCGGTCAGCCCGGAGCTTCTGCCGCCGGAGGACGGAAAGATCAGCCAGCGGACGGAGGAGCTGGTAGGCCCCTACGAGCTGCACGATTTCTTTTTATACTATATGCTGCGCTGTGGCTTTGGGCCAAAGAAAATATACCGGCTTTCGATGGAAGCCTTCGCAGGGCGCTATGACGGGGAAACGGTAAAAAAATGGCTCAGGATATTCGTGAGAAGATTTTTTGCGCAGCAGTTTAAACGCTCCTGCCTGCCCGACGGGCCGAAGGTGGGAAGCGTCGCGGTATCGCCGCGGGGAGATCTGCGGATGCCGTCGGACGCGTCCCGGGCTGCGTGGGAAAAAGAACTGGATTTTTAAAGAATGGAAAATCCCCCGCAGAAACGCTGAAACGGCACAGCCCTTCAGCGTTTCCGGCAAAAGAAGATCAGGGCGCAGCGGGTGTCGGCAGCGCCGCTTTTTGTAAGGCAGCGTCCACGGCGCCGATCAGAAGCTGGGAAGTATATTTGTTTTCATCGGGATAGACGATGTCTGTCAGAGACTGCTTTTCACAGATCTGATCGGCAATGGTATCCATGCAGGGCTCCATCAGAGGGTACATGGTGGAGACAACCTGCGTCAGATTGACGAGACGCACGGAGGTAATGTTTGACTGATCAACCACGACCTCCACATCCACGCTGCTTTCCCCGATCTGCAAAGAGGTGGTATATTTGCCGGGGACATAGATGGATTTTTCCTGTGAAAGATCGGGCTTTTCCCCGGTTTTTGCAGGCATGAACATGAGCGCCATGAGCACGAGAAACAGGATGCCGAGCAGTGCGAAAATGCCGGTATATATCAATTCCTTTAAATGAAGTACGACGATTTTGGTTTTGGAATTCATTGCGATCCCCCCGCCTGGTTTGTTATTCCAATGTACGCGCAGGGCGGCGGGAATATGACTGGAAAACCGGAAAAGAGGAGAAGAAATTGAAGATCAGATTTACAAAAATGCAGGGCTGCGGAAACGATTATGTCTATATCAACGGCTTTGACGTAAAGATCCCACAGGAGAAAAAGCCGGATTTTGTGCGGTTTGCAAGCGACCGCCATTTCGGAATCGGCGGCGACGGCGTGATCTTTATCAATCCGTCGGACGAGGCAGATTTTGAGATGGAAATGTACAATGCGGACGGAAGCCGTTCAGAAATGTGCGGAAACGGCATCCGCTGCGTGGCAAAATATGTGCATGACAGAGGGCTGACCGATCGGGAACAGTTTACGGTCATCAGCGGCGGCAGCATCAAGCGGATGGAGCTGACGGTGGAAAAGGGCGAAACAAGGTCGGTGCGCGTGGATATGGGCGAGCCGGTTTTTGAGGCGGAAAAAGTGCCCGTGCTTGCGGACGGGGCGCAGGCGGTGGACGAGCCGATTGAGGTCGGCGGCAGGGAGTACCGGATGACCTGCGTTTCCATGGGAAATCCCCACGCGGTCGTATTTGTGGACGATACGGAGCATTTTGCGCTGGAGCAGACCGGACCGCTGTTTGAAAACCACGAACGGTTTCCGCGCCGGACCAATACGGAATTTGTGCAGGTGCTTTCCAAAGACCATGTAAGAATGCGCGTCTGGGAGCGGGGAACCGGGGAAACACTCGCCTGCGGAACGGGCTGCTGCGCGACGGCTGCGGCATGCTTTTTGAACGGACATACCGGGCGGACGGTGACGGTGGATGTGCTGGGCGGCTCCATTTTAGTGGAATGGGAGGAAAAGAGCAACCATATTTTCATGACCGGGCCGGCGGAGTTTGTGTTTGACGGGGAGCTGTCTGTTACCTGTTTGTGAAAAACATCTTGCCAATCAAAAAAGGGATGTTATACTGTAGCGGCTGAAAAAAATAAGGTTGACATGAAAAATGTGCGCATTTTGCTACGCGCATTTTTTATGCGCAAAAGTCGGCAATCGGGGCTTCCCCTGAATGAAAAAGAAAAGGAGAGGTAGTGTGAAAGAAAGTAGAGGAAAGCCATAGAGTGGCGCACTTGAATAAGCTGTCTAAAGCAGGCAACTTTTTGAAGTATTATAGAGTTAGGAAATTAGTTCAAGAAGCTAATGGTTCGTCAGGTGGAAGTAGTCCTTCTCGTTGCAATAGTTTCTTGGCTTGCTTGATAGCTTTTGCTTTTTGTTTTTCAACAAGAGCTGCAGGCATATCGATTTTATAAAGATCACTCGGATTCCACTGCTCGCCAGTAGACAGCATCTGATAGATGGCAGTAAGAATCATACGGGCAATAGCGATAATGGCTCTTTTCTTGCCACGGCGTTTAACAAGAGATTCGTATTTCTTTTTGTAGTAAGGAGATTTGTCAGATTTTACGGTTGCATGAGCACACTGTACTAATGCAGGTTTGAGGTAGACTCCGGCACGTGTAATCCGAACAGACTTCTTCTTACCAGCAGATTCATTGCTGCCAGGTGTTAAACCAGCCCAGCAACATAAACGTTTGGAATTTGAGAACTGAGACATATCAGTACCGATTTCGGAGATGATAGTGATGGCACTATCACGTTTGACACCCGGAATGGTACAGAGGAATTGGACAGCATTTTCAAAATCAGGATTAGAAGAAATCATATTTTCTATCATTTTAT
>URRW01000007.1 GCA_900550285.1 uncultured Lachnospiraceae bacterium
ACCACAAATGGATGCTCTTTTTTCATTCACTTGATAGGTGAAAAGCAATATTCAGTTAAAATACAGTAACTATGTGGCTTTCAGCCACATTCGTGGCAAAGTCGTGAATAATTCAGGATTATACTAATCCAAAAAGTTTTTGTTTCAGCACATAGTATTCTTTTGGAAATAAAAGACCGGTGCAACCTCCACCAAAAGTTTCCCAAAACACCACAACATAATAAGGCTACAAGCGGTTTTAACCAACCACATGCAAAAATCATAATTGGAAGAATTATATATGCTTCTGCCCCTATAATCATCAATGTATCAAATTTAAATCTATGAAACATTTATTTTCTCCTATTACAAGTAGTAGTCTCTATAGTACCTCTCCAACAAGCATATGCTCTACTATGTCATAGCTACCTCATGTAGCAAAACTTCCAAAATAGACTTTTAAATTTTCTGATCTTTATAGTGATAAATCTATTATTTTATATATGGTAGTTTTAAAAGTACGCTTGCTATTTTACGGTTATATTTCTGACTCTTTCTTAGAAATATAGTATGATAATTTTTTCCTTAATATCGATATAATCATTCCAGCTATTGTAAATGCTGATATAACCTCGCTCATTCTCCAATACCATGGTATTTTATATTCAACCTGAATTTTTCCTCTATAATATGCCGGAATTTGTACTCTGATTCTCTTTTCTTCTCCAGTCTCTATTATAAATTCTTTTCCTGTACTATCTTCCGCTTCATAATTTTTATAGTCCAGCACTGGAATATCAACATGCCCCTCCTCTCCCTTCGTATTAGAACACTCTACCCAATATACATCTTTATCGCGTCCCGATTCTATAATCTCTATTCCTTCACTTCCAAGCACTGAATTATCATCATATCCTTTGGGTGCCCCCTTAGGCAAATACTCACCTGATCCAATCATCCGGCTATCAATATCCTGCTCATCTCTCCAATATATTTTTTCGCTCTTTTGCGTATAGTCGGTTATAAAAAAGCTTGCAGAAATAAGCCCTAATACAATGAAAATACTAACAATACTATAACATATCGCTTGCTTTCCTTCTGACTTTATCCACCTTACAACTACTACCGCAGTGAAAGAAGCGCAAACAGATGCAATACTTAAAAATCTCCATGGAAATTGCACTCCGTTCATCACAAATAAAACAATTTTCCCAAAATGTTCAAACAAATCATATGGAAAATATGTTGTTGTTGCAAATAATGCAATCAATGAAAATATAAATACAATGTATCCAAACTTTCCTACTCTGTCCTTTTCCTTTTTTAAATTAATCAAACAAATGACATACAGTATAATTGCCGCCAGTAAAGCTCCCCCAATTGCATAAGACATCTCTATTCCACCTGTTAACTCGCCAGATATAGGATATTGCTTTCCTTCTCCACCTCCAAACAGTGTAAATAACTGATTCAATGTTACAGCTCTTTCTGTAAAAACTCCCGGAGCAAACGTATCTTTTACTTTAATCCCCGTTCTCATATAATCTGCAAATGGCACTAAGAACCATAGGCTCATACCCATTGTCAACGATGCAGCTTTGAATAACTGTAAAAATATTTTTTTTGTAAAAGTTTTTTTAATACATAATACACAAAAGAATGCTGTCATCAAAAAAGCGGAAAATAAACTAATAATATGACTGTTTACCAAACCACAAAATCCAACTGCTAAAAACCAATAATTTTTTCGATTTTCTTTTCTTTCCATATCATCTGTATAAATCCGATATAATCCATAAATAATCAGTGGATAAAAGCACATTGCAGTGTATTCCCCTACTGCCGCCCTTAAGTAAATACACTCCAAACGATATGGTGCTGTCATATAAATAAAAGCACCCAAAACAGCCAATTTCTCATTCTTAAATATACTTTTTGTTGTCAGAAACATAATAACACATGTAGCAATATTTATTAATAAAATAAATATCTGATATGCATCTTGCACTGACCATCCAAGTATCCTCATTACAGCAGGAATATACAAAAATATATCACCATAAAAAATTGACACTGGATATCCAGCTCCATTCAAAGAGCTAAAATGCATTCGCACTGGAAATTGCCCCGCCATCAAAGAATTTTTTAATCCTTCTATTCTATTCAAATGAAATGGCAAATCATGCCCATCATAAAAGTATTCTGTAAAAACGGGTAAACTTGAAAAAATAATAATTAAACCAAGTAAAAAAGCAGTCGTCAATTGTTCTTTTTCGAATAAGTACTTTTTTTTCTTATATAAATAAAGCAAAGTATCTATTGCAGCAATTATCAGTAGTGCATAAACTAATTGTTTCACTTTCCAATCATTTGTCTCTGTTACAGAAATCTCATTGACAAACAGCCAACTATCACCTCCGTAATTTATAATAAGCTGATAATCATCTATTGCATTTCCTGATTCAAAAGTAAATACTACCTCTTCCTTATCTTGACTTAAAGGCACCTCCCACCTGCCCATTTTTATCGTGTATTGATTTGACATTACCACTGTTTTATAAGTTGACGTATCTGCTCCCGTCGAATAGGATATACGTACCTGATAACTTCCTCTATCAGCATCGATAAAAGGCATTCTAATGAAATAATTCTCTGCCAGATTAGAATCTGTTTCTACCATCGTCTCATCTATATACCACCCATTTTCCATCTCATCTGAAAACTTATCTAAAAATACAGCACCCTCTGCCTCCAAATTTTTTCCTTCAAAAACAAAGCTTTGCAATGGACGAAGAAACGGCAAAAGGCATATTAAGATAACTAATATTTCAATAATCGCAAGACACCATTTATAATTCTTCTGAATAAAATTTTTCTTCATTTTCTCACTTTTCCTCACTTCCTTTATATCTTCTCTAAGATGCTATTTTCCTGCTTCTGTAATCCGTTTTTAACAATTTTTACAACTTATTCTAAATCGTTATTTATAATATCTAAATTATTTTTCAAATATTTCTCTTTATTTTTCTTCCACGCAGGTCCCAAAGTATACATTACGCCCACTACATCTATCCCCATCGAGATATATGAAAAAATTTTAAAGTTATACTTATTATCTAAATAAATTGCTATTGCCGTTACCCCAACAAGCCCTCCTGCTTTCCACACAATACTCCAAAGAAACAAAAGTATATTTCGTCGATGGTTCTTTTTCCATAAATCTTCTTTCTCTTTCTGATGATACCTATTGAGCTCATCACGCAGTAATGCATTTTCCTCAGATGACTCTTTTATTACATTAGCTTGTGCCACAATCACTTCATCCTTTTCAAACAACTTTTTATCTCTATCAGCCCTTAAAGCCTTATTTATTTCTTCTTTCTCTTGAAGAGTCTTGTTGGTATTTTTAATTTGTTCTTCGTATCTACTCAAATATTCAGGTGTAAAATCCATTATTTCATCAATATCATCTACTTGCAGATCTTCTGGAAGAACCGGCTTATTTCTAAGAGTAATAATACGCGCAGAAACTTGGTCATCGTCAATAATCCCATTTTCATATTCTTTCTTTATCTTTGCGAACTCTCTTTCCGCTTTTCTCGCTACACTCGCAGATAAAACAATTCGTGCTTTCAATACTGCATTTACACTCGAAGGAAATTTAAATTTAGCAAATCCATTGCCAAGTTTATACCAAAGCAAACTAGTTATTCTATCAAGAGAAACTGCAAAATTACAGATACTATCTAAACCTTCTGCAACTCTAATATTTTCTGATAATTCCTTAGATATAAGAAGGGTTGTCCGGGAATTTGTTACAATAATATGTTCCGATTCAATGTCACTATGGAAATACTTTCCATTACGAAGCTTATTAATATGGCTGATAAGCCTAACCGCCACTTCTTTTTTCTTTCCCTTGTCTTCCTCCTCATCATAATCAAAACTCTCCAGATTATTAGAGAAATATTCTTCATCATAATAATTATCATGTGGATCTTCCGTAATACCAAAGGAATACCGTAATTTATAATAGAAATCTGATTTTTTCACATCCACATCTGCAGCTGTATAGCATCCATCTGTTATTGCTTTCATTGCCGGTTTATTCAGTAAACAGTATTTTTTACCTTCCACTATATCGCTTGCCGTTCCAAAAAATTCATCAATTTCTTTCTTAACTTCAGAAAAATAATGAAGAGCTATCTTTTTCATCTTCCCTGCATTTGCTGTGCGGACTTGTGTAAAAAAATCATCTGCAAATTGTTGAAATATCTCTCCATTATATCCGATAAGACTAAACAAAACTTCTGTTCCTAAATAAAGTGCCAGCGGCTTCGTAATACTCCCAGTTTCTCCAATACTATGACTTAGTCCCATATAAAGGATACTTCCTTCACGTATTTTGTTCAGTCCGTCTTGGATTTCTTTATTATGTTCATTTTCCAAAACAAACTCTCCGATAAGTTCCGAATACTTTATTGAATGTGAAGATGTATCTTCCACTAAAAAATTAACAAGTTCCTGTGTAAGTATTTCCTCACTGATCATATTATTACCGGTTTTAACTGATATGTACTCCGACAACAACTTAATTATACATGCTTCATATTTATCTGATTCTTTTTTTGTTTCTTCGAATAGCGTGTCTGTGCATACATTTTTCCTTAAAATATCATATGTTCCATCTGATAAGGTTGCCTCTGGCATATTTTTAAGTGCAGTCTTAATAACTGCTTCGGGAATCGAAAAGCAAAAATGATTATTCAAACGGCTTTTCATCTCAATAGCAGAAAAAGAATACAATGCATCATTAAAAATAATGTATCTGATAAACTCTCTCAAAATTTGATACTGACTTTGATATTTCTTTGCATCCGATAAACTTTTTAATATAGCAAATGATGCCATAATCGACGTTGTATTTGTTCTCTGCGTTGCCATCTTTTCTCCCTCACTTTGACCTTTCATAAATCCCTATAAGCCTTTCAACATATTCTTCCACTCCCGTAAAATCCTTTTTCCAACAGTTATCCGAATACTCTTTCAGCTTTTCATCATTTTCCCATAAGTATTCTATCTTCTGAACCAATTCTGCCTCATTTCCACTCTCAAATAATTCTCCCGTTTCTCCTTCATCAATCAGTTCTGGAATACCTCCTATTCTTGCTCCCAACACTGGAGTTCCATTCTCTATGGACTCCATCACGGAAAACGGACAGTTTTCATACCACTCTGACGGATAAATACTGAATTTTGCCTTTTGGATTTCCTGCTTTAATTCTTCTCCGGACAGGAATCCTCTGTTTTCAATATTGGAAAGCTGGTTTACCTTCTCTTCTAACGGTCCCTTTCCTGCAAAGACAAATGGAATGTGCGGCAGTTTCTCACAGGCATTCAATAGCGACTCAATTCCCTTTTCTTTTGAATAACGCCCAAAATAGATAACATAATTACCCTTTTCTGTTTTTCCAGCTACCTTTTGACTTACCACTGAAAAATTATGCATTACCACAGTCTTCCCGGATAACTGCGGATGTTGCTCCAGTTTTTCCTGTATAAAGTAACTGGGGCATATTACTGTATCAATATAACGATAAGCTTTAAAAATTCGATAGAAATACCCTTCTGCTGCCCCCAAAATACTCTTTACCAAAGAACCATGGATGCATTTTCCTCTCACACAATATCCATAATTTCCTCCCAGACATTTTTCACAATTCTGTTCCGATATAGGACTCCGAAGCATATGGTTTGGACAAACCAGCTGATAATCATGCGCTGTAAAAAGTATTCTTACGTTTTTTCCTGTTTTTTTTTCATATTTCTTTATTTCAAATATAACTGAAGGTGTGATTTGAAAATTAAAATTATTCAAATGTATCACATCAGGCTCAAAATCTTTCAACACCTTTCTAATTTCTTTTCTTGCTTCTATAGAATAAATAATTTTAAAAGGGTACATCAGCTTTGCAAGTTTTCCCGTATGAAAATCCATATTCGAAGTATATGCATTCACTTTATTCCCTACAATATTTCGTTCATCATTCATTCCAAAATACTGTACTTCATGTCCTTGACGTTTTAATTCTTCTCCTAATTTAAAAATATAGGTTTCAGAACCGCCATTTGGATATAAAAACTTATTTATAATCAAAATTTTTTTTAACTTCTCTGCCATATTCTTTTTTCCTTTTATATTGTATACCTACAAATACATAAGCTAACGCTCCGGCTGCACTTCCTGCTGTCAACGCAGCAGCTATTAATTCCCTGAAATGCTCTAAACGCACAATATTCCCGGAGTAAATTACCATTTCTGTCTCCTGATCCACATAACCAATAACCCTGTCCTGATGATTTTGCGCATTTTGCGCAACTTCCTCCGGTGTCAGCCATACAGATTCTCTTTCTCCTTCTATATCGCATTCCTTTCTCGGAACAATGACCCGTTCTGGATCTATTTTTACAGTCTGATAAACTGCTGCACCAATTACCACCCCAAAAGCTGCCACCAGACAAATTGCTGCCCATTCCTTTTTCAATTTTTTCTTTGCATTCCCTTTTTCAGGAAATACAGGAACAGCTATTTCTTTCTCTGCCAGATCTGTAAACCCGTATTCCCGCCTTCCATCCTCTTTAAACAGCAGATTATCCATAAAAATAAGTGATATATTTTTAAACGATGTGTTAAACAAAAAAGGTTCAGCAAGACCCGCAAACAAACTGCTTAGAACAACGCATATTTCTTTTCCCTTCTGTTCTTTGCACTCACGATGAATCAGAATCATATATGCACCTATGATAACCGCAAAAATAACTACTCCATAAGTAACAAATGCAAATACATAGGAATTATCCATTGTCTGATCGAAAGTGATGATCTTCTCCAATCTGGTTCCCAGTAATGTCGGAGGCTGCATTGTCAAAAATTTTCTCGCCAGACGGAATCTGGTATTTGTGATACGATCGACTACTTCAAATGCTTTCCCTTGTAAAACCCAAGGTGCAACCAAGGAATAAATCAAGAAAACCGGAAACACCAGCTGTATCAACGCTTTCTCAAATTTATTCAATTTTTCCCGATAAGCCCAATATAAGTTCAAAATTAAATATGCCGTTACAACCAAAAGTCCCGTATTGCTTAGAGAATATAGAAATACCAATATATTTCCAAACATCAGTCCCAGCGCCTTTTTCCAGTTAAATCTGCTTTGATCTGCCAAAACAATCAATACTACAAGAGTAAAATAAGATATGTGCAGAACATTGGGATGGCTATACCCCATTCCCCACCTGATTACCATTCCCATTCCATATTTATCGTGTACCTTAAATGGACCATCCACCAGATGCAGGGCATGAATCAGAAACATAGCTCCAAATGATAATGACCAGCAATACAAGGCTACTCTAATTAGTCGTTTCTGTGAAACATTTTTTAGTCCCGTTACTACCATTACGCAAAATAAAATACCTTTTTCTCCTGAGACTAGATAAACAATACCTCCCAAAGCAACCAGACCAATCACCCAGCACAGTTCCCTGAATGTATAAAGAGTCATGCACATTTTACTAAACCATGCTGCCAATGCTGCCACAAGAAATATCTTAAAAACAGTTTGTCCATCATATAAACCAATTCCTTTCGCTGTCAACAAAAGGCAAAAAAACAGTAGGTATAATAATTCCGATATTTTTATAGTTTGTTTGCGTAGCATAATAGTTTCTCCCATAATATTGCAATCTTTCAGAAATTTTTCTGGGCATGTGGGCATACGAGTGTAGTCTATACCATAACCCGCTTATAAATGCTGAAATTAAACAAGTAATTTTCACATTTAAATTTTATACGCACTTTTCCTAATTAATCCCCTTCCCAATCAACACCCTTTTCCCCTCAAATGCCACCCCATAGCATCGTATCTTCTCCTTCCTAATCCCTCTCTCCATCAGCCCCGCCGCATACCGCTTCTCTTCTATCTGCCCAAGCGCCGCCTGCACCGTCTCCTCCAGCGTCTTTTCCCTGTTCGGCTGGAATACCTTAAACTCCAAAATAACCGCATCATCCTCCTGACGGATCGGCTCAAGGCACACGTCATACCTGCCAAAGCCGCTCTCCCGGTTGGATGCAACCATATATCTTCCTGTCAGTTCCACCAAAAGCCCCAACACAAAGCCGTGATAGAAACGCTCCGGCTCCGCCTTTCCGGAAGGATTTCTCCCCACATCAAAAAAACTGAATACGGTCTGCGAAACCCGGTTCATATATTCATTCATCGCATCCACATCATCCGAAAGCAGCGCCCTCACAAAGTCGTTATAGTCCCCGGATACCCTTCCGAACCACCCCTGCACCATCTTGCGGAACATGATCTTCACTTCAAAATTTGTCAGCTCCAGCTCGTATTCCTCGCGCCAGTCTCCCCACTCCGATGTGACGATCCTGATATTCTTCGCTTTCAGATACCCGCTTGCCAGAAGCAGGCTCCAGATTGCGGACTCGTTATCCTCCAGCTGGTTATAAACAATCTGCTCATCCACTTCTGTTATCAGCGTTTCTCCCCGCAGCAGCCTTTCAAAGGACAGTTTCACATCCCTGTTCCCCTCCCGGATCAGCTTGCTCACAAGGCTGTTGGCGCTGGTATTTGCCCAGTATGCCCTCGGCTTTTTTTGATCCAGATAGTTAATGATCGACCACGGATTATAAATATCCTTTGTATGACCGAAAATAAAACCGTCGTACCATTTTTTTACCGTCTCGGCCTGATCTGAAAGCCCGAACTCTTCCAAAGCCTCCATCACTTCCTCCCGGGTAAATCCAAAAGCATCCGCATACTCATCGGAGGTCGTCGTAATAACCTTCAGATTATTCAGATCCGAAAAGATCGATTCCTTGCTTACCCTTGTGATTCCGGTCATCAGTGCCCGCTCCACATAAGGATTTGTTTTAAAAGTCGCGTTAAAAAGGCCCCTGCAAAAGCCGGTAAATTCGTTCCGGTAGCCATTTACATAGGCTTCCTGCATCGGCGTGTCATATTCGTCCAAAAGAATGATCGCTTTTTTGCCATAGTAACGGTACAGATACTCTGCAAGGCGCTGAACGGACATTGTCAGCACCGGCTCTAATTCTCCTGCATTTTCCTCATCTCCGCACAACAGGCGATAGCTCTCTTTTTCTTCCTCAGCCAAAACAGCTTCCTCTGTCAGGAAGAAATATCTCCTGTACAGCTCTCCGATGATCAGTCTTACCTTTTCGATACAGGAACAATAATCCCTCTCCTTCACATTCGCAAACGACAGAAAGATCACCGGCCATGTTCCCTGCATCCGCCGATAGTTCTCATGCTCCCAGATGGAAAGTCCCTCAAACAGATCGCTGCGTCCCGCATATTTCACGGAGAAAAACTGTTCCGTCATGCTCATATTCAGCGTTTTTCCAAAGCGCCTCGGGCGCATGATGACCGTCACATCATCCATGCTCTCCCACCACTGCCGGATAAAATCCGTTTTATCAATATAAAAACAGTTATCCCTGCGGATTTTTGAAAAATCCTGTCTGCCGATTGCTACCGTCCGTGCCATGCGTACGCCTCCCTTCATTCCTTCCCGGATCCGCTCATACTCCCCTTTATTCTACCCCCACTTTCCCCTCCCCGTCAATCAGCTTCCATCCTTCCCACAGCTCCTGCATCCGCTCCATCCCCACATCCTGCCCGTTCTTATGCTTCGACGGGCGGATCATGATCTTATCCTGCGACGGATTCAGGCGCGCGCCCCAGAAGCTGAACGTGGAGTTGGCGCAGATGTTATGCTTACAGCAGCTCATCAGCTGCATATCAAACAGGCTGTTTTTGCCCGTATTCCAGTCCACAACCGTAAATTCCGGCTCCCGGTAACGCTCCCTTGCATAGGCAGGATCGTCCGAAAACACATAAAAATGCGCCGCCGGAAAGCGCTCCCGGATAAAATTGACCGCCGCTTCGTAATAGGCGTCCGTGCAGATTCCGCCAAACATCGCCGCGTTTTCCGGATCGAGGTAATCGCCCCGGCGGATGTGGAGACTTACCGAAATCTCCTGCCGCATCCGCTCCATCAGCTCCCTGTTGCGCCGTGCGGCATCTGCGCTGTCTGCAAACGCCTGCCCGGTTTCCGCAAAAGTCTCTGCACTTCCCGGTTCCTCTTCCTGCTTTGGAAACACGATCAGCTCCCGCAGCTTCGGCAGAATGTCCGCATAATATTTTTCGCACGCCCAGAAGCCCGACAGGTAAGCGTCGTCCAGCTCAAAGATTTCCGGATGGTACATGCCCGTTTCCTGAAAATGCCGGTTCGTGCCCGGAAAAAGCTTTCTTTTCACTTTTCCGAAAAAGCCGCCGTTTCCCAGAAGCGCGCGCTTCTCTGCTTCTGTGCACAATTCCATCGGAAGATGGTCGAACCATTCCAGCTCCAGACTGCGCGCCGCCAGCACGCTCTTCTGTCTGTTTTCATCCAAAAACCACGAAACATCCAGCTTTGCCTCTTTTCCAAGGCTTTTCATTTTCTGATACAGAGCGTACTGCTGCATCTGGTTGCCGAGCCCGCCCATTACCTCTATGATTATCATTGCCATCCGCCTTTCTGTCACTTTTGCATCGTGTTCCAACGCTTTCATAGCCCGACCGGACACACCGGAGCATCTTTTCTCCAATTCAGCTACGTCCTTTTGGCAGCCGTCCCTTTACCATCCCGTACAGGTACTTAAATTCCTCCGACCGCCCGAACACGAGCAGGAAAATCCCGTTAAATACGAGCGTTATCACAAAAATCATCACGATAAATCCGCCCACCGTCACCGCCGGCATCAAAAGCTTTTGCAGCGGGACTAAAACCGCCAGCGCAATGCCGATCACCGCCAGATATTTTACCGATTCCTTAAAATACGACGCCGCGCTTTTGTCAAAGCAGACGCGGTAAATGATGACCGGCTTTGTGATGTTGGCGATCAGCCCCGATACGACCGTGCCGACAAACACGCCCGCCAGCCCGATCTGATAGACGAGAACGACGGACACGGCCAGATTTACGATCCCCTGGATGAGCGACAGATATTTGTCCTCTTCAAACACGCCCGCCGCCGTTTTAAAGTTGGAGAGCACAACCCGTTCCCCTTTAAAAAAGTAATCGGTCAAATACCATGCGATGATCGCCGGGGCAAGCACCCTGTCTGCGCCCACATATAGCTCCACAAGCGGCGACAAAAGCAGGAAAAATCCCACCGCCGAAAAGCCGTAGATCCAGATGGCAAAAAAGCGGTACACCAGAAAAAGCCGGTATTGGCGCTCCCTGCTTTCCGTCGCGATCAGATTGCCGAAGCTTGAGATCACCGAATTAAAAATAATGTTCACATAGCCCGAAACGGAGTTGACGATCATTTTATACGTCCCGATGAGCCCGACCCAGACGACGCCGAGGCAGGTGGAAATGATGATCGCATCCGTCTGCAGCCGCGCCATATCCCCGATGCGGTGCAGCATCAGCGCCTTCGTCTTGCCGACGACCTCTCCCTTTTCCTTTTCCGACAGCTCTGTGACATTTTTTTCCTTCAGAAGCGGATACTTCCGGTCCAGATAAATGCTCATAAAAATCTTCTGCCCGGCGGATACTCCCACCTGGATCAGCAGATACAGCATATAGTTTGGCAAAACCAGAAGCCCCAGAAGCTGCAGCACGACCGAAACCGCTTTCGTTGCCGCGTCCGCGTTCGTCTGGATATAATTTTTCTGCTCCGCGTTTGCGAGACTGTATTTATACGCCACAAAATAGCTGATCACTGTATTGAACAAAAAGAGCAGATAGTACGCGCGCAGCTGCCGCAGCGTCAGATAATCCGCCCCTTTTACGATCCATGGCAAAAAAGGCACCAGCGCCAGCCCGATCACGGCGATCACGACGGCGATAAACCGGTACGCTTTTTTGTACATCAGCATATAGGATTTGATCTTTTCGCGCTCGCCCCTCGCCACCGGGCCGTACAGGCTGTAGTTTAACGCCGTCCCGACGCCCAGCTCCGCCAGCGAAAGCATCGTCAGGATCTCGCTGTAAAGATCCTGGACGCCGATGAGCGTATCGCCCAGACGCATGATAAAAACCTGACGCAGCGCAAAGTTTAAAAGCGTCGTCGCCGCGCTGCCGACAAGTCCGAACATGATATTTCTTGTCGCGTATTTTACTCTTCCCATTCTTTACTCCATGACGCCAAAAATCCCAGCGCACTGCCGTTTCCCCATGGATAGCTTCCATATACCTGAGGATATTGCGCAAATCCGAGGCATTCTCCCGAGCAGCTCACAGCTTTCCCGTTGATAACGCGCGTTTTCATTGTCTCGTATAAACGAGTTGCTTTTTCAACCAGATGCTTTTCCCCTGAAAAAAGGCTCGCCTCCTGCCCTCCCTGAATCAGCTTTTTCTGCCCGGCTGCAAAAGCCAGCCCGATCATGCCTTCTGCCGAGCTGTCCGCCGGGCCTTCCAGCGCAGACAGCTGCCACGAAAACCCGCCGTCCTCCCGCTGATACGCAAATACCCTCTCTGTCAGCTCCCGATAGCCTCTTTCCAAAACCGCATAGGCGCCGCTGTCTTTTTCCACATAGGGAAGGCTCTCTGCCAGTCCCAGAAGCGTCCAGCCGCAGGCGCGCCCCCAGCCGATGATACCGTATTTCATGCCGGTTTTTTCGTCATAGCCATGATAGGGAAGCCCGGATCCGGCATCCATCCCTTTTTCCAGAAAGGCAGTCAGCTGCCGCGCCCCAAGCGCCGCCAGCTCCCTGTCGCCGTGCTCTTTTCCGTAGCGGCAGGCAAAGGGGCTGACCATCGCCAGCGCGTCCGCAAACAGCCAGTCCGGATGCTGCTTCCGGTAAGCAATAAGTCCCTGCGCCGTGCGGGGCGCTTCCTTAAGCCATGCCGCGCAGGCGTCCGCCGCCTCCCGGCAAAGGGTCTGCCATTCCAAAGCCTCCGGCGCGCCGTCCTGTTTCCTGCGCAAAAGCCCTTCCAGCTCCATTGCCAGCGTCCCGTTCATCAGGTTATCCACATATCTGATTTGAAATCCTTTGGTTTTCCACCGTTTTAAATAGTCAGCCACAGCGCGCACGGCGTCGGTATCGCCCGACGCTTCATAGGCGCAGAGCAGCCCTTTTCCCAAAAGCGCATTGGGCCAGGAAAACGCGTCAACAGGCGCGGGACGCTTCCCGGGAATGCAGCCTTTGACCAGCCGTTTTATGGTTTCCTTTGTCGTCAGGGACGGGTATTCTGCAAGCTGCAAAACCGCCGTATCCATCAGTGCCTTTATCTGATCCATATGCCCTTCCTTTCTGCTGCGCCGCATAAATATGCGTTTTCCGCTTTTTCGGCGCTTTCAAGCTCCTTACTGCCCTGCCAGCTCCTTTAAAAGCCCTGCTGCCTGCCGCGCCTTTTCCTGATAGGAGGGCATCACGCTTTCCAGCTTTTTTTTCTGCTCCTCCTCGTGGGATAAAAGCCATTCAAAGCCGTCGATCAGATCCTCCCTGTTCTGCAGCGCCTGCACCGGCAGCACATAGTGCTCCTGTGTGCCGAACAGATCCTTCGCGATCCCCTTCGCCTTCACGGAATATCCGACAACCAGCGTCGGCACGCAGGAGGAATATGCCGCGATCGTGGCGTGGGTGCGCGCCCCGATAAACAGGCGGCAGCGGCTGATATAGCCCTTTAATTCCGTCGCGGAAGCGTCCCCGATCTCGAGCACGCGCCCGGTCTTTGCAAACTCCTCGTACAGCTTATGGATCGGCTTTCTGTCGTCGTTGCTGTCCCACACCACATGGGGGATCAGCGCCACCTTCAGATCCGTTGTCTCTAAAATATGGGAGATCAGCGCCTTGTAATTTTCCATCGTGATCCCCGCCTGACGCTCGTTGTCCACGATCATCGGGCTGATATTTAAGCCCAGCATCTTTCCTTGCGTCCAGCCCTGCGGCAGGGGAAGCTCTTTTGTTTCCAGAAGGAACGCCGGATCCGGGTATAAAAACACATTATCCCGCACGCCTGCGTCCTGCAGCGCCTGATAGGTCAGGCTTTCCCGCGCCACGATGGCGTCATAGCGCTTCATATCCTCTGCGATCTCCGGGCGCTTTAACAGCTCCGGCTCGATGGAGCAGCCAAAGAGCACCGTTTTTGCCCCCTGACGGTGAAACATCCGGTTTGCCAGCATCAGGCGGTCCAGCATATTTTCATAGCAGTAATTGTCGCCGCCGATGGAAATGTTGAGGCGGCGCAGGTTTTTGCCGCACACCGCGCCGTAGCGGTAGCGCATAAAACACTCCGGATCCCGGAAAAGAAGCCTTTTTGCATAATAAAACGCATGGATCAGCACATTTTTTTCGATGCTTCTTTCCCCGATGATCTCACTGCAGAGCGATTTTAAGGAATAGGCTTCGTCCTCTGCCGGACGGTTCGTTACAAGCACCGCAGGCTTCGGAAGCAGTTTGCACAGGCTGTTTACGATTGCCTCGCAGCCGTGGTTTCCGCTGCCCGCGTGGGTATATAATACAATTTTATCATTTTTCATCGCGATTTACTCCTTCTTCCAGATATGGTACAGCCAAAGATACAGCGCCGGGCAAACGGTATAGAGCGCCGTTTTTGCCCGATAGCCCTCCGGCAGCTCTTTTTTCGCACCGGGAACCGCCAGCGCTGTGCGCACCGTTTCCCGGCATTCTGCGATCTGCGCCCCGTATTTTGCCCGCTCCTTTGCGCAAAGCCGGGAAAGCTTTCCCGCTACAAGCATTGCGGATACCGCCAGAATGCTGTTTACCCGCGCCTTCTGCTCCGGATATGCTGCCCCGATCTTTTGAGCCGCCAGCTTCCAGCTTCTGATCTCGTCCATATAGGCGGGCGTAAAGGGCCTGAGCATCGCGCCCTTTTCATTGATCCGGTAAAAATAGCCCCGGTAATCCGTCACCGTGATCCGGCTCAGCCTTGGCATCAGATCCACCAGAAACATCATGTCCTCCCCGATCGTTAAGTCCTCCCGGAAGCGGACGTTTCCCACCGCCTCCCTCCGGTACAAAACGCTCCAGCAGCGGGTGCTGCCATGCAGCAGGTATTGTCCGATATAAGCGTCCCGGTCCACGGTAAACCGTTTGGGTACAGCTTCCTTGCTTCCCGCGCGGCTGTCCTCTGTCTTTTTTCCGCTGCGGACGCAGATTCCCTCCGCCGTCCCGTCCCATCTATCATAATCGCACACTGCCATGTCGCTGTTTTCCTGTTCCAGACAGCCTGCCAGCTCCTCAAACATGCGCGGATCCAGCTTATCATCCGCGTCCACAAAGGTCAGAAACTGTCCGTCCGTCTGCTCGATCCCCTGATTCCGCGCAGAGGAAACGCCTTTTTTAGAGCGCTGTACAAAATGGATGCGGCAGTCCTCCCGTTCCATCCTGCGCGCGATCCGATCCGTTCCGTCCGAAGAATTGTCGTCCAGGATCAGCATTTCCCAGTTTGTCCATGTCTGCGCGCGCACGCTCTGCACGCATTCTTCGATCCATGCCGCACCGTTGTATACCGGAACAATCACGCTGATTTTTTGCTGTTCCATGCTTTCTCCCTTTCCGCCGTCTATCGCTTCCTGCGCGCGTTTACGTTCATCAAAAAACGCACCGTTTCCAAAATCCCGCTGCCCGGATTTTTGACCGCCCGGTACAGCAGCCTGTTGTCCAGAGACTTTACCGTTACCGCAGTCTCCGAAAGCGCCCGTTTGACCGTTTCATGACCGCATTCCTGTCTCAGCCGCTCCTTCCAGCCCTTCCGGTTTCCCCGCGCCTGATTTTTGACCTCCAAAAGCATCAGGAGGATCAGCTCCCTCTGCGCCTGCAAAACGGCGTCCGGCGCTTTTTTCTCCCGCAGGATCGTTTCCATAACGACATAAAGCCGGAGGATATTTTCAAACAGGCCGTCGTCATAGGCATGCGCCATCGAATCCGTCAGATAAAGATAATGATACCACGCCGCCCCCTTCATGATAACGACGCGCTCCGCGTCCAGAAGCGCCGGGAGCGTGATATTGACGTCCTCTCCCATGCGGATCGACGGATCGCAGTATTTCATGTTGTCCAAAATGAGCCGCCGCGAAAAAAGCTTCATACAGCGCGACATCGTGATCAGCCGGCGTTCCCGCCCGATGATCTGCCCGTCAAGCCGCTCCGAAAGCTCCTTTCCGGCATAAACGCCCGGCTCCATCGCCTGATACACCTCAAAGCTTCTGTTTTTTTCCTCCTGCACATAGTTGCCGCAGATCACTTCTTTTCCACAGTCCGAGGAAAATTCCAGCAGCTTTTCCACCATGCAGGCGTCGATCCAGTCGTCGCTGTCCACAAAGCACACATACTCCCCCGTGCTTTCCCTTACGCCGTCCATCCACGCCGCCATCAGGCCGCCGTTTTCCTTGTGGATCACCCGGATGCGGGCATCCTTTTTCGCCCAGTCGTCGCACAGCATCGGGCAGTCGTCCGGCGAACCGTCGTCCACCAGGATGATTTCCAGATTTTTATAGGTCTGCCCCGTGATGCTCTGCACGCAGCGGGCAAGCCACTGTAAGGTGCGGTATACCGGAACGATCACGCTCACTTTTTTATCCATTCCCCTGTCCCTCCTTCATCAGCTCTTCATAAAAGCCGGTCAGCCGTCGGATATATCCCGGCATTCCGTATTGTTCTTCTGCCTTCCGCCTTGCCCGTCTGCCCACGTCCTCCCGCAGCCTTTCGTCCGAAAGCACGCGGATCAGCACGTCTGTGAGCATATCCGGATCCTTCGCCGCCGTCATGATGCCGCAGCCTTCAAAGCCGCAGGGAAGCGTCTTGTTTTCCAGCCCGCCCAGAACCTGCGGGATCCCCCCGACTGCGGACGACACCGTGCACATCCCTGCCGCCATCGCCTCCAAAAGCGAAACCGGCTGTCCCTCAAACCAGGTCGGCAGCACAAACACGCTGCTTTCCAAAAACAGCCGTTCCCGCTCCTGTGCCGTTACCCAGCCCGGACAGCGCACAAAATCTGCCAGCTCCTCCGCCTTTTTTTCCAGCTCCTCATTGCCCTTTTCCCAGAAGCCCCCGAGCACAAGCGAAAAATCCGGGATCGCTTCCCGCACCCTCCGGGCGCTCTCCAAAAGCTCCCCGACGCCCTTTTCCTTACACAGCCTTCCCAAAAAAACCGCCTGATGGGAGCTGTAATCCTGCTTTGCCTTTTCCGGGACCGGCACGCAGTTTTGCTGCACCCGGATTTTTTCCGGGGATATGAGCTTTTCAAAATAAGCCTTCCAGTATTCGGAAAGCACCAGAAACAGATCCGCCTTATTCAGGCTTCTGCGGATCCTTTCCCTCATTTTTGCGTTGCAGCGCGCTTCATAAAAGCCTTCAAAATCCCCGCCGTGATGATGCACCACGATCTTTTTGCCGCATATGGACGCGATATTTAAAAAGATCAGCTTACGAAAGCAGCTTGCGTCCGCCGCCATATTCAGGTGCACAATGTCCGTGCCCGGCAGGGCTGCCAGAAAGCGCACCAGCGCCTCCGCCGCCTTAAAAAGCTTTTGGACACTGCTGCCGTCCACCATCGTCCCGATATAGGTCAGATCGACCAGCTCTGCAAGCCCCGCCCCGTACATATTATTTACCATCGCGGAAACGCCGCCCTTTACGCTGCGGTCCGCTCCCAGCATTACAACCTTCATCTTATTCCTTCCTGCTCAAAGAAAACAACCGCCAGAAGCGCCACCAATACTCTTCCTTCGCGGCTTTTTTCCCGAGCGCGCTGCACCAGTATGCCCCCATCAAAAGCAGCACATAGTTGCGCCCGATATAAACGGAAACCGCATGCGCCTCCACCACCGTGAAAATACAAAAGGAAAGCGTCAGCACAAAGCCCATCGCGTCTTTTTTTCTGCGCAGCTGTTCAAACAGCAGGCAAAGCGCTGCGATACAGCAGATCCCGGGAATGATCCCGTACCAGAAAAACAGCCGCACATATCCCATATCAAAATACTGTACATAGGAAGGATCCCCGAACAGCTTCCAGTTTTTTAAGACGCCGCCCCCGTTGGTAAACGGATAGATGCTGGCGATGCGCCCCGTCAGGATGGAATTGAGCTTCTGAATCCATTCCGGCATATAGGGCGGCCATGTGGAGACGTGTGCCGCAAATACGGAAAAGCCCACGCACAAAAACAGCGCCCCGATCCCCGACCGGTACACCCACGCCTTCTCCCGAAGCTTCGGCGCATACTGCATGACCGCCGCTGCCGCCAGCGTAAACAGCATCATCAGAAGCGTCGTGCGGGTAAAGGTCAGCTTGTATACAATGGCGGAAAACGCCAGCAGGAGGCAGTAATACTGCCATTTCATTTTTTCCTGATATACATACAGCCCCAGCGTCATCAGCGCCCAGATCATGATTGCCAGCGCGTTGCTGTTTCCCACGCCCAGACAGAGCCTCTTCGAGCCTTCCTTAACGCCGTATCCCTCGCCGGCGTCCCAGACCTCGCCTAAAACGCCCGCTCCCGCAAGCCCCGCAAGCACAAGCATCCCGAAAACGGTGCACCAAAACGTCAGCTTCATCGCTTTTTTATGATCTACGCCCTTCATCGCCGCCACAAAGACGACCACGCGCACCGCCTCGTCCCTGTCCGAGCAAAGATAGCAGATCCCCGCGACAAGCCCCGCCGCCAAAATTGCGCCCCATTCCTTTGCCGAATACCGGGTCATTGACATTTTCAGCGCAAAAAACAAAAAGCTGATCCGAAACATCTGCCCTTCAAGGGGATTGATCCACGAGCTTTTATCCAGGATCACGATCAAAAGCTCCAAAAGCAGCCCGATGTAAAAACAGAGCAGCCCCGCTTTTTCTATTTTTTCATGTGTCGTCAAAACCGCCTGTTTTTCCATCATCCGCTTCCTCCCGTGTTCTCTTTTGGTGCTTTACCGTTTCCTTACGCTGCCGAAAGATACCGTCAAAATCTCGGATATTCCGCGTTCGTCCCCGCCCATTTATGGAACGCAAACGGCGTGATCCCCTCGATTTCCGGGATCATCGTCTCGTGCGCAAAATATTTCGCCACCTCCAGCGGCGCGATCCTCATGCCCGCCGCCTCCACCAGATGGCGGTTTTTCACGCACAAAAAGCCGTCCTCGTTCAGCGAGCCGTGATCCGGCTCAAAGGGCAGGCCCGCCTCCTTCGGGAAATTCACGAGCCGCCTGCTGCGGATCCCCACGCTGTTGCCGACGCGGCACAGATTGCCGTTGATGTCCCGGTACACATAATCATTGTCCGGCACCGGCCACGGGGAGCCGATATAATCATAATCCAGAAATTCGTCCCGCCACAGCTCCGGATGGACGATAAACCCGTCCGCATGGACGATCATCACAAAATCCGTGTGGATATGGTCGCCCAGCTCATAGAGCATCTTATAGTTAAAGCAGTCGATGTCCGTCAGCTTCGACGTGTGCGAATAGCGGATCGTCTTCGGCAAAAACAGCGGCTTTCTGTGCGTGATCAGCACGCAGTCCCCGAAATCGATCTGCCGCATGCTGTATTCCATCGCCTTGATCGTCTGTTTTACATTTACGCTCGTCATTGCCATCAGCGTCACGTTCGGAAGCTGAAGCCGTCCGTTTTTCCATTCCATGTTGATCTCCTCACTTTCGCGATCCTGCCGCGCCTTTTTACTTCGGCATAAAGCCGTCCCTGACCGAGCTTCCTCTCATCCTGCATGTTTCCGCCATCGTTTTGTAAGCGGTTCCCGGAAACGCATGATAGCTGATATTGTCCCCTTCCAGCGGATAAAAAACGGTCAGCCCGCCTTCCACTTCCATCTCTCCGGTTTCCACCCTGTCATAATCCTGCTGGATCACCCACGCCGGATCCGTCAAATGCTGCTTTACCCACACCAGATCGAACAGTACATAATAATCCCAGTACATGCTCATGGAAAAAAATACTGCTGCAGCGCCAAAGCCGCTCAAAATCCTTACCGGCCCCATTTTGACCGGGCGAAGCCATTCTCCCACCGCCATACACGGCAGAATCAGCAGAAATGCCAGCCCGTACCGGATAAAGGGCGCCGTGAAAAACCATCCTGCGATCCCTGCCAATACGGCTGCATAAAGAATTACCCGGTCCCACTCGTATTTTTTCCTGCAAATCAGCCGATACACGGCTGCCGCTGCGGTCAGAAGCACCGCGATGCCGTTTGCCGCCAGCAGCATGATCTCATGCCTGTCCTTTTCGCCCCACCATACCGGAAGCCACGCGCTGATCGGTTCCCCGATCCTGCCTGCGTCATACAGGCAGCGTCCCCATGCCTTGATCTGATCCGCGTCATGCTGCATCAGCTCCAGCGGGACCTTCCAATCCACAGAAAATAGATCGACCGCCTCAAAGGGATAGATCAGCCAGCCCGTCAAAACCACATTCCGCACAAGCCAGGGGATGAGCACCGCGAGCCCTGCCGCCACATACAGCCCGATCCTTTTCCATTCCTTCTGCCGGATCAGGAGGATCGCCGGATACAGCGCCAAAAGCACGAGCATCCCGGCCGACAGCTTATAGGTTGTCACACAGACGACCGCCACGCACAAAAGCGCATAAAGCTCCGTCTTTTCCTCTTTGCCTGCCTCCCGCTCACAGGCGGTCTTTGTCCACAGGCACACGATCCAGAATACCAGATACATCGCCCCAAAATCAGTTGCCGGGGACATGATGCGTTCTGAAACGACGATCGCATATAGTAAAATGGCAGCTCTGCATCCGTCCGCCAGATGGCTTTTATGAGATTGGAAGCTCTTCAGCCCATACAGCGCCTAGATGACCAAAAATGCCTGAAAAAATCCCGTTGTCCCATGCAGCGACTGCCCCAGAAGCCATTTCATGGAGAACATCGCCGCATATGCCAGATACGCGCTGTTATACCCGAAGTGCTGCTGCAGATTGGCAAGCCCCGGCACGATCCCGTATTCCTCATACCACCGGATCATCTGCGCATGATAGATCCCGGTATCTGTATGCTGTAATCCCCGGGACGCAAAATATGCCGTCATTACCGCAAAACTCAGATACAGAACCCCTTCCCACGACAGCAGGATCCTGCGGTATCTTTTCCAGGCTGCCAAAAGCTCTGCCCGGCACCAGTATGCCGCTACTGCCGCAAACACAATCAAAAGAAGGTGCGCCGCCGCCGAAACTCTTCCAAAAAGGCTGAACACCTGTGCATATACCGTGATCGCCACAACACCCGCAAGCAAAACGGCAGCCATCCCAAAGGGAAATCCCAAGCTGTCCTTTTCCTTATCATTTATAGAGGTTTTGCCCTTCCTGCCGCCTGACGCCAGCCGCCGGGACAGCCCTGAAAACCCTTTCAGCACGCCTGCGCCGATGCAGCCGTTGACCAAAAGCATATATCCCCATAAAATCAATAATTCAACCATCGGCGCCTCCTGTGTCCAATCCTAATGCTCCTCTTTTTTCAAAGAAGTTTCCACAATCTTCCCATTTTCCACCTTATAGATGATGTCGCAGTTTTCGATCGTCCGCAAACGGTGCGCGATGATGATCAGCGTCTTTTTGCCGTGGAAGTTCTCGATCGCCTCCATGATCGCCGTTTCCGTGTCAGTATCCAGCGCGCTTGTCGCCTCGTCGAACACGAGAATATCCGGGTTATGGTACAGCGCGCGGGCGATGCCGAGACGCTGTCTTTGCCCGCCGGAAAGGCGCACGCCCCGCTCGCCGATCTCCATATGGATCTGGCCGGGCAGCTCCTCCACAAATTCCTTTAGCTGGGCTTCCTTTAAAACCTGCCATACGCGCGCGTCGTCGATGTCCTCCTTTGCCACGCCGAAGGCGATGTTTTCGCGGATTGAATCATCCGTCAAGTAGATCGTCTGCGGGATGTAGCCGATATGGGACAGCCAGGACGGATAGTTTTCAAAAATATCCCTGCCGTCGCACAGGATCTTTCCGCCCTGCACCTGCAAAAGCCCCATCAGGATGTCGATCGCCGTGCTCTTTCCCGCGCCGGAAGGACCCATGACGCCGACCGATTTTCCTACCGGGACAACCATCTGCGCGTGATCCAGGATCACCTTGTCGCTCTCCGGGTACACATAGCTGACGTCCGCCATACGGATTTCCTTTTTTAACTCCATCGCAGGGGTGTGGGGATCGTAGTCCTTCTGATACCTGCCGTGCAGGCGGTAGGAGGTAAAGTCCACGTTTTCATACACATAATTGACGCTTGGCTCATAAAAAGCAATATTGCTCATGTGTGTATTGATCCGGTTGACGGAGGGCAAAAGCCGCATCGCCGCCACCGCGAACGCCGAAATCTGGGGCACAAGGGCGGTCATGTCCGCGCTGTTTAAAATGCACACCGCCAGATAGCCGAGGATACCGCAGATGCTCAGCGTTTCCAGAAGGGAGCGGGGCACGTTGTTGAGCACCGTGTATTCAGTCGTCAGCTTTGCGTTTCTCTGGGAATACTTTCCGAAGCTGGACGCAAAATAATGCTCCTTGTTCAAAATCTTGACGTCCTTGATGCCATAGATCGACTGAAGCCGCCATTTTCCCATCTGGCTCTGCAGCCGCTGGGACGTTTTCCCGAGGCGGTTTAAGGTCGGTCTTAAAATTTTTAAAATAACCAGCGTGCCGCCGCCCATAATGAGCACGATCATGATCGTCATGGACGGGTTCGTTACCAGAAGCGTCACGCACAAAACCGCCGAAACCATCAGCTCCGTCGCCAGCTGGATGTATTCCATCAGCGTTGTGAACACCTTCGGCACATCGCCGTCGATCGTCCTGAAAATGGTCGGGATGTCCGCATTCAGATAAAATTCATACGGGCGGTTCAAATATTCCTCCAGCATGTAGCTGATCGTATTGGACTGGTTTTTGTTGACAAACCGCGACTGCACATAGGTCTGCAGCAGAAGGTAGGCATTTTTGATGATATAAACGCCGATGATCGCTGCGATCAAAAACAGCAGCCATTCGTCCGCCGTGTCAAAAGGCAGAAAGCGCTGCAAAAAGCGGATATAGCTTTTGTCTAAAAGCTGCTGCGGCGCCATCACGCCCTCCACAACGGGCATGATCAGCCCGACGCCGATCATTTCCATAAGCGCGCCGACAAAGATCATCACGCCTAAGCCCGCTACCTTCTTTTTCTGGTTTTTATTTAAAATGTGCAGCAGTTTTTGTAAATTTGCAAGCATCTCCTGCTCCTTTCTTCCTGTTGCAGCCCCTGCCCGATCACAAAAGGCTGCTTTATCCCTTCCCGGTCAGCTTTCTTTTTGCCACCTTCAGATAAAAAATGAAATCCTCCCGGCGTTTTTTTGCGGCGGCACGCTGATACTCCGCCTTCGGGATACCGCCCGGCGCGATCGACGCATAGGGCATTTTGTATTTTAACGCGATCTGGATGAGCTTTTCCCGAAACCTTGGATCCTTTGCCAGGCCATAGCGTTCCATGACGAACAGATATTCAAAAATGTTCAATTCCCCGTTTGTCCGACAGCTCTCCGTCAGCTGGTTCTCGCTGACGCCGATGCTGATGAGCGGATCGTCCGTCTGCACGAGCGCCGGGTTTTTCGACAGCAGGTGCATGTAAAACTCCACATCCACGATCCATGTCAGCTTTTCTTCATATTCCGGCGCGCATTTCCGGTAGATGGTCGCGCTGGGCGCACCGATATAATCCCCGATGTAAAGGCTGCGCCAGTCCTCTTTTATCATCCTCATATGCTCCGGCGTGATCGTCCGGTCAAACTGCTCCCCCGTCCTTTTGCCGTCCTTTGTCAGCGTTACCTGCCGCGTCCCGCAAAAGGCAAGGTCTGCCTCCGGGTGCTCCTCCAGCATCGAAATAAACCGCCCCAGACAGGTTTCATCCGTAAACCAGTCGTCGTGATGCATAATCTTGATATATTCGCCCTGCGCATGGCGCACCGCCTCGTTCCAGTTGCCGGTCGCGCCCTTTCTTTCCCTGTTGCGGAAATAGGAAATCCCGGGCACTCCGGCGTCCGTCGCCGCGCGCACCGCCTTTTCCACGCTGTCGTCCGGGGAATCGTCGGTGACGATCACCTCAAAATCCCGGTAGTCCTGTATTCTGACCGATTCCAGCAGACGGCAGACCCCCACGGGGTTTTTGTATGCCGGAATACAAATCGAAACCTTTGCCATGTTTCCCTCCTGCCGAAGCGTTTTAGCTTCGGCCGCGGCGAGAAAACACATCTGTGTTTTCTCGTCTGCGATCCACACAGTTTTGTGACGCTCCGGCACAAAACTGTTGATTGAAAATAAGCCATCGGGCTTATTTTCAATCTTCCCTCCTGCCTGCATAAACGGCAAACGCAGGCTTTTATAATTTAAACAGCCGCTCCAGCACCGTTTTTTTCTCCGGGTACATCAGATAGCGGTATTCGTCCAGATGCTCCCGCAGATAAACCGGGTAGCTTTCGTCTACCGGGACGATCTGAAAGTCCGTGCTGCGCCCCAAAATATCCTCGTGGTTGCGGATCTTCTTTTTTACCTTGGAAAGCGTCGCCCGGTTGTTGTATTCCTGGTGCGCCGCGCTTTTGATCTTGTACTTTACGCGGTCCTCCACAGACTCGTCCTTTCCGCCGCCCATGTAGGAAAAATGCCAGCCGCCGTCGGGCACGCGCACCATCAGCTCCTTCTGTTTGCTGTCCCGAAGCTGCTCCGTCGTAAAGCGCTTCAGCATCCCATAGCTGCAGATCTTCGTGCCCAGCCACCTTCTGTCCGCCCCGGTAAAGCCGTCGAACTCGCCCGTGATGGAAAGCAGGCTGCCGGACATTTCCTCCATGTCCAGATAGCAGTAGAAATTGCGCTGCGCCAGCGCATAGATCTTCTCCGGGTCAAAATCTGCCAGCACCTTTTTGACCGCTTCCGGATTCGGGATCTCGTCCACGTCGGAAAAGATCACGATGTCGTCGTCCGCCGCGCCCTCAAGCCCTCTTGCCACCGCGCACTTTTGATGGCTGTCGCGTAAAAAAGCGCTCACATCCATCGGCGTATCGTCCACGACCTTGTGGATGATCTTGTGCTCAAACGCCGCAAACATTTCGCGGTTTTCCTGAAAATACAGCGGCTTTTTGTCGCCGGAAAAGGTCACCGTCGCCTCGCTGACTACGAACTTATCCACAATATCGTCAAGGACGTGCATCCGCAGCTTCAAAATATCCAGCTCGTTGAAAAACTGAAAACAATCGTATACCATAACTTCCTCCTTATTCAGACACCGTAATGCTGTCTTTTTCATAATAATCCATCAGAGCCAGATTGAGCCAGTAGCCTCTGCCCCCTTCGTTTGTCACATCGTCGATATGCAGAAGATACGGCGTCGCTTGCAGCGGATGAATGACGATGTCCTTTTCATCGCTTAAATAGAGCGCAAGCCTCTCCTCATTTTCCTCATAATACTGCGCCGCCTCGCCGTTTGCAATGGAGCGGACCGCAGACACCGTGGTGTATGTATTTTTATCCGCGGGAAGCACGAAAACAGCACCCAGCACCGCTGTCAGCACCGCCGTCCACACCGCCGCATTTTTGCCTATTTCTGTGAGAAGCCGCGCACACAGCCCGTCCTTTTTATGCTGCATACACCAGCCGAAGCCGTTGAACAGATTGAAAAAGACGAGCAGATACAGGACGATGCGCATCACATTTTTGCACCGGTCCGGGCCCTCACTGGACGTGGCAAACAGCGTCGGCGTAAACATCGCGGAAAAAACGCAGAAGCTTAAAGCTGCCGCCCATACCGGTCTGAAAAACGCGGTTTCCGCCTTTTCCGCCAGCTTTTTGATCAGCGGGACCATCAGCAGGAAGCCCACGAGCACGATCGGCGTCAGCCATTCGGTCACATACACCGCGCCCCAGTAAAAGGACATCGCAATGGACGCTATAACGCCCATGCCCTCCGCCGTATTTTCCCGGATGCCGTTGCCCGGGGCAAGCACGTTGCAGGCAAAGCCCAGCAGATTGGCGATCACCGGGGCAAGCACCCAGAACCGCGCCCGCTTCTTTTTCCAGAACAGATACAGCAACAGCAGACAGCCCAGCACCGCCGCCTGCAGGCCGGTCAGCAGGTTCGCGCCGCCCAGAACCGCCCCGAAAATGACTGTAAAGGCTGTCCAGCCGAGCCTTGCGCCCGTCTTTTTGGCGGAAATCAGCCGAAGCATCGCCGCCGCCTCAAAAAAGAGCAGCGATTCCATGAACACATAATGGAGTGCGCCGTTGTACCAGTACAGCCCCAGCACCGGGGAAACCATCGTCTGGAATGTCAGGAACAAAAGCACCAGCAGGCAGATCCCCCGCGCATATTTCATTTCCCTGCCGCCTGCGCCAAACTGCTTCAACACCGTCAGCACAAGCGCGGAAATGCCGCCGCCCAGCATAAAGGTCATGAGGAATGTGGTCAGAAAATACCACTGCTCCCCGAACACCCCCGGCTGCAGCGTCATGAAAAACACCGACGACCAGGTTCCCTGCCACTGCCGCCATGTCTCAGCCGTCGTTTCCAGCGCCGCCCGCAGCACCGCCCCTGCCGAATGCGTCGCCTGCCATGCCTGATAGGTCGTTACCCCGTAGGTAAAATCGTCGCAGGCGGGCACTGCGTAGCGGGACAGATACCAGATCGGCAGCATGCTTGCAAGAAATCCTGCAAGGAGCAGCCTGTATATCCATTTTTCCGGTTGTTTTTTGATCGTTTCAAACATTCGCATCTGTGTTTTTGTTCCTCACTTTAAACTCATACTGCGGCAGGCGCTTTTTTGCCGCCGTCACTGCTTTCCGGCAATCCTGCGCCGCAGGCTGCGCGCCGCGCGCACGCCGTAATACGCCGCCATGTGACCCTTTGCCTGCGCTTCATACATTTTTTCCCGAAAGCCGTCCGGTTTTTCATGCCGCCTTGCAAAGCTTTCGCTGTTTCTCCGGTATTCTGCCAGCTCCTCCCGGCACTCCTCCGCGCAAAACAGCCTTCCGCCCCTGTCCAGATATTCAAAGCCGCCGTAAATATTCTGCTCCGACGCCCAGTAGCCGTCCGACACGTTGTGCCGTGCCCAGTATTTCGGGGCGATGATCTTTTCCGACGTCTCCGACGTAAACGCCGGGAAGCAGGCGAAGGAGGAATTGGAAATGATCAGGTATTTTGCATTTTTGACCGTCACATAATCTCCGTGCACCGGAAAGTGGAACGCCGGAATGCCCGGCAGAAGCTTATGCGCCGCCTCCACATCGTCCGTCACGATCATAAATTCCATATCCCTGCGCACCTTTTTCATGCACGCCATCGCGTCCGTCCAGTATTTTTTCCTAAGAAACAGCGCCGGCTCCGTCGTGTATTCCCCGCCGCGCAGGTTCAGCACGCACAGGTTGTCCCTCGTGTATTCATAGGAATCATAGCGGGGCTTTACCTTCAGCCAGTCCTTTAGCTGCTCCCGGTACTTTGCAAAATAGCGCTCGTCCTGCAGATTCCCCATAAGAAGCGTTCCGTCCGGCACGTCCAAAACGCCCTGATCCGCCCCCGCCACATAACAGCCGTGGACGATGTCATGACGGCACGCCCCGGTATAAATGCGCTCCTCTTTTTCCTCGTATACCCGTTCAAAATCCGCCGCCGAAGCGTCCCTTCCCATCCACAGATCCAGAAAAGGCTCTTCGTTGATCCCCGTCAGTCCCGACAACAGTATTTCTTTTCCGGGCACGCCAAACTCTGCCCCTTTGTCTGCCGCCGCCGCCCGCGCCGTCACATAGCAGAACAGGCGGTTTCCCATGCCCTGCCCTTTCATGATCTGCGTCCCGATCATAACGCTCCTCCTTACATCCGTATCATTCCGTCCGTATAAATATCCCGGCACTCCCGGTCGTTAAACCACCGCTTCGGCGCGATCACGACCTTGTCCGGATTTTCATCCAGCCACGCGCCCCACCACGAAAAGGAGCTGTTCGCCATGATGTGATGCCTGCACCGGCTCATCAAAAACAGATCCCGAAAGCCCGCGTCCTCGCCGTTTCCCTCTGCGACCACGCAGTTTTCCCCGCGGTAGCGCTCCTTTACCCAGTCCGTGTCGTTGGAGAAAAAGAAAAACACCGCCTCCGGCAGCCGCCGCTTCATCTCTGCGATCGCCCGGTCGTAATAGGCGTCGTCGCAGATCCCGCCAAACATCGCCTGATTCTGCGCAGAAAGGTAATCGCCCCGGCGGATGTGGACGCTGACCGCCTCGCAGCTCTGGATCCGGGAAAGCAGCTTTTCCTGCTCCGGCGGCAGGACGATCCCTGCGTCCTTTTCCCGGAACCGGAACGCCTCCCGCACCTGCTCCTTAACGTCCTCAAAATATTTTTCCGACTGGAAATATCCGGTCAATAGCGCCGGCTCCCGTAAAAGCACCTCCGGGTCAAAATTGCAGGACGCCTCCCGGTAGGAAAGATCCCTGCGCCCAAACAGCTTTCTGCGCAGCCGGTCTGCTGCAGCCATGGAGGAATCGGTCAGCTTTTCATATTCCTCTTTGGAAAGCCGTTCATAGGAAACGCCGAATACAAAGAGCTGGTTGGTGCGCTGCAGCTCCTGCTCCCCATAGCAGGTAAAATCGTCGATTTTTACTTCTTTTCCCATGGATTTCAGCTTTAAGTACAGGGCATATTCAAACATCTGATTGCCCAGGCCGCCGGATAACTGCACCGCCACCATAACGCTCTCACCTCTTTCTGAAACGCTGCTTCAGCGGGACTGCCACCGAATCGTTCAACCGCATCGCCAGCACATACAGCGCCGGGGACTTTAAAAACAGCTTCATCTTCTGATATTCCTTCGGATTTGCCTGCGGGATGGAATAGACCGCAGGATAGGACGGTTCCCCTGCCTTGAGCTTCTCTGTCAGAAAGGCTTCCCATTCCTTTTTATGCGGATCCCTGCCGCAGCGCACCGCCGTATAAAAAAGCAGCAGCCGTTTATACAGGTAATAATCCTGCAAAAGCGCCAGATCCTCCCTGCCGAGCTTTCGCAGAAAAGCGCTTCTGTCATAAAAATTCGGGATCAGGTCGTCAAAGGTTTTTTGGCTCAATCCGATATTCGTCGTGCTTTCCGCCCGGCTGCAGTAATAATTGTAAAGCGCCGTATCCAGATAAATGCTTTTTTCCGATCTTGCCAGCAGGCGGATCGTAAAGTACATATCCTCATAGATGCTTCTTGGAAAGGCCAGCCCTTCGCTTAATTTCCTGCGCCACAGCTTGTTCCACACCGCCGTCTGGATGAGCCACTTTTCATCCTCCTCCAGATATTTTGCCAGAAGCTCCTGCCCGTCAAATACCGCCGCAAGCGGGGTGGAGCGGTCGTCCGTATTGCCGTCAAATACCTTCCGGTAGCGGCACACCGCCAGATCCGCGTCCTTTTCGCGCATCGCAGAAACAAGCGTCTCATACATCCCCGGATCGATCCAGTCGTCCCCGTCCACAAAGGTCACAAGCTCCCCGGACGCTGCCGCAAGCCCGGCATTTCTTGCGCTGTAGGCGCCGCCGTTTTCCTTGTGGATCACTCTGACCCGTTTATCCTTTTTGGCATAGCCGTCGCAGAGCGCGCCGCTTGTATCGGTCGAGCCGTCGTCCACAAGGATAACTTCCAGCTTCCGGTAGGTCTGGGAAAGGATGGAATCCACTGCCCGTTCCAGATAACGCTCAATATTATACACCGTCACAATAACGGAGATTTTTTCCGTCTGCCGCTCCGCCGGAATCGCCGCCGGAACGTACTGCTCCATGATCTTCATATCCGTTTCCTGCCTTGCGCTGTCTTGTGCTCCCTTGTACTGGCTTGTGCCGCCTTACGCTGCCTTGCGCTCCTTGATCCGGCTATCCCGGTCACGCCGTTTTTGCCTCATTTTCCAGCCAGCTCTCAAACCGCAGAAGATGCCAAATCTGCTTGCGCCAGATGCCCCTCTGCTCAAAATCGTCCCAAAGCCGTTTTACCAGTTCCGGATCAAAATAGCCCTCCCGGCGGATCTTGTCCTCCGCCAAAAGCCCCTTCGCCCAGGCAAGCAGCTCCGGCTCCTTCAGCCACTTCTGGATGGGGATGGAAAAGCCCTTCTTCGGGCGCTCCATCAGCTCCTGCGGCACATGGCGGTAGAGCACATCGCGCAAAATCAGCTTGCCCCTGCCGTCCTGCCGTTTCATCGAAAGCGGCAGTGTCCATGCAAACTCCACCACATCCCGGTCCAGCATCGGCACGCGGCTCTCCAGGGACACCGCCATCGCCGTCCGGTCCACCTTTGTAAGAATATCGTCGGGATGGTACATCAAAAGATCCATCAGCATCAGATTGTTATGCACCCCCGGCAAAAAGCCGCTTTCATACGTATCAAACACACACCGCGCCGTTCCCGGACGCAGCGTCAGCCTTCCCAGAAACGGCTCCGACAGGCTGGATTTTTCGTACAGCTCCTCTGCCGTTTTCGCAGACAGAAGCATCCCCCGTATCTGACTGCTCTCTTTTCCCGAAAAAATGCCGTCCGTCAGCAGCTTTGCCGCCTGTCTGCGCAGCGGATACGGGATTTTCCGCAGCTTTTCCCACGCACTGCCGACAGACTGATATGTCCCATAGCCGCAGAACAGCTCGTCGCCGCCGTCACCGCTCAGCGAAACTGTCACATGCTCCCGGGTCAGCCTGCTTACCAGCCAGGTCGGGATCTGGGAGGAATCCGCAAAAGGCTCCCCGAACATCCCGTCCAGCTTCGGCAGCACCTCTTTTGCGTCCCGTTCCGTGATCGTAAGCTGGGTGTGCTCCGTCCCCAGATGGGCGGCGATCTTCGCCGCAGCCTCCGCCTCGTCGTAGGCACGGTCCTCCATTCCGATCGTAAAGGTCTTTACCGGCCTGTCCGAAACAGACTGCATCAGTGAAACAATCGTGGAGCTGTCGATGCCCGCCGACAAAAACGCGCCCAGCGGCACGTCCGATACCATCTGCCCCTTTACCGCTTCCGTCAGCAGCCGTTCCAGCTCTGCGGACGCTTCCGCAAAGCTTCCCCGGAAGGGATTTTCCTGCCCCTTCTTTGCCGTTTCCGCCATCGACCAGTAAGTTTCTGTCTCCCATTTTTGATAAGGCGGTCGGATGCGCAGGATTTTCCCCGGCTCCAGCTTATAAATGCCTTCATAGATCGAATGGGGCGCGGGAATGTAGCCGTGGATCAGATAAAGCCCCAGCACCTCCCGGTTGATGGGATTTTGGAAATCCGGCAGCGCTGCGATCGCGCCAAGCTCCGATGCAAATACGAAGCTTTCGCCCACCATCCCATAGTACAGCGGTTTTTCCCCCACCCGGTCGCGCACAAGGCAGAGGCTTTTTTCCTTTTTATCATAAAGGGCGACGGCAAACATTCCCTTGCAGGCAGAAATCCCGTCCCTGACGCCCCACGCCTCCAGCGCCTCCAAAAGCACCTCCGTATCGGAGCCGCCGTTTAAATGCGTCAGACAGCCCTGTGCGCGCAGGCGGTTTTCCACCTCTTTGCAATTATAAATTTCCCCGTTGTAGGAGATCACATACCTGCCGCTGTGGGAAACCATCGGCTGCGCCCCTGCCGGGGAAAGATCCAGAATGGAAAGACGGCGATGCCCTAAGACCACAGCCCCATCCTCAGAAGCCCATGTGCCCTCAGCATCCGGTCCCCGGGAAATCAATCTGTTTTTCATCGTCTCAATGTCCTGCCGCCAGCTTTTCTGACGGCTGCAAAAGCCTGCAATGCCGCACATACTGCCGCCTCCTTTCTCTCCGTTTCCTTTGCTGTTTCCTTTGCTGTTTCTTTTACTGTTTCTTTTTCAGTTTCCTTTGCCGCTGCGTTTATTCTGCTACCTCGGGCGCCCAGTTCTCATCGGCGATGTCCTGCCTGCACCGCGCTTCCGCCTCCGCCTGCTCTGTCCGATACAGCTGCCACGCCGCATCCCAGCTTTCATAGCCGCTCTCGCCCCGCCGGTCAGGCAGGTCATAGTGCTCCGTCAGATAATTTTTTAAAAACTCGGTGCACTTTGCCTCGCCCAGGGCGTTCACATGGCTGCCGTAATCATAAAAATCCTCTGAGAAATCAATTCCAATCTCTTCGATGTGCCTGTTGAAATCCAGCACCGGATAGCCCGCCTCCTGAATGACCCGTTCCAGATAATTAAACTGCATCCGTGTTTCCACGCTCTCCATCACATAGGGAGAAACGATGAACAGCGCTTCTTTTCCGGTCTCCCCGATATAGTCCAGCAGGTCTCTGAGCACCCCTATCTGCTCCTGCTCCGGCTCTTTTTCCTCTGTAATCCCGGAATAGTCCATCCACTCTGCCGGGCCTACCCCCTCTTTTATCTGCAGCCCCTTCATGGGATCTGCCTTCTCGTACCGCCAGCACGCCAGCTGGCTGGGCATTACCATCGTTTTCCAGTTGGAATGGTATTTAAAAATATCAAAATAGTAGGTATAGCGCTCGCTTTTGTCGCTTACCAGCGCGTTGATCGCCTGAATCCGGTTCAGGGAATATTTCATATTGTCCGTCACGCCTCTGGTAAACACCATCGTGTCCTCCCATTCCTCGTCCGGCATCGTAAACATCCGAAGCTCGATGATAAACAGCGACGGATCCTGCGTTTTCTGCGCTTCCTTCAACAGATATTTGATCGCCTTGGGGCGCTGGTTGTTCGTGGACAGCGGATATGCCGCAATCCCCGCCTCCCCGTAAAGTTTCGGGGCGCTGTAATAGGGATAGACCGGGCTGGAACCGACCATGATCACGTCGATCGTATCGTCTTTTTCCGCATAAAACCCGGTAAACCGGTCCTTCACATCCCCATTCGTTCGGATGATGTAGGTCACCGTCATCAATATGAAAAGAAATCCGGTCAGAAAAACGACCGCCTTTGCCGCCTGTTTTTTTGTCATCAATCGCTCCTGATCAAACCTTGAAATTCTGGTAAATAAACTCCGACGCGCTGTAGCCCGGCCCGTATTTGCCAAGCAGGATCACATAAAAGATCAGCGCATATAAAACCGCCCATCTGACCGCCAGCGGAAGCGCCGCCAGCTTCTCCCGCATATCCTCCTTCTGACTCTTTACAGAGATCCATGAAGTAAACAAAAGGGAGACGAGCACGATCGTGCACTCGATCCAGTCCATGGAAAGACCGGAAAGCACGCCGGGCGCAAACAGCTCTGTCCCCAGCCCCATAAATCCTCTTCCGATCATGCGCACCGCATCCATAACCTGCGCATTCCTGAAAAAGACAAGCCCCAGCATCACGAGCACAAACGTCCGCACCCGCTGGAACAAAATGAAGCCCTTGCTTTCCACGTTCACATGGAAAAAGGCGCGCCACTTCACAAAAAGCGGCTCCATCAGCTCGCCGGACACGATGTAAAACCAGTGCAGAAGCCCGGAGCCGATAATATAATTCCATGTCCCTCCGTGCCAGTAGCCGATCGCAAACCACAGAATAAACATCGCCGAAAAGGTCGTCACCTGCTTCGCCCGCTTTTTGCCGAGCTTATCCTTCAGCTTTTTGGGAAGCGTCATAAAAAACTTCGTCCGCAGCAGCGGATAAAACAGATAGTCCTTCAGCCAGTTTCCAAGGCTGATGTGCCATCTGCGCCAGTATTCCGAAATGCTCCTCGCCAGAAACGGCGCGCTGAAATTTTCCGGAAGCCGGATGCCGAAGCACTCCGACAGCCCCAGCACGATGTCCATGCAGCCGTCAAAATCTGTATAAAGCTGGAACGTAAACGCTACCGCGCCCACCCAGATTGAAATGCCGCTGTAGCTCTGATAATTGTTGAACACCTCGTTTGCGATCAGCGCCAGCCGCTCGGAAATGACGAGCTTTTTTAAAAATCCCAGAATCATCCGCTGCATTCCGAAGGTCACGCGCTTATAATCAAAACGGCGGCTTTCATACATCTGCTTTTCCATCTCGCCGTATCTTAAGATCGGCCCCGAGATCATCGTCGGGAAATAACAGCCAAACAGCAGAAGCTTCGCATAATTTTTCTGCACCGGCCCGATCTCGTAATAGACGTCAAACAGATACCCCAGAAGCGTCAGCGTGTAAAAGGAAATCCCCATCGGGACCAAAAGCCCCAGCCCGAAAAATTTCAGCGTGCATAAAAGCCCGACGCAAAAGACGACAGCACAAATAAGAGCAGCCCTTTTTTTCTTCTGCTCTTTCGTCCTGTCGATCATAAGTGCCGCAAAATAAACCGCCGCGACCGCCGCCAGCGGATAAAAAATCAGATACCAGCCTCCTGCCTTCACGCCGTCAGACGTCAGGAAATACCCGATGCTCAGCAAAAGCAGAAAGCCCCACTGCGCCTTTTTGGGAACCGCATAATAAAGAAGCAGCGATACCGCAAACAGGCACAAAAAGGAAAAGGAAGTAATGCTCATCCTTTCTTTCTCCGGATTATAACTTCTGCAGAATAATATCTGCCATCTCGCCTACATTTTTCATTGTCACAACCTGTCCCATGGAAAACTTAATGCCAAATTCGCTTTCCACCGCAGCCATCAGGTTGATATGCTCAAGGGAATCCCAGTCCTCGATGTCATTGGCGGTCGTGTTCTCGTCCACCGTGATCGTCTCGTCGTCAAATACGTCCCGGAATACTTCATTTAAACGTTCAAAAACTTCTTCTCTGCTCATCGGAATCATCCTTTCTGTTTGTCATTGCTGTTCCCCGGCAAGCCTGCGAACAGTCTCTATCCTGTCAGTATACCATGGTTTCGGGGAATATACCAGCGTTTTGTGAAGGTCAGCTTCTTCCTGCAATCCCCTCAAAATACCGCTCCCACTCTGCGTTTACCTTCTCCGGCGCATACGCCTGCCCAAGCTTTGCCGCCTCCTTCCCGATCCGCCCTGCCTTTTCCGGATCGGCCAAAAGCCCTGCCAGCCGCCGCGCCAGCGCCTCTGCGTCGTTTACCGGGACGAGGAAGCCGTTTTCCCCATCCCGGATCAGATCCCGCGGGCCGCCGCAGGGGCAGTCCGTGGAAATGCAGGCAAGCCCCAGTGACATCGCCTCGATCAGCGTATTCGGCATTCCTTCCGTAAAGGAGGTCAGCACGAACGCATACGCCTTTCCGATCCGCTCCGGCACATCCGTCACCCTGCCGGGAAACAGGACGCGCCCTGCCAACGGGCTTTTGGAAACCTCGGTTTGCAGCGTTTCCCGAAGCGGGCCGTCCCCGTATAAGATCAGCCGCGCCTCAGGGAACTGTCCCGCAATTTTTTCAAACGCCCGGATCGCCATCCGCTGATTTTTGTTGTCGTCCATCCGCCCTACCGCCACGATGTCCTGCGGACGCGCCCCCTCAAAGCGCGGGCGCACAAAATCCGGATTCAGGGAATTTTTTAAGATCACGCATTTTTTCTGCAGGCTTTTCTGAAAAAAATGCACCGCGTCCGTCGTCTGCATCACGATGCCGTCCGCAAAATAAAACAGCGTCTTTGCCAGAAAGCGCATGGGGGCGTTGGGATATTCCTCGGTCGGCTCCGCGACCACCGACACCACGACCTTTGTGGGCAGAAAGGCGTTTGCCAGAATCGCCATAAAATTGTTTTTACCGATCGTAGACAGCACCAGATCCGCGCCCGTTTCCTTAAAAATGCGGCGCAGCTTCCGGTAACGCCGAAAAAGATTGCCAAGCCTTCCGCCCTCTTCCTCCGGCGTCAGATCCGACAGCACCCGGGTTACGCCCTCCGGCAGCTCGTATTCATTTTCCTTTTGGTACTGGGTCACCATCGTCACCTCATACCCCCGTGCTAAAAACCACGAAGCCAGATTCACGAAAACCCGCTCGGCTCCCCCTTTTTTCAAAGAGCCGATATAAAATGCCACATGCCTCATGCCAAATATTCCTCATACCACTGTTCCAGAATAAAAAACGCCCACAAAATCCGCGAATAATTGCTGCCCGTATAGGAGCCCCCGTCGCCCTGCAAAAGCCAGCCTTCCGCCAGCCGCTGCGTTTCCTCCGGGTCAAAAAACCCCTGCCTGCGCAGAAAAGGCGCCGAAGCATAATCCGTCAGTTTTTCCCGCAAAGGCCCCCTCAGCCATTTGTCCATCGGGACGGAAAACCCGCTTTTGGGGCGTTCCAAAAGCTCCCGCGGAATGTAATCATAGGCGATGTCCTTTAAAATATATTTCTGGCAGCCCTTATGATCCTTGAAGGAATGGGGCAGCCGGAAGGAATATTCCATCACATCCTGATCCAGCACCGGACAGCGCGCCTCCAGCGAATATTTCATCGTCGCCCGGTCCACCTTGCTCAAAATATCGCCGGGCAGATAGGTGTCCATATCCAGAAGCATCCGTCGGATCTGCCAGTTTTTTACGCCGTATGCCGTCTCCCGGTCAAAGCGCACCTCGTCCGTGCCCGTCAGCCTTTTTACACAGGACAGATATTTGTCCGAGCAAAGCTGCGTTTTGTAGCGCGGATCCCGGTTCTGGGCGATCGTCCGCACGGAAAAGGGCAGCTTTTCCAAAAGCCCGAGCCTTGAAATCCCCGGCAGGCGGCTGATCCCGTACACCATCCCGCCCAGCATATCCAGCTTCTGCGCAAGCGCCAGCTTTTCATACATCTGATAGCCGCAGAAAAATTCGTCGCCGCCGTCTCCCGACAGCGCCACCGTTACCTTCTGCCGCGCCAGCGCCGCCACGAGCATGGATGGGATCTGGGAGGAATCCGCCATCGGCTCGTCAAAATATTTCGGAATGCTGTCCACCAGCCTAAGCATCTCTGCTTCCGTAATGATCTGCGCCGTGTGGTCTGTCCCCAGATGCTTTGCCACCTCTGCCGCATAGCCCGATTCGTCATACTCCTTTTCCGCAAATCCGATGGAAAAGGTTTTTACCGGCGTGCCCGCCGCCTCCTGCGCCATCGCCGTTACGAGGGAGGAATCGTAGCCGCCGCTTAAAAACGTCCCCAGCGGTACGTCCGCCTCCATCCTGCTTTTCACGGATTTCTGCAAAAGCGCCTTTAATTCTGCCTTTGCCTGACCGTAATCCGTCACGGGATCCGCAATTCCTTTCCGGTAGCTGTCTGCGATGCTCCAGTAGCGCAGCTTTTCGATCCGGGAACCGCAGCCTTCCGCCTGCGCGCTTCCTGCCCCGCCTGCCGTCCGGATACAAAACCGCAGGATCATCCCCGGCTCCAGCTTTTTGACGTCCTCAAAGATCGTATCCGGCTCCGGGATATACTGCTGGTACAGATAGGCTGCCAGCACGCTTTTATCGATCCTTTTGGGAAAGCCCGGGCACGCCATGATCGGCTTCAGCTCCGAAGCAAACGCCAGATTTTCGCCATCCTGCCAGTAATAGAGCGGCTTTTTGCCGATCCGGTCGCGCACCAGATAAAGCTCCTGCGTTTCCCGGTCAAACAGCGCGATGGCAAACATCCCGTTGAACCGCTCCACGCATTTGATCCCCCACTTTTCATAGGCGGCAAGGATCACCTCCGTATCGCACTGGGAGCGGAACGGATAGTCCGAAAGCGCTTTCTTTAATTCTTTGAAATTGTAGATTTCGCCGTTGTATACAATGCTTACCCTGCCGTCCGCCGTATGCATCGGCTGATGCCCCAGCGGGGACAGATCCATGATGGAAAGCCGCCGCTGCGCCAGCCCCACGCTGTAGCCGTCCGCCGCCGCAAAAATCTCCGCCCCGGAATCGTCCGGCCCGCGGTGCAGCATCGTGTCGTTCATCGTAATAAGCTGTTCAACCGTAATCCTTTTTTTGCTGATAAATCCGCTGATGCCGCACATGCGCCCTTCCTCCCGTCAAATCCTTTGTTTTCCCGCCGTCAAAGCCGCTTACTTGGCAGACAGCTTTGACCGCTTACTCCTTTGGCGCAATCAGGGGCGCCGCCAGAAATTCGTCCATATATTCGCAGAAATCCTTGCACTCGTTGTTGATGCTCTCGATCATTTCCCGGTATTTTTCCCGGATCAGGGACGCGTAGTTGTCCCGGTTGTCATAGCCCTCCCTGCACCACGCAAAAGGATGGGTCAAAATCTGCACCTTATCATGCCCGAGGATATTTTCCTTTGTGGGATAGCCGTAGCGCCAGATATGGTTTGCGTCAGACATATATTTTACGTTCAGTTTCGTTTCCTCCGTCACCCTGTCCGCGAACGTAAAAAACTCATCCTGATACGCGTTCAGAATGCCCGGAAGCTTGATATTTTCCCGCAGAATATCCGCAGACGGGCGGTGCACCGAAAACTGCGTGATCGGAAAGCCAAGCATCTCCGAAAGGATGTCGATCTCCTTTTTGATCTGCTTTCTCACAAGCCCCATGTCGGTCATCCCGTTTAACGCATAGTGCAGGCCGATCACATGGCCGCGCTCGTGCATATCCCGGATCAGATCCTGATTGCGTCTCGACAGGATATTGTAGGAATTGTTTGTCCACTGGAAAAACCATGTGGACGTAAAATCCATGCTGCTCTCCACCTTCGCCAGCGCATACGCCCGATCCACGCTGTATTCCACGTCATGCCTCATAATGATAAAGCGGTCCTTTGTGAGCGCCTCCTCATATCCCGCCTGCAGCCCGGTTGACTGGATCACCCGGATGATCTCTTTATAATCGTCGTAAGAAAACATAATATTCCTCCTCCATCGTATCCTCAAAGCGATTCCAGATAGCGCTTCCAGCTCTCAAACACCGCTTCGCCGTTGGCGGCTTCCGCAATTTTCGCCGCGTTTTTCCCAAGCCGCTCCGCCAGCTCTTTGTCCTCGATCAGCTTACAGATCGCTTCCGCCATGGCATTTTCATCCATGATGGGCACGAGCAGCCCGTTTTCCCCGTCCCGGATCATCGTGGCAGGCCCGCCGCAGGGGCAGTCCGTGGAAACCACCGGCAGCCCCATCGCCATCGCCTCCAGCACTCCGTTGGGAAGCCCTTCCCAGTCGGAGGAAAACGCATAGACCGAAGCCTTCGGCAAAAGCTTTTCCAGTTCGTCGCTTCCGCCCATCAAAAGCACCCAGTCCTGCGCGTGCAGCTCTTCGATCAGGTTTTCGATGATCTGCTTCGTGCCGTCGCCGGAATCCGCCCCGTAAAGCTTGAGCACATAGTCGGGATGCTTTTCATGCACCTTCGCAAATGCCCGGATGAGCATCGGATGATTTTTAAAATCCACCAGCCGCCCGGAGTGCACCACTTCCTTTGCCCGCTCCTTGGGCGGCTCTATGCCGATATATTTCGGATTGACCGGATTTAAAATAATTGTCGATTTCTTTCGCACAAAGGGCGGGAAAAAATCCCGCTGCCCGACGGTCTGGAACACGAAGCCCGCCGCCTTCCGAAACAGGATCGGGATCTGGATCCTGTCCGCCAAAAGATCATAGTGCCCGGTCGGGTTCGTGCGGCAGCAGACGACCACCTTCTGTTTCAGAAACAGCGTCGCCGTCAGCGCCCGGTAATTCGCCTTTCTGCCAAAGGCGATGAGCACGTCCGGCTTTTCCTCCTTCACAAACTGGCGCAGCTTCGCATAGCGCAGCCAGATCCGCGCGATCCTGCCCCTGTTTTCCTCTTCGCCCTCCGGCCCCACGATCACGCGGCGCACCCGGCTGTCCAGCTCATATTCTTCCTTTTCCCGCCATTCCGTAGCGATCACTACCTCATAGCCCTCCGCCGCAAACTGGGCGGACAGGTTTGTGACTACCCGCTCCGCGCCCGCCCGCGCCAGACAATTTAAGTGAAATGCGATTTTTTTCATTCCGTTCTTCTCTTTCTCAAAAGCTGTCATTTTATCGGCAAACCGGCGGACAGATACGAAAGAAGCTTCCTGCGGTACGCCTCCTCGCTAAACTCCGCCGCCCGCAGCCTTGCCGCCTCTGCGTAGCCTGCCCGCAGCCCTTCCTCTGCAAGCATCCGCTCCATCGCCGAAAAGAGCCGCCGCTCCCCGTCCGTGACTACGCCCGGATCGAGGTTTTCTTCCGGCTCCAGCGGCGCGACCAGCATGCCGTATTCGCCGTCCAGATCGCCGTCTGCGCTCATTGTCTTTTCATAATCCGCCGTCAAAATTTCCGCCGGCCCGGTCATGCAGTTTGTGGAAATAACCGGCGTTCCCAGCGCCATCGCCTCCACCAGCGCGTTGGGGAAGCCTTCAAACAGCGACGCGCCCACATACAGGTCGGCTGCCGCAAGCCATGGGAACGGATTTTTTTTCAGCCCCGTAAAAATCACCTGCTCCCGGATTCCAAGCCCCTGCGCCAGCGCCTCATATTCCGAAAAATCGCCGCTTCCCACGATCGCAAGCCGCGCCGCAGGCATTTTTTTTGCGAGCAGGGAAAACGCTTTCAGCAGATGCCAGTAGCCCTTCGGGTAATCCTTTCTTCCCATCGACACGACAAGCGCCCCGCCCGTTTCCCGCAGAGAAGCCCTCAGCGCCTCTAACTCCGGATCCTGCTCCTTTGCCTGTCCGGCAAGCTCCCCGATCCGGTAAGGGTTATACAAAACGTCCGCGCCTGAAAAGCTGCAGCGTTTTTCTGCTTCCTTTGCCAGCGCCCTGGAACAGCAGATCAGGCGGCTGCTCTTTTGGGCGATCACCGCCAGCTCCCTTTCCTTTTCCAGATCCGCAAAGCTTCTTAAGCCGCACCAGATCTCCCCGCGTCCGCCCGCCGCCACGTTCGCCCGGTTCGCGGTGGGGCCGAAGCTGTACGCTACGTCTATGGCAAGCTTTTTTTTCAGTTTTCTCAGCTTCCGCGCCCGGTCGAATACCCGCAGCACCTTGCCGGCTTTTCCCTTTGCGGCGGGCGCGTGCAGATCGTATACGGAAAGCCCCGTCAGGTCATACGCCGGATCGGACGGGTCAAATGCCGCAATAAAAACCCGGCAGTCTTCCCCCATGATGCGCGCCGTGCGGACACACACCCGCTCCAGACCGCCCTGATCCAGCTTCGGCACAATCAGCAGAACATTCTTTTTTGAAGCGGCGGCGTCTGCCCTGTCCCGCACATCCTTTTCCATCCGTTTCGTCCTTTCCGTGCAGGCTGTTTTTACAGCCCGTTTTCTTTGCAGGCTTTACAGTCCTTTTTCTTTATGGGCTCTTTTTTACAGCCCTTTTTTCTTCAAAACGAGCATTGCCAGCTTTCCAAGCGCCGTCTGCCCGGTGATCACATTATAATACGTCGTCAGCTCCCCGCCGAACTTCATCTTGAACACATCGATCCCGTTCGGCTCGGTCAGGCTGGAAATCCCGCCCCAGTCATAATTTCTGATGCCGGCGCCGGCAAACAGCTTCATGTCCTCCCAGTGCAGGCGCTTGTTGGAATGGGCGATCAGGTTTGCATCCTCCCGCTCCCTGAAATCCGACACCGAATGCAGCAGTCTGGCGTTGTCCTTGTCCACCGTATAGGAATGATACACGAGCGGCTCCCCGTCCTTTTCCACGCAGGTAATGTAAAGGCCGCCCGCCTCCGCATATGCCCGCACCTGTTCCCGGTTCATCGTCTTTGGATGTCCCTTTGAGGCATACATCGCCTCGTACATCTTTGCCAGCTCTTCGATCACCTGTCCGTCCTTTAAGATCTCCCGGCTGTCCCAGACCTTTACCGTTACCGCCTCCCGGCTGTTTTTGCGGATCTGGTAGCGTTCGGTTTTGCTGATCTTTGCAAAAAGCTCTTCTTCCGGAAGCGTCAGATCGCTGATCTGGGAATGAAAGGTCTGACAGATCGTAAACCTTCCTTCCCGCGGCTCTGCCACATTATGATAAAAGGCAATATCCGCCCGCTTCGCATCCTTCGCGTCCGTGCTTTCCTTTTCCGGAAACTCCTCCATTTTATCATAAAACCATATCTGCGCCAACCGCAGCATTTTTTTTCTGTAACAAATATACATGTCCTCTTCCAATCTGCCGCGCCTGCGGCTGCTTTCTCACTGCCTTTGCCATTCCAAAAATGCGGACGCCGGGCAGGCTCTGTTTACCCGGCAGCCCCGTTGCCCGTCAGTTCTCCGGGCAGCGTCCCTGTCTCATAAAACCGCTGCATCAGCGCCGCCTGCCGCTGTGTGTCAAAGCCGCTTTCCCGGATCTGCCCTACCCTGCTTTCCCGGCAGCTTATATTTGCCGCTTCCAGCGCTTCCTTTGCCCATGCGGCGGCGCCCTTTTCCAGCGGCAGCCGCTTTGCAAGCTCTGTCACGCACACCTCCGGGGTGATCCGGTCTGAGATCAGGCAGGGCAGCCCCGCCGTCTGCGCTTCCAGCACCGTGCCGGGAAGCCCTTCATAAAAAGACGGGAATACGAACAGATCCATCGCCTGATAATAGTCCTGCACGTCCGCCCGGTTTCCCAGAAAAAGCACCCTGTCCTCTGCGCCCAGCTCCCGCGCCTTCTGGCGGATCGCTTCCATTCCGCCGCCCTCGCCCAGAAGAAGCAGATAGCTGTCCGGCTTCTGTGCGCACACCTGCGCAAACACCTCGACCAAAAAGCCGTGGTTTTTGCACGGATGGAACCGTCCCACGTGCCCCAAAACGAGCCCGTCTCCCACGCCCAGCTCTGCGCGCAGCTTTTCCCTTTTGACCGGATCGTAAGCATATTTGGAAGCGGCGATCGCATTCGGCAGGACGATAACCTTTCCCTGCTTTACCGCCTTTTTGCCAAACACCGCCTCCCCCGCAAGCGCCGACGCCGCCAGACAGTAATCCGCCCGTTTCCAAAGCGGCAGCCGCATCAGCCGGGTCAAAACGCCCTTTAATCCGCCGTCTACTCCCGCGCTTCTGGCATGCGCCGCCGTCACGGGAACGCCCGCCCGCTTTGCCGCAGGCAGGTAGACCGACGCGGTGCTCGTCATATGGCCGTGCACGAAGGCATAGCCCGGATGCTCTGCAAAAAACAGCTTCCACGCCCTCCGGTACGCCGGCAGATTATATCCCCGAAACCGGGGCAGGACATAAATATTGCCGCCCAGCGCCCGGATTTCTTCCTCAAAAAAACCTTTTTCAGCCGTATGCACCGCAAAATCAAACTGAACCCTTGTCCGGTCCATGCTCCGGTACAGATCCATCACGCGGCTCTCCGCCCCGCCCAGATTCGTCCCGCCCAGAACCTGCAGCACCCGGATCGGCTGGTCTTTTCTCTCACTCATGATTGCTCATCCTCCGCACTGCAGCCCTTTGCCGCAGCCTTTTCCCTTTGCCGCAGCCTCTTTGCCCGTGCCGCCCACTGCTTCAAAAGCGCCTTTCCATATTCTGCCGCCCGCGCAGCGCAGCCCTGCCGCTCTGCCCCGCATGCCAGCGACAGAAATTCCGAATAGGGCACAAAGCTGTCCCGGTTTGCCGCAAACATCCGGTCGTAGCCTTCCAGCTCCTCCTTCGCAGAATGGTTGGCATGGATCACGATCGTGGTGATCCCCTCTTTTGGCGAAAATGCAAATTTTCTCAAAAACGCGATCGGCAGAAACGTCATTCCATGCCGTACATACGGCTGTTTTCCGAATCCGTCCGTCACATATGAAAAGCCCAGCTCCTTTAAAGCCCGCAGCGTATTCCTGTCAAAGGTATGCCCCGGCGCCATAAAAATATCCGTGCAGATCCCATGCTCTTCCAGAATCCGCTTCCCGTCGGAAAGCAGCCGTTCCTGCTCTGCCCTGCTTCTGCCCGCAAACTCCGATTGGGGGTTCAGCGGAAACTGCCCGCCCTTTTTTGTATGATATACGTGATGACAGCCGTGCATGGAAAGGCTCCACCCCTCCTTTTGAAGCGCCCGCATCCTTTCCCAGAACTCTGCCTTCGGCGCATCCACCGAAAGCTTCGGATCGCGGTTATCGGGCACAACGCCGAGAAGCGGCCGGATCCCATATTTCCGGAACATCCGCTCGAAGGCTTCAAAGCTTTCCCAGTCCATATCCGGCGTAATATCGTCCATCCTGATCGTTATTTTCATCGCTTACTCCAAAACCATCCCCGGCTCCAGCGCCGTTTCGCACTCATATTCTTCGATCAAAAGCGATCCGTCCACTGTCCGCACGATCGGATGCCCGTCAAATACATCGATCACCTCGCCCGGCGCATACATAGAAAAATCCAGCATCTCATCAAAGGGATGGGCGCTCCATACTGTCACTTTCTTATCACTGCACATGCAGTAGGCTCCCGGAAAAGGCCTCGTCACGCCCCGGATCAGGTTATAAAGATTGCGGGTGCGGTCGTGGAAATCCAGCTTCCCGTCCTCCGCCGTCCGTTTCCCATACCAGCTGTCAAAATCCTTCGACTCCCGTTTTACCGTGACCTCTCCTGCCTTGTAGGCTGCGATCAGCTTTGCGATCAGCCGCTTGCTCACAAGCATATTTTTATACTGCATCGTCCGCACCGTATCGTGGGGCGTGATCGCGCACATCTCGTTTGCAAAAATATTCGGGCTGTCCGCCTTTTCATCATACCGGAACAGGTTTAAGTTAAAACGGCTGTCCCCCAGAATGATCGACCAGTTTAATGGGGAACGGCCTCTTCCAAAGGGCAGATAGCCGCAGTTGCCGTGAAAGCCGAATACCCCGACCTGAAAACGGGAGAGCACCGACGCAGGCACAAGCCTCTGCCAGCCCATCGAAATTCCCAGCTCGAACGTGTTTTCTTCAAAAAACCGGCTCGTCTCCTCATCCTTTAAGCCGTAGGAATGGGTCTCAAACACCTCGATCCCGTACTCCTGCTTTAAATAGGACAGCCCCTTATAGCCCGAAACCTGATTGCCCGACAATACGTCGGGATGGATCGTTACCAGAAGATCCACCGGGATCAGCTTTTCCTGCACATATTTGACGATCTCCGCCGTCGTATCCTTCACCCCGAAAATCACAACGCGATAATGCATAAGCTTCCTCTCATTCTGCCGCCGCTGCGGCTTCCCTTTTCGATACGGCAAAAGCCGCCCGAAAAAAAGCGGACGGCTTTTCATTCCTTTTTATTTTACAGATTTTCCTTATACCAGTCAATGGCAAGGCGGATTCCTTTTTCAAAATCAAATTCGGGATCGTATCCCAGAAGCTCTCTCGCCTTGGAAATATCCGCGTTGGAATCCCGGATGTCCCCTGCCCTGGGAGGGCCGAACACCGGCTCGATGTCTTTGCCGAGAGCGTCGCACAGACCGCGGTATAAGTCGATCAGAAATACCCTGCCGCCGGAGCCGATGTTGAACGCTTCCCCGCCCGCTTCGCTGGGCGCAAGGCACGCCCGCAGGTTTGCCTCAATGACATTGTCGATATAGGTAAAGTCCCTGGACTGCTTCCCGTCCCCGTTGATCGTGGGCGCTTCATCGTTTAACAGAAGCTTTAAAAACTTCGGGATCACCGCCGCATACATCCCTTCCGGGTTCTGGCGGCGTCCGAATACGTTGAAATACCGCATGCCGTAGGTATCCAGCCCGTACAGCTTCTTATACAGCTTCCCGTATTCCTCATCGGTCTTTTTGGTCAGGGCGTAAGGGGAAAGCACGTTGCCTTCCACGCCCTCCTTCTTCGGAAGCCCCGGATGGTCGCCGTATACGGAGGAGCTGGACGCGTATACGAATTTCTTTACGCCGTTCTGCCTTGCCGCCTCCATCATATTGAGCGTGCCGATGATATTGGTATGCGCATAAAAGACCGGCATCTCAATGCTTCTGGGGACGCTGCCCCACGCCGCCTGGTTCAGCACATAGTCCACGCCCTCGCACGCCTTCATGCAGGTGTCAAAATCCTTGATGTCCCCTTTGATAAAGGTATAGTCCGGATTGTCCAGAAACATGTCCACATGCTCCTTCTTTCCGGTAGAAAGGTCATCCAGGCAGCGCACCTTATATCCCATTTCCAGAATCGCTTCGCACAGGTTGGAGCCGATAAAGCCCGCTCCGCCCGTTACCAGAAACACGCTGTCTTTCTCAAATACAAGATCTCTGTATCCCATAATTCCTCTTTCCGCCGCTTCTGCGGCATTTTCCGTCCGGACTGCCTGCAAGGCTGCGTCCGGACCGATGCTTACTCAAAATCGATCAGATTATTGCTGGAGATCTGACCGGGAGTTCCTCCCAGAATGCAGGATGCAACGCCCTGCGCATACAGATCCCTTCCTTTTTCATTCAGATGGATGCCGTCCTCCAGATAATCGTCCGCATTATAAGCGTCGATCCCCAGATTGTTGTACGCGTCCATGCACAGCGTCTCCTCGCCCCTTCCTACGTCGCAGGCGACGCTCGCGTAATTATACAGCGCCTGCTCGCCCATATTCTCAACAGGGATCGGGAAATAGGAGCCGTAGCTTGCGGAGGCGATCACGATCTGCGCCGACGGGCAGATCCCCTTGATATTCTGGACGCTCTTTGTCAGCGCCGTCCCAAATCCCGTCCACGGGTCGTCCGAGCTGTTGATCGGCACCTGATTTAAAAAGTCGTTCATACCGTACGAAACGATAATATAATCCAGCTGATCCTTGATCGGCAGCACAGCCTTCATATCCTCATAGGCGGGTTTGCCCTGCAAAAGCTCCACATCCGTGTCGCCGCGCAGGATGGAAACCATCTTCGGCAGGGAATTCTCGCTGGCAGGCCCGAACTGGTGCGGATTGTCCTCCGGATCCAGCGTCGCCCTCGTACCGCCGATCGCCGCATTGTACATGGTCACGTCATAGCCTGCGTCCTGAAGGTAATGCTCCACCCGAGCGGAAACGCCGCTCTCATCCCGGCAGTTGCCCCAGATACTGTCGCTGAACACCAGAATATCCAGATGGTTGTCCGCCTGCTCTGCGCTTTCTGCAGCTTCCTGCCCATCATTCTCAGACACCTGCGCCTGCACCTCGTTTTCCGATACCTGCGTCTCTGCCGGGGCACTCTCCGTCCCTGTCTCAGCCGCTGTTTCTGCCGGCTCCGTCGCCCCAAGCTGCGCTTTCAGCTCTTCATTTTCCGCCGCAAGCGATTCCAGCTTATCCTGATACTCTTTGATCTCCGCCGTATAGTCCGTCTCACTGCCGCAGCCCGACAGCACCGTTCCTGCAAGGACTGCCCCCGTTAAAAGCAGGCTCCATGATAATTTTGAAATTCCTGATAATTTTTTCATACTTCCCCATTCCGCCGTCTGTGCGGCATTTGCCCGGCAGCCGTTTGTGCCGCCGGATCAGCTGTGATGTTTTCTTTATTGTTCACAGTATATTCTTTTTCTTCCAAATGCGCAACGGACTTCATAGAATCTTAAATAAAGCTTTCATCTTTTTTTAACTGCCGGATATTTTCATAGACCAGCAGCAGCCCGCCCGTGTAAAACAGCGGAAGCCCGTAGATCATATACCGGGACAGGCACATGATGATCAGCGACGTGGCGTATACGTTTGCCAGCACCGCCAAAACGGAAAATACCGCAAACCGCGCCGCCTTCGACTCCCTGTTTTTCACAAGCGTCCATACCGTCAGTGCCGCCAGCCCTGCATATGCGATCAGGGCGTACCAGTTCAGCACCGGATGGACGACCGCCACGGAGCGGATCAGCCCGTATGCCGACAGCGCCAGATAATCATAGAGCCAGCGCCCGAAAACCGCCGGCAAAATCCCCGCCATGATCTCTCCCGCGATCCGGTCCGATTCCACATTTTCCGGGATGTAGTCCGTAAAGCCCTCGCTGTCATGCACAAGCCGCCACGGCTCCTCGATCATCTCAAACTTTAACGCGTCATGCCATTTTTCCAGATGCGCCGCGCGGTTCAAAAAGCCCTTGGGGGCAGACTTGTAATTCGCCCCTCTTTCCTCTGCCAGATCATAGGACAGATAAAAAAACTCCCGCGCCTCCTGATCTTTAATCCGCTTACCGTCCTCCCGGTCCGCCGCATAAAGCACATTTGCCAGCATCCCGACGCTGCCGAAGGTATTGCTGATAAAATGCCCGTTAAACGCCAGATTATAGCTTTTTACGAGAAATCCCCTTCCGCCGAAGGCAAGGACTGTACACAAAATGCACGCCGCCAGCCGCCCCAAAAGCAGCCGTCCTGCGGCGCTTCTTTGCCCATCGGAAATCTGACGCTGCAGCGCCCAGCGCTCCATACATACGGCAGCCGCAGCCACAAGCCATAAAAGGATTGCAAACATCATCTGCCCGCGCACCAAGGATAAAAGAAGCGCCAGCAAAAGCGCCGAAATCCCCGCGCTTTTTTCCCGGTTCCAGATCATCCTCATGCACTGCGCCGCAAACAGGTAAAACAGCGGCAGCCCCAGCGCCTCGCTGACAATGCCGTTTGACAGCACCAGCCCGCTTTCCGAGGACAGCGGCGTGATGATGTGAGGGGAAAGCAAAAGCAGGCTCACCAGAAGCTCCATAACGCTTCCGTATCCGAACTGCTTTTTTAATTCTTCGGAAAGCCAGAGCACCGAAAACGCCGCCAGCGCATTCTGCAGAAGGCGCACCGCTTCCAGGTATCCATTTTCCCCGATCAGGCTCCTGAACATCCATAAAAAGAACGAATATGCCGGCTCCCTGTGGATGTGCATCGCGATATACTGATTGCTGTCGTTATAAATTCCCGTCTCCCCAAACAGCCACAGTCCTGCAAACAGCAGGACTGTGACAAGGGAGGCGGCGGAAATTTTCATGCCGCCCGAAAGGGCGGATTTTGTTTTATTTTTTCCGGTCATCGCCTTCCCCGCTTATAATCTCCAGTACAGGCAGCCGTCATTCTCCCATTCCTTCCGGTCCAGAATCCCTTTGACGTCTACAAGCACCTTTTTCTCATTCGCGGGATTGAAGAATTTCTCGATGTCCGCATGGGTCAGACCGGAAAACTCGGTATGCGCCACCGCGATTACCAGCGCGTCCACATCCTGCACCTCGCTCCGGCTGCACAGCTCCACGCCGTAGAGACGCTTCGCCTCGTCCCTGTCCGCAGTCTCGTCTACGATCAGCGGCTCGATGCCGTACTCCCGCAGCTCCTTCACAATATCGATCACCTTTGTATTTCTCGTATCCGGGCAGTTTTCCTTAAATGTAAAGCCAAAGACCGCCACCTTTGCCGTCTTCACGGAAACGTCCGCGCGGATCAGGTTTTTCACGATATTCTCCGCCACATATCTTCCCATGTCGTCGTTGATGCGCCGTCCCGCCAAAATTACCTGCGAATGATAGCCCATCTGCTCTGCCTTATAGGTCAGGTAATAGGGATCCACGCCGATGCAGTGTCCGCCCACAAGGCCGGGGAAGAATTTCAGGAAATTCCACTTCGTGCCCGCTGCTTCCAGCACGCTCTTTGTGTCGATGCCCATTTTGTTGAAAATGATCGACAGCTCGTTCATAAAGGCGATGTTGATGTCCCTCTGGCTGTTCTCGATGACCTTTGCAGCCTCCGCAACCTTGATGGATTCCGCGCGGTACACGCCCGCGTCCACAACAAGCTCATACACCTTCGCGATCACGTCCAGCGTCTCATCATCCATGCCGGAAACGATCTTTGTAATGGTTTCCAGACGGTGAACCTTGTCGCCCGGATTGATGCGCTCGGGAGAATAGCCGATCTTAAAATCCTTCCCGCACACAAGCCCGGATTCTTTTTCCAGAATCGGCACGCACACGTCCTCTGTCACGCCCGGATATACGGTGGATTCAAATACGACGATGCTTCCCTTCGTCAGATTCCTGCCGAGGATGCGGCTTGCGCCCTCCACGGGGGTCAGATCCGGCGTATGGTCGTCGTTTACCGGGGTCGGGACCGCAACGATGTGGAATTTTGCCTCGCGCAGCTTCGTCTCATCCGCCGTAAACTCCACCTTTGTCTCCCGGATCACGTCGTCGCCCACCTCGCGGGTCGGATCGACGCCGGACTGGTACAGTCTGATCTTTTCTTCATTTAAATCATAGCCGATCACAGGAACCTTTCTGGCAAATGCCACCGCGATCGGCATTCCCACATAGCCAAGCCCCACGAGGGACAGCTTTTCTTTTCCTGCTACGATGTCTTCATACAAACCCATTGTGATTTCCTCACTTTCTTCTGCTGCTTTACTGCTTTTCCTGACTGCCTTATTGCTTTTCCCGGCTGCTTACAGGCTCTTTTTACGTTCCGTCAGCGTCCGCAGCGTATCGGTATACGCTGCCACCACGCCCTTCCGGTCAAAATGCCGCTCCACATAGGCGCGCGCCTGCCTGCCCATCTCTGCCCGCTCCTTTTGCGAAAGCGCCAGAAACCGCCCGATCGCGTCGGTTAAGCTGTCTACGTCCTTCGGCAAAAAAGCGATGCCGGACACGCCGTCCTCAAAAATCTCCCTGCAGCCGCTTATGTCGCTGGCAAGCACCGGCCTTGCCGTCGCCGCCGCCTCCTGCAAAACATTGGACATTCCCTCGTGATACGAAGGATGGATCACCGCGCAGCAGTGCTCATAAAATTCCGGGATGTCGTCCCGATACCCATAATAACGCACAATCCCCTTTGATTGCAAGTCCTGTATCAAAGGTTCATATTTCTCCCGCGTCTCCTCCTCGTAGGAGCCCAGAAGCTCAAACACCGTTTTGGGATGCCTTTCATGGATGCGCCGCGCCGCTTCCAGAAGCTCTTCAATGCCCTTGTCCCGCATGATCCGCATGACGGATACAAACCGAAGCTCTTCCTGCTCCGGATAAGGCTTCGGGCGGTGCTCCTCCAGATTTACCCCGGAGCCGGAGATCACCTTTGTCACGGCGTTTTTCTGAAGGCAGCCCTTTTGGCGCATAAACGCCAGATTCCTTTCATTCTGGAAAAAAATGCAGCCCGCGTTTTTTAAGCCCTCCCGGTACAGAAAAACGATCAGCTTCTGCATCAGCCCTTCATGCTCCAGCGTCGTCCCAAGCCCCGTCACGTTCACGATCCGCGGCACTTTTAACAGCCTGCACGCCACGCCGCCGTAAATATTGGGCTTGATCGTATAGGTAAGCACCGCCGCCGGACGCAGCTTTTTCAGCAGCCTTCGGTAAAATAAAAACAGCTTCCCGTCCTTGAACGGATTCATGCCGCGCCGCTCCATTGCCGTTTCATGATAAATGCAGCCCAGCCTGCGGATCTTGTCCGCATAGCCCGTATCCGGCACGGACACATGGACCTCATAGCCTTCCTGCAAAAGGGCTTCCAGCACCTCTTTTCGGAAATCATACAGCCCGGAATCGCTGTTTCCCAGAACAAGTATCGCCTTTCCCATCTTTTCCTTCCGCCGCCGGGGCAGGTCTTCTGCCGTCAGACGCCGTCCTTTCGCACCATGATCTCGTTGTATTTCATCATTACCATGCCTGCCTCATAATCGCCGACCGCAGGCTCGTTGACGCCCCCCTCCAGATTGTTTACGATCATCTCCGGCACGTTGACGCCGCAGGCATAGGCATGGGGATAACCGCCGCCAAAGCGCGGGTTGACCTCCGAAATGTACCATTTCCCGCGGATTTCAAACAGGTCGATGTCGATGATGCCGCGAAAGCCCATTTTTTTCACAAAATCACAGATTAGCGCAAACAGCGCCGGATCCTTGACCGAAACCGCCTTGTCCGTCTCTCCGGCGCGCATTTTCAGCTTCTTTTTGACAAAGACCGAAACGATCTCGCCGCTTATCATGTCGATGTACACGTCCGCGCCGTACTCCTGCCCGTCCATAAACTCCTGGATCATCAGATCGTCCTCACGGGAGCACAAAAACGCTACCGTTTCCCGGTCCTCCGCCTTATTGATGCTGATGCTTGCGCTGCCGCACACCGGCTTTACAAACACCGGATAGCTCATTTTTCCCGCGTCCGCCGCTTCAAAAAACGCCTCTTTGTCCAGAAAGCATTTGCCGGTCGCAAGGCCCAGCTCCGTCAGCTTCTCATACATCGCATACTTATTAAAGCACAGCTCCACCGCCTCTGCGTCCGGCACGATGGGAGTCGTCCCCATTTCCAGAAAACGCTCCCTGTTTTGTGCCAGCAGGCTAAGCTCCGGATCAATCAGGGAAAGCACGCCCGCAATCTGCCTTCTTTGGCAGATGTCCAGGATCTTTTCCAGATAGCCCGGCTCCGTGATCCGCGGCACAAGCTCATAATCGTCCGCCTCGTAGATCGCCGGCGCATATTCGCTGCAGTCAGTGGCGATCACCTGCCCCTTTCCTGCCAGCGCCTTTTTAAAATACTGCACTACTTTGTCGCGGGTTCCCGCGCTCAAAATCAGGATATTCGTCATAGTCCCTCCTATTTACGGCTCCAGCCTTCCCGTGCGCTCCAGCCGTTCCCTTCGGATCTGTGCAAAATTCCCCTCCGACCGGCTCGTATCCTCCGCCACATCCGAATGGCAAAGCACGACCTTTACGCTTAAAAAAAGCACCTTTAAATCCATCCGAAAGCTTAAGCCCTCCACATATTCCACATCTTTGGCAAGCCGCCTGTCCCAGTCGATAAAATTGCGTCCCGACACCTGCGCAAGCCCCGTCAGCCCCGGCCGCACCGTGTGGCGCAGGGACTCCCTTTCCGTATAATAGGGCAGATAGCTGACAAGCAGCGGACGCGGCCCGATAAAGCTCATGTCCCCTTTTAAAATATTGAAAAACTCCGGCAGCTCGTCAAGGCTCGACGCGCGCAGGAATTTCCCGAAGGGGGTAAGCCTGTCCTTGTCCGGCAAAAGATTGCCGTCCTTATCCCGCCCGTCCGTCATCGTGCGGAATTTATAAAGCGTGAAAATTTCCCCGTTCAGCCCCGGCCTTTCCTGCTTAAAAAATACCGGGCTGCCCAGCTTTATCCGCACCAGCACGATCAGTACCAGATACACCGGGCTCAAGAAGATCAAAATGCACAGCGACAGCAGGACGTCCAGCAGCCGCTTAAAAAATTTCCGATACATAGCCTTACCTTCCAAACTGCTTTCTCACGATCGAAATGATCAGCTCCATGTCCTCCGGCGTGTTTTTGATGTCGCTGGGCAGGCATAAGCCCCTGCCGAAAATATCCGCGGAAACGTCCGTCCCCTCCTTTGCGGAAACAAAATCGCAGTCCGCAAACACCGGCTGTAAATGCATCGGCTTCCAGATCGGGCGCGTCTCGATGTTATATTCCGCCAGCGCATCCATCACCTGATCGGGCGTCACGCTGCAGCCCTTTGCGATCGTCATGCAGGACAGCCAGTTGTTGGAATCGCCCTTTGGATTCATCGGGTTCATCTCGATCTCCGGAATGTCCGCAAATGCCTCCGCGTACTGCCGGTAGATCGCGTTTTTCAGCGCCTTGTGCTCTTCCAGATGCAGAAGCTGCCCTCTCCCGATGCCTGCCAGCACATTCGACATCCGGTAGTTATAGCCGACCACGGAATGCTGATAGTGGCGTGCAGGATCTCTTGCCTGTGTAGAAAGAAATCTTGCACGCGCGATTGCCGCCTCGTCGTCCGACAAAAGCATCCCGCCGCCGGAGGTCGTGATGATCTTGTTGCCGTTAAAGGATAAAATGCCGAATTTGCCGAAGGTTCCCAGCTTTTTCCCTTCAAAGGTGCTTCCGAGAGCCTCCGCCGCATCCTCGATCAAAGGAACGCCATGGGCGTCGCAGATGGCGCGGATCTCATCGATTTTTGCGGGCGTGCCGTATAAATGCACCAAAACGACAGCCGCCGGATGGGGATATTTTTCAAATGCCCGCTCCAGTGCTGCCGGATCCATATTCCACGTTTCATATTCGGAGTCGATAAAAACCGGGACCGCCTTCTCATAGCAGAACGGATTGACGCTCGCCGCAAAGGTCAGGGAGGAAGCAAATACCACATCGCCCTGCTTCACGCCCGAAAGGATCGCTGCCAGATGCAGCGCTGCCGTTCCCGCAGAAAGCGCCGCCGCGTGCCCGATTCCCTCGTAGGCAGCCATCTCTTCCTCAAAGGCGTTCACATGCGGGCCAAGGGGCGCGACCCAGTTGGTGTCGAACGCATTCTGCACAAAAGCCTGCTCGTCCCCGTGCATCGTGGGGGACGCCAGATAAATTTTCTTCCGTTCCATGATATTCACTCCTCCATTCTTGTTCTGCCCTGCCGCTGCTGCGATAGTTTCCGCTCTGCGGGGGCGCTGTCCGGCACTGTCCGTGCGGCAGCTTCCAATCTCGCTCACAAAAAATTTGATCCAAACGATCTGTTCTGTCCGAAACGCATTCTGCCCGGATCGTTTGCAAATTTTCCTTTGCTCGCCAGTCAGCTGCCGCACGGACAGTGCCGGACAGCGCCCCCGCAGAGCAGAAACTGCCTCGCAGCCCACAGCGTCACTCCAATAATTCCAGCATCCCCATCGCAGGGTGCATGAGAAACGTCACGCGGCGGTTGCTGATGGCGGGCGCTTCCGTGGGCTCGTCGATGCGGATGTAGCCGCTCTCTTCCAGATGCGCCAGCTCCTCTGAAAAGCTGTCCGCCTCATAGCAAATATGATACGGCGCATTTTTATAGGTTTTTAAAAGACCCGATACAACAGAGTCTGCGGCATAGGGGCTTACCAGCTCGATCCGGTAGCCGTCCTTTTCCAAAAAAAGGATGTCCACCTTTCGGATCTGGTCGTGCGTCCAGTCCCCTTCGCGCGCATATCCAAGCGCTTCAAACGCCTGCGCCGCCTTTTCGCCCTTTTTTACCAGATAACCGATATGATGTACTTTCATGCGCGTCCTCCTCTCATGCCTTATAGTGATAGGTCGGCACGATCTCCCGGATCAGCGGGCGGATGTCCTGCACCTCTTCCTTGGAGGCTTCCTCCAGATTTTTCAGCTGCTTAAAAAACAGGCGCTCGTCCAGCTCGATCGGCCGCCCGATGTGAATCAGCCTGTTATCCGTATCCTGAAGCCCTTCTTCCTCCATCAAAAGCTCCTCATACAGCTTCTCGCCCGGACGCAGCCCCGTGAAAACGATCTTGATGTCCTCGTCCACCCGGTAGCCGGACAGGCGGATCAGATTTTTTGCCAGATCCAGGATCTTTACCGGCTCTCCCATGTCCAGCACGAAGATCTCTCCGCCCTTTGCGTATGCGCCCGCCTGCAGCACGAGGGAAACCGCCTCCGGGATCGTCATGAAATACCGGATGATGTCGGGATGGGTCACGGTTACCGGGCCGCCCGCCGCGATCTGCTTTTTAAACAGCGGGATCACGCTGCCGTTGGAGCCCAGCACGTTGCCGAAGCGCACCGCCACGAACTCCGTTTCGTAATGGCGGTTAAAGGTCTGCACGATCATCTCGCAGATGCGCTTGCTCGCCCCCATAATATTGGTCGGGTTTACCGCCTTGTCCGTGGAGATCATGACAAACTTCTCCGCATGGTTTTCCGCCGCCGCCATGGCGGTTTTCCATGTGCCGAACACATTGTTTTTGACCGCCTCGTTGGGGCTGTCCTCCATCAGCGGCACATGCTTGTGCGCCGCCGCATGATACACGATGTCCGGATGATACGTCTCAAAAACCGCGTTGATCCGGTTTGTATTGCGCACGCTTCCGATCAGCACCGTCAGGTTCAGCTCCGGGAATTTTTCCTTTAATTCCTGCTGCAGATCGTACGCGTTGTTCTCATAAATATCAAAAACGATGAGCTGCGCCGGCCTGTGCCCCGCGATCTGGCGGCACAGCTCGCTGCCGATGGAGCCGCCGCCGCCCGTTACGAGCACGACCTTATTCTGCACATAGCCGAGGATAGAATCGATGTCCACGCGGATCGGCTCACGCCCCAAAAGATCCTCCACCTCAACATCCCGCAGCTTGCTTACGTTGACGTCCCCGTTTGCCAGCTGATAAAGCCCCGGCAGGCTGCGCAGCTTGCAGTTTGTTTCCTTGCAGATTTCCAGAAGCTCCCGGATCTGGGTCGGGGACGCCGACGGGATCGCCAAAAGGATCTCGTCAATATCATAAAGATCCGCGGATTCGATGATCTTGTCCCGTCCGCCCACAACCTTGATGCCCTGAATAAAGCTGCCCCATTTGTTTTTATCGTCGTCGATGATGCAGCGGATGACCATTGTGGAATAATTGCTCGTCACGATTTCCTTGATGATCGCGTTTCCCGCCTCGCCCGCGCCGATGATCATGACAGACACGCTGTTTTTGCGATTCTGAAGCTTATGCTTCCTGCTGCGGAAAAACCGGTAGGAAAAGCGGCTTGCAAAAAGAAAGGACAGCAAAAAGAAAAAATACAGAAAATAATAGCTGTCCGGCACCGCCTTCGTCCCCATCCGGAAAAAATTGATGCCGATCCCGTCTGCCACGCTGGCAGTCAGGCACGCCATCACCAGATTCTGCAGCTCCGTCTCCCCGGCAAACGCCCACAGGCTGTGATAGAGCCGGAACAGGTAAAAAATCCCCAGCGCCAGCACAATATCAAGGAGCATAAACTGCCGGATCGGCAGCATAAACTCCTCGGGCACTGTATTCAACTGAAAATCATACCGGATCAGGATCGCCAGAAAGCTGGATGCGATCACGCTCACAATATCATATGCGATCAGCGCCGCCCTGCGGTAAAACAACTGATAATTAAACGGTTTCTTCATTCTGTCTTTTCCTCTTTTCCGGCGCGCTGTCCTGTACAAACAGCGGCGCCAGCACGATCAGTGCCGAAAATCCAAGCGGATTGCACGGATGGAACAGCCATTCCACCAGCCCTGCCACCGCAAAGCCGATAAATACCGCCAGCGGCAGCACCGCGTATTTTTCCTTTTCGCCGTTTTTTTGCGCATGGGAAAACATCATCAAAGCGCTCAGGACACCGAACGCCACATAAACGGCTCCCGTCAGCATGCCGTGATCGTGGATCACCTGCAAATAGCTGTTGTGGGCATGTACGCTCGTGGAACCGTCCGGAAGCGTCACTCCCATTTCCGCATGCCCCGTCAAGTTCCAGTTTTCAATATAAGCCTTGAAAATCTCGATGCGCCCGTTGGAAAACTCATCCACATCCGAAACGCCGTCCTCTGTGGAAGCGACCAGCGTCTCCGACTCCACGCGCAGACCGTCTCCCGCGCACAAAAGCGTTTCTGCTTCCCGAAAAAGCTCAGACGCATCGGACAAAAGCTTGTTTTCCATCACATATTTGAAATATGAAACGGACATATAGGCGTTGGAATCCTTCGGGTCGTCCTTGTGGATCGCCGCCGCGGAATCCTCCACCTCATAAATATAAGGATCGTTGTAAAGCGCCGGAAGCAGCCGGACGCCCGAATAGGTCACGGGCAGGCACAGCGCAAATGCCGCCGCCATACATAAAACCTCCCTGACAAGCCCCTTCCAGCTCTGCCGGTATACAAAAAACGGTACGAAAACAAGCAGCACTGCGCTCATCACAAGCACCGCCAGATAGCCTGTCCTGGACAGCGTCAGAAACAGGAAGGATACCGCCATTCCATATAAGAGCAGCGTTCCCCACAGATCCGCCAGCCGCTTTTTTTCTTTTAACCCGGAAAACAGCCGCACCGTCAGCACGCACACCACAAGCGTCAGGTACGCCGCCGTGATCGTTACCGTATGGAACACAAAATTGTAGCGGGAATACACCCATGCCCGGAAGGGACGCCGCGCAAAGCAAAACAGCGCCGCCAGCGCAAAGTTCAACACCACGCCGTCACAGAAATTGGAAAGCAGGCGTTCCCTGTGCTCCCAGCCCAGATAAAACAAGTAGTATAAGCCAAACACTGCCGCCGTGTACACGGTCCAGCCGCGCCCGTTTGAAAAGATGCAAAGAAGTGCAAAAAGCGCCGCCAGCGCCCCGGCATAAAACCGGTTTACCCGGCATAAAATCAGCGTCCTTGTACGGATCTTTCCGACGAGCGCCCCCAAAAGGAGCACCGTCAGGGCAGCCGCTGCGCTTTCCCAGCCTGCAAGCGCTGCCTTCTCTGCCGCCCCGTCCACTGCCGTCCAGAGCACATAGCGCCCGACGCCCGCCAAAACGGCGGCAGCCGCCCAGAGCCTGTTTTTGCCGGATTTCATCATGGCAGGAAGCGCCATCGAAAGGATCGCCAGCTCCGTCCAGAAAAATACCTCCCGAAACGCCGTGTCCTGCTGCACCTGATACAGCGCGTTCATATAATGGATGCCGCCCAGAAGCATCCCCGCAAAGGCTGTGATCTGCAGCCCGTCCGCCCAGCGTTTTCTGCACAGCTCCCCAAGCGGCATAAAATGCTTTTTTGTCCGGGGCGAAACAAGCACCCATGCAAAAAACAAAAACGCGATGCCGATCCCCAGCCCGTAAACAAGCTTATCGTCTGCCTTGCCGCCAAACAGGTTCTGCACAAATACCGCATACAAAAGGAATACGGTTCCAAAAAGCAGCGCCGGCGCTGCGGTTGCCCACACTGCGTACCGGACAGGTACCTTTTTGTTCAGTTTCTGCTTCTTCTGCGCCAGATATACGAAACCTGCGCACAAAAGAAATGCCGCCGCGCACAGCGCCCCCATCAGGCAGCCGACCTTCCACGCCGCCGGACTGTCCGTGTATACAAGGCGCATCACAATATTTTGGGCGGTCTGCTCAGACGTCTGCCCGTCTGCCAGCACATAATAATTGCCAAAGCAGGTCAGCCCCGTCTCTCCCGTGTTCTCCCACGCCAGATCCATGGGCGTGTCCGTCCCCTGAAGCTGCCATACATAGGCGGTATTGGGCTGCGTCTCAATCCCCAACGGAATCCGCACAAAACCCGGGACTTTCGCCTCTGCCAGCTCAAACTCCCGGTTGATCAGAATTTCATTATTTTCATCATAAACGAGCAGATGATAATATTTCCCGATGGAATCGCTGCTCGTCACATACAAATCCAGATAGCGCAGATACGAGCCCTCCGCAATCAACACCTGCTGGATCTGCTGATCCAGCCGTACCTGCGCCGTCCCTGCCGGCGCTTCGTTTCCCGCCACCGTCCTGTCGCTGTCCAAAAGCTTCCCCGGCCCCAGCAAAAGAAGCGCTGCCGCCAGCCAGAACGCCACAATATATATCAATGCCTGATATGCTTTGATCTTTCGGTTCATCAAAAGCCTTTCCGCAGAAAAACTGTCCTTTTGTCATTTTTGGGCAGACTTCCCCACTGTCTCATTCTCTTGCGTTTTCTTAGAAGTATACCACACCGCAGATAAGCTTGACAAGAGCACCGGCAGGCCGAACCAGAAAATCAACACATACCGCACCAGATAGGTCGGCCCGATCAAAACGGTCAGAAAATTAAAGTAAACCGGCAGAAGCGCCGCCGCCTCTTTTCTTTTATCCACAGCGATCAGGAAAAGCCCGCCAAGCATCCACACCCAGCACAGTGCACCGGGGGAAAACAGCCAGGAAATTACCGGCGTCTCGTGGATTTCTTTTTCCCATGAGATTTTTTCGTATTGGCGTTCCAGCCAGGGGAAATAGCTGTGACGTTCTCCCGGAGCTTCGGTTTCACAGCTGAAATAGGAGCTTTCGGTATAGTTCAAATTTCCATTGTATACGTCGATCACCGTATTCGGATACCAGAAGCCATAGGAAGTCATCAGCCACGCGTTTAAGTAGGTAGCCGGCGCGCGCATGCCGATGCGCATCCATAACGCCGCATACTTTCCCGGATCCTCCGAAAAGGTTTTGGTCGAAAATCTGCTTTTTACAAGATCGGACAGCTTTGGATTATACATTTCCATCGCTTCCTCCGAAAAAATTTCAAACAATTCCGTCCTGTCCTGCTCCGTGAAAACCTCCGGATTATAATTCCACGCCCGCGTCAGCTGCTGGATCGGAACGGTAAAGCCCTCCATCGCATCCGTATTTTCCGGATGCAGCGCTGCATCCAGACCTGCCTGCAGCCCGAAATATGCCGCCAGCACAACCGCTGCCAGCGCAGCCATCCGCCTGCGGAACCCTTTGCCTGCCAGCCATAAAAGCACAGGGATCATCAGCAGGAAAACGCCCACGCCATTGCTTCTAAACACCGCCATCACAAATAACGCTGCCCCGAGCCCGAAAACCTTTCCCCGCTTCTTCCAAAATGCCCTTTTTTCGCGGCACAAATCTGTCAGCAGCACTAAAACCACCAGCATTCCTGCGGTATACGGCGTATCCTTGCTCGTACATAATACATACATGGGAATGACCGGGAAAAATCCAAAAAACAAAAAGGATATGATCCCCAGGACCGTTCCGCTCCCAAATTTTTTCAGCTTTCCAAGCACCCAGCCAAAAAGCAGCGCCAAAATGATCATCTGCGCCGTCACATAAACGACAATCCCCGTATTATAGCTGCCCGTCAGCTCCTGAAATTTTGCCACCGTCTTTCCCAGCAAAAGCACATGCAAAAGAGGATGCCTCGTCACATAGCTTCCCGTTACGACCTCATCCAGCTCCGCGGCAGCGTCATATGCAAAAAATCCCGGATAAACCGCCAGAAAAACCGGAAGCCAGCATAGAAACAGCCCGGCAGCCCGCAGGAGCGTCTGCTTTGCAAAGCTCTGTTTTCTCCACCAGACGACAGTCCTTTGCTTTTCCCATTTTTCCCGAAGCGGATTTTTTCTATCGCTCTTTCCGCCCCCGTTTCCTGCCCATGAAAAAAGGATCGCCAGAACCGGCGTCAGGACGCAGGCTGATACCAGCGGAAGCAGCCATGTGGACAAGGCTCTCACATCTACGTTTCCGCTGCTGTCTAACTGGCTTCCCCACTGGGCGCAGAAGCTGACAAACAGCGCGCCAGCCCCCGCGCACCACCACATTGCCGGTTTTATACGCGTCTTTCCATCATTCTTCTTTTTCATTTTCCTCTCTCCCGACGATCTCCCTCACGACAAACTGCGGCGCATTGTTGATGCAGATATACATCCGCCCTACATATTCCCCGATCAGCCCCAGCATCAGCATGAGCATCCCGCCAATGAACATGATCGACGCCATCAGCGCGGAAAAACCGATCGGCACGCCGGGCAGAACCAGTTTTTTAATGACCGTATAGATTCCATACAAAAATCCCGCCATCGCGCAGATCACGCCGACAAGCGTCGCGATCCTGAGCGGCTTTTCCGAAAATGCCGTAAAGCCGTTGAGCCACAGCGCCAGAAGCTTTCCGAACGTATAGCCGGAGGTTCCCGACTGACGGTCCCTGTGATGCACCGGGACATTGACGATATTGCGGGTCGCCCGCAGCACCAGCCCGATCACATAGGGAAAGGCGTTTTCATAGCGCAGCATCTCATCCAAAACGAAGCGGCGCGCCGCAAAATAGCTGGAAATAAACAGATCCTTCGGCTTGTTCAGCATAAAGCACAGCATCCGGTCATTGACCCTGCTGCCGAAATTGCGGAACGCGCTGTGATGCTTGTGGTCGTATTTCGCATATGCCACGTCTGCCCCGTCCTCCAGCGCGGTCAGAAGCTTTCCGACCTCGTCTGCGGGCGTCTGCCCGTCGTCGTCCAAGCAGACCAGAATATCGCCCTTTACCTGATGGAAGCCCGCCATCAGCGCCGCATGCTGCCCGAAATTGCGCGCAAGGTTTACGCCTGTGATCCGTTTATCCTTCCGGCACAGCTCCCTTATTTTTCCGAAGGTATCGTCCGGCGAACAGTCATTGACTAAAATGACCTCATATTCATAACGCTCCAGCGCCGACATCGCCGCTTCAATCTCCTCCACCACGCTGCCGATCGTCGCCGCCGACCGGTAGCAGGGGATCACAAAACTGACCAGTTGCTTTTTCATCGTAATCTCCATTCTGTATGCCTTTACTCTGCCCGATACCACTCTACGACCAGATTTTGTTCATAATCGGAAAGCCCCATTCCATTCAGGCAAAATGCTTCTATTCCTGCCGCCTCCTGCCGGTTGAGCACTGCCTCCAGCTCCTCCAGCGTCTCCGGCGTCTTTTCCAGCCAGAAGCCCGATGGAAGATTCGGAACGACAAGCCGCCCTGACAGCGTGCTTCCATCCTCACAAAATGCGTCCATATTGACGACGCCCACATGATACAGGAACTTTTTCAGCTTTCCTTCCAGCGTAAGCTCCGGCTTTATCTTAACATAATCCGCTTCCGGCGGACACTCTATCTTTTCACCGATAGGATATTCCTTTGTTTCCAAAAGGACGAGCTCCGGATCTTTTTTTGCCGGCACTCTTTTTAACAGGGAAAACGCGCCTGCGGTCTTTTCCACCTCATAATTTCTGCGGATCGCATCCCATGTCAGCGGATTGTCCAGATAACGGATATGGCTGTCAATATTATCATTTGTCAAAAGGATACATTCCGCCGCCTTTTCAGACTCAAACCAGTCCGCTACCTTGGAATCCATCCACGGAATGTATTCGTTCCCGTTCTGGACAGACGGATACCACACCATATCCCACTCCGGATAAACCGCCCCGTACCCGTTTCTCCACGGATAGACGGTGATCGTCCGGTCGCCGACCAGGCTTACGATCTCCTCCGGAAGCTGGTTCTGCGCGATAAATTCCGGCGATACGCTGTCGGTATTCAAATGGGTGTAGCGCTCTGCTTTTGTCAAAAGCGCTTCCTTTACCTTCCCGGTATTATTCTGCAGCGCATGGGCGGAAAGCGCGCCGGTGCAAAATACCGCTCCCACCATCACAGCTCCGGCAGCGGCAAGCATAGGCTTCCCGCTTCTGCATTTTTTCCACAGTTCCTCCCAGTTTACCGACAATACCACTGCCGAAAACAACATTGCAAACAGCCACAGCCCTACCTTGAGCCCATGTCTTGTGGTCGCATATTTATAGACAAAAAACATCGACGCGGAGCAGGCAAGAATGACCGTTGACGATTTATAATCTGCAAGGAGCGATCCTGCAAGCAAAATCACATAGCAGACCATGATCACGATCAGCCAGCGAAGCTCTGCGCCGTCTACCACCTGATCCCACTGCATCGTCAGCATCCAGCCGTCCGACAGCTTCAAAATCCCCGAAACATATCCCGCCAGGCTTTTGAAGGACGGACAATAAATCAGATACAGCACCGGCATGCTGACAAGCGCCGGTACAAATAATAAAAAGCTCTTCCACCTTTTGCAGAACACTGTAGAAAAGAAACCGAGCAGCACAAAAAAGGCAATCCCGCTCGTAAACGTCGAAAACTTTCCAAAAAACATCAGCGCCAGCAAAATATTGGGAATTGCCGCCACATATCCTGCGCCCGCAGACCACAAGACCGCAGACAAAACCGCCAGATACAAAAGATAATTGTCGCTTGTAGGCGCGCTGTAGCCCGCCAGATATACAAAGAACGACAGCGCGACCGCCATTCCCCCGATCTTTCCCGCTGTATACGCGCGGTACAGACGGTAAAGAAGCCACAGATGCATGCCGAACACGCAAAACCAGATTGCGACGCCGCCCCAGTAATATAGCGTATTTTCCGGAAGCTTCATCAGATAGCACAGGTATCCCAGCGGTCCATAGGTAAAGTAAATATCCCGCCCGAATTTCAGCCCTTCCACGTTCGCGATGTTCAGGAAATATCTCCATGAGGGGTCAAATTCCGTATTTTCCAGATAATAGATCACATTTGGGACGCTTAAGACAAACTGCGCCGCCAAAAGACCGATCACGCCGATCCTTGAAGCCGTTTCTTTTTTACGGCTGTCCCAAAATACCGCCCTGCCCTGTTCTGCCAGCTGTTTTTTCTGTGTCCGGAAGGCTCCTGTGCACAGCCGGAGCAATACCAGACAGCATACCGCCATTAACAGGGTGATCGTCATTTTTTCCCATTCCGACGCGGACGGCGAAAATCCATATGCCGCCAGCACGCTCCCTGCCACAGGGGCATCTGTCCCCGTATAGCACCTGCCGTTTAACAGCGGGGCATTTTCGCCGTCCGAAGCCAGCACATACGGCGGAATGGAGCAGCCCTGCGCGCTTAGCTGCAGCGTATAGGGGCTTCCTTTTTTTACCCGCGATACAAGGGAAAAATATTGCCACTCTCCGGCGGCAATATCGGAAACCGCCTTCGTCTCCTCTGCTTTGATCTTCCCGTCCTCGTCAAGGAGCCTTACGGTTACCTCTCCCTGCCCGTCCTCCGCCAGATTGATAAAAATAAATTCCGCGCCCTTCAGGTAGCGCTGATCCGGCACAAACTCCTGAAACACATCCTGTTCCAGCGATATCGTCTGAAAAACCGACGCATCCGGCTCCTGGACTTCAAATCCCGCATGAAGCCCGTCGTAAATCCAGATATAAAAAATCCCCGCCAGAAACAGCGCCACAATACCTGCCAGCGCTGCCCGGACAGATGCCTTTTCCTTCTCCCTTTTCATCTCACCTGTTCTCCTCAAATAAAATCGCCATCAGCAGCATATCCCGATAGCGTCCGTCCTGCAAAAATTCATCCCGCAGGCACGCCTCCTGCACAAACCCGGCGTTCCGGTAGCTTTTTACCGCGCCGGCATTGTCCGCAAATACCCGCAGCATCAGCTTGTGCAGCTTCAATCCATCCCGCGCATACGAAACCGCAAGACGCGCCGCCTCCGTGCCGACGCCCTTTCCGACAGCGTCCTCCTCCCCGATAAAAATGCCGTACTCCGCCTTTTTATTGTCCCGGTCGATGTCCCTGAAATAAACGCTTCCCAGCGGACGGCCCGTCTCCTTTTCACAGATGATAAACTGCACGGCCCGTCCTGTCCCAACCTGCGTGCGCATCCATTCCTCGTGCCCTTCCTTTGTGAAAGGCTTCTGATAAATGAAATTTTTCCGCACCCGCTCCTGATTGCGCCACGCGATGATCCGCTCCGTATCTTCCAAGCCGATGGGGCGCAGAAAAATCCTTTCCCCAATAAGCCGCGCTTCCCTGCCCTGCTCTGCCGTTCTGTTTATATTTTCCATACTCTTACTCGTCCTCTTCTGCCTCCAACGTCGTTTTCGGAAGCCGCTCTGCCGGGATCACCTGATAAATATCCGTTTTGCCCTCAATGCTTCCGACCTTTAAGACCGAAGCTTCCACTCCCGTATCCGCAAAAAATTCTTCCAGCCAGCCAACGTCCGCGCCCGCTTCCGCCAGCAGGTTCACGCCGTCTCCGGCGCACACCGCCTCTCCCATGGAGGAAAACCCAAAGGCAGAAAGCTTCCGGGCTGTCAGCGGGCTTTTGACAAGCCAGCCGCCCAGCAGATCGTAGTTAAAGGGCTTGTCCCGGTCCGTCATGATCTTTTCCGAATAAGCGACCGTGGAATACACATCCTCCAGAAACAGCGTTTTCGGATGCGCCATACAATAATCCATTACCGCCTCGTTTGCTGCGTTGACCGTTTCCCGCCGTCCGGCTTCTGCCCCGATTTCCGAAATCGTCCCGGGCAGGAACACAAGCCCTACAGCCACGCACGCCCCGGCAAACAGCGCCGAAGCATGCTCCGGCGTCAGGAACCCCTTTGCCGCTGCGCACACCTTGTCAGCGGCAGACTCCCGCATCGCTTCTTCCCGCCGCTCTGTCAGCCACAGTCCTGCAAACAAAAGGATCTGCGCCAGATACAGCGGATGCGTCACGCGCTCCACCATGCGCCCCTGCAAAAGCAGATACAGCCACAGAAAAGCCCCGCACGCCCCGGCAAGAAGCGGCTGCCACAGCTTCCATAGCCGCCCTTTTTTGCAGGATAAAACGCATACTGCCAGCCCCATGCCGATCCAGATCAGGTTAAGGGGCGCGTCCCCTTTCCCGAACCAGTTTTCATGAAGCAGCCTCCAGACCGCGACCGAAAGCCCCTGCCCCCCGGAAGCCTTCTGTCCCGCGGAAATCTCCTGTCCTGCAATCTCCTCCTGCCCCGAAGCCGCCTGCGCCAGCTGATGCATCAGCCCTGCGTCGATCCCATCGTCTGCGCCGAAATTGTAGTTGGCAAGAAGCTGCTGCCGCGCTTTGGAAATGCCGAGCTTTTCATAGGCATCCTTGTTCTCCTCATACTGTTCTGCAAAATCCAGCCGGTAATCATAAAGCGCCGTCCGGTCGTCAAAAAACTGCCGGAACTGCTTCCACTCCGTCCCGGAATAAGCAGCTGCGTCCGCCGCATACAAAATGCCCATGCCGGCAAGAAGCGCCCCGAAGAGGGAAACATACCGCACTGCCGCGCCGCTTTTCCTTTTTGCAGGCGCATTCTTCTGTTCCGCCGCATTCTTCTTTACCAGCGGATCCTTCTGTTCCGCCGCATCCCGCTTTTCGTTCCGTGCCTCCCGCACCAGCGCGCACAGCCCCGCGATGCACGCCAGCGGCAAAATCAGCAGCGCCATCTCCGTCCGCAGGCAGAACGCGAGCCAGTACAGCAAAAGCGCGATCCATCTGCGCCGCTTCGCCGTCAAAATCCAGAACAGCGCCGCCCCGGCAAGCATCCCCGCCGTCACCGTATACTGCATATACACAAAGTGCATCCCAAACGCCGCCGTCCACAAAAGCCCTTCCGCCGCAAGCACAATCGCCTTTCCGGCACGGGTTTTGCAGCATGCCGCGCTCTGGTATCCGACAGCCCAGACCGCCCCGAACTGGCACAGGATCAAAAAGACGCCGAACACCGGGACCGAAAGCCCCCGGTACAAAACGGAAAGCACAAAGCCCAGCGGATACAAAAGCTGCATCGTGTATCCGCTGGGGCTTCCCGAATAGACGCCCGACAAAATATCCTTGATCAATACGTCGTCGTTTAAGTCATAATAAAAATCCCACCCGGTCACAAAAACGGCGAACACGGCGGCTGTCAGAAAGAGGGATGCCGTCAGGTTTTCATGCTGTTTCAAACGGTTCTTAAGCCCCATAAAATTCCTTTACCTTCTCTGCTACAAAAGCAGCCTCTTCTTCGGTCAGCCCGTAATACATGGGCAGGCGCAGAATCCGCTCGCTCTCCTTTGTCGTATAGCGGTCCTCGCCGCAGAAGCGCCCGTATTTTAAGCCCGCGGGAGCGGAATGCAGCGGCACATAATGATAAACCGCTAAAATATCGTGTTCCTTCAGGAAATCGATCAGCGCGGCACGCTCTTTTTCATCCGTCGTTTTTAACCAAAACATATGGGCGTTGTGCACGCAGCCCTCAGGGATCGTCTGCAGCTCAATTTTGCCTGCGTCTGCCAGCGGCTTTAACAGCTCAAAATACTGGTTCCACCGCGCCAGCCGCGCCCTATTGATTGCATCCGCCATTTCCAGCTGGGCGTACAGATACGCCACGTTTAATTCGCTGGGCAGATAGCTGGAGCCGAAATCCTGCCAGCGGTACTTGTCCACCTGGCCGCGGTAATATTTGCTCCGATCAGTACCCTTTTCACGGATGATCTCCGCCCGCTCCACATTTGCGGGATCCTTGATCAGAAGCGCGCCGCCCTCGCCCATGCTGTAATTTTTCGTCTCGTGGAAGCTGTAGCAGCCGTAATCGCCGATGCTGCCAAGCGCCTGCCCCTTATAGGAAGCCATCACGCCCTGCGCCGCGTCTTCGATCACGGTCAGCCCGTGCCTGCGCGCAATGTCCATGATCGTGTCCATCTCGCACGCTACGCCCGCATAGTGCACCGGAACGATCGCCCTTGTCTTTTCCGTGACCGCTGCCTCGATCAGCGTCTCGTCAATGTTCATCGTATCCGGGCGAATATCCACAAATACCGGCACGCCGCCGCGCAGCACAAAGGCGTTCGCCGTAGAAACAAACGTAAAGGAGGGCATGATAATCTCGTCGCCCGGCCGGATGTCTGCCAGAAGCGCCGCCAGCTCCGTCGCATGGGTGCAGGAGGTCGTCATGAGGCACTTTGCCGTCCCGGTTTTTTCCTCAAACCACCGGTTCGCCTTTTTCGTAAATTCGCCGTCGCCGCAGATCTTCTGATTTTCCACCGCCTGCCGCACATACTCGTACTCCTTCCCCGTAAAGGGCGGCACGTTGAAGCGGATCTTTTCTTTTCCCGTAAAGGGTACTTTTATATTCTCTGTTTTTCCCATCGTCATTCCTTCTTTCCCGTTTTTCATCTCTATTCGTAAATCTGATAAACGCCGTTGTCCAGCCGCAGCTCATAGGCGTTTGCTTCCAGAAATTCCTGCAGAAGCGCCCATTTTTCCGCCTCCTGCGCATCCTCTGTCTCCACCTTGCCCGGGCAGAGGATCACCGCCGGATTTTCGGAATCCATTTGTTCGAGCTTTTCCAGATCCGCCCGCATCGTCTCTGCCGGGTAAGTGTTCATGTCCGGCCAGTCGTGGGACAGCGCCGGCGCCATGTCAAACATCCAGCAAAAGCCCGGCACATCACCGAAGGTCAGAAGCTTCCTGCCCCGTTCTGCGTCGTCTCTCAGATTTTCATTATAATAATCCACAACCGGCTGGATCGCCTCCGCGTTGGCGCGGTTCGTCCTTGCCCCGGCAAGCTTTTCACAGCCCGTCACAACGCTGCCGCGCTTCTGTCCTTCGATGCTGTCGCGGAATACCGCCCGCCCCCCGAAGCCCGCGCTCTGCACGAGAAAAACAGCGCCCACAAAAACCATCATCGCCCGGACTGCGAACGTCCCCTTTTTTGCCCGCAGCAAAATCCACACGCGGTACCCCAGCCAGAATGTCACCGGGGCGGCTAAAAACAGGTTGTTCATATTCGGATACGTCTCGTTGTTGCTGCCGATCGGCGTGATTGCAATGACAAGCAGCACAAGCAGCGCCAGCAGCTTATCGCGCCGAAACATCCTTTTATCCAGAAGCGCCCAGACACACAGCCCCACCGCCGCATACAAAAGCACCATCATCCACTCGAACACGCTCCAGTAAAAGGCATACTGGAAATTGAACATCCCCCTGCCCCATAGAAACCGCAGAAGCACCGGAAGCATGCACACATAGACTGCCGCCTTCGTCTTTTCCAGCTTTCCCGGAAACAGGATGAACAGCACCGTTCCCATGGACGCCGCCACCACGATCAGAAGCACCCATTTAAAAGAGCGTACATAGGCGCCGAACACCGACGTCAGCATCGAAAAGGGCGAATAGGTCGCGTCCGTCCCCGAATAGCCGGACAGCCCTGCCAGCATCTGCCCGTAGGCGTCAAAGCCAAACTGCAGGGAAATTGCCAGAAAGCCTGCCGCAAACGCCGCAAAAAAGCCTGCCGCACAGACGCCGACGTCCTTCCAGATCTCCTTTGCGGGCTTTTTTTTCACGATCCCATAATAAAATACCGCGACGATCAGGCCGCATTCCAGAATATTGGGCAGCCGCGTGATCACGCTCGCGCCCAGGCACACGCCTGCAAGCCCCATCCAGAACCGCTTCTGCCACACAAGCCCCCTGTACAGAAAGACCGTCCCGCACAAAAACAAGGCAAAGGTCAGGTAGTTGTACAGGCTCGTGGTCGGGATCCAGCACAGGCTTATCGCCGCCATCTCGCCGAGAAAGGCGATCCATGGGGGCATCTTTCCCTTCAGGAAAAAATAGGACAAAAGCGCCATGCCGCTTACGATCAGCCCGGTATAAAACCGCATCCCCACAAGGCTGTCCCCAAAGGGCAGCCGGATCAAAAACGCGCCCAGCACGTTTGCCAGATAGGTCGCCACCGTCCATTCCTGCCCCGCCTCCGGGAAAAACCGGTAGTTTACCAGCCCGTAGCAGGTGTCCGTCAGCTCGATCCCCTGCGTGATCTTAAGCAGCGGATATAATAAAAGCGCCGCCGGAAATAAATATTGTATGAAAATCCGTTTCGTCCGATCCTTCACTTACCTTCCTCCTGCCCCGGCTCTTTTTTGCCGCGCGTTTCTTCTTCGCCGCACCTAACCTCTACACCGCGCTTTCCTTCTGCGCTTCGCCGCACCCGTTTTTCCACAGCAAAAAACAGCCTTCCTCTTACCTTGTCAACGCACACGCACACCGCAAACACGATCGCCGTCTGCAAAACCAAAAGCCCCAGAAACCGCAGCAGCCCTGCGTCCGCCGTCCCTGCCGCAAGCTGCCAGCCTTCTCCCAAAAGCCCCGTCAGCCCGTTGACCATGCCATACCAGCGTCCCGCCAGATCCGCCTGCTCATGGATCAGGTACACGCCGAACACCGCCGGGCTTACCCAGCGCACAAGCCGGGAAAATGCCCCCTCCGGCAGCCGCACATACGAAAACCCATAAAACAGCCCTACCGCCCCGGCGATGCACAGCAGATAATTATAGTGGAACGGCACGGACGCATAATAGGAAAGCCCCGAAAACCGCCCCGAAAGCACGGTCAGCACGATTTCCGCCATTCCCGACAAAAGCGCCGCACCTGCATAGACGCAAAATCCCCTGCGCCCGTTTCTGAAAAATCCGATCCCGTAGCGGCGCACATAGCCGCCGATCAGATAGACCACGCAGAACCAGCCGAAATCATAGCCGTAGCGGTCCGTCGCAAACTGCAGCGGCACAAAGGTCTTTCCGATACTGAAAAAAAACAGAAGCGCCATGATCAGCTGCTGCAGCCGCTTTTTTTCCAGATGCTTTATGCCCTCGTTCAAAAACGGGGAAAGCAGGCACATCACCACATAGGCGCTCACAAACCAGTAATGCCCGGACTGTACCGGAAACACGCCCTTTTGCAGCCGGTACACGTCCGTCAGCTCAGAAAGCGGCAAAATCCCGCACAGGGCAAGCGCCGGCGGGATCAGTATCGTATAAAACAGCGTCTGGCAGATCACCGTCATCACCCGTCTCCACGCAAACTGCGCTTCGGACAGAAAATACCCGCTGATCAGCACATAAACATTGACCGCAACAAGACAAAAAGCCTCCAGAAAGACCGCCGTTACGCCGATCTGATCCAGAGGTCGCCCGTTTTCGGGCAGAGAGCGGCTGTTGGACAGCCAGTGCAGGACCACCACCATGAACATGGCGCAGATCCTGAGCAGTTCAAAATTTGCCTGACGCTTTGCCTTTCCCATTCCGCTCTCCTTTCCTGAAAATCATTGTGTCCGCGCCGTTACCGCTCCCGCGCGATCTCCCCGTTTTCCACCCGGTATACCATGTCGCACTTTTCGATCGTCTGCAGCCGGTGCGCGATGATCACCAGCGTCTTGTGCCCGTGCAGGCTGTTGATCGACTCCATGATCGCCGCTTCGGTGTCGTTGTCCAGCGCGCTCGTCGCCTCGTCCAAAACAAGCACCTCCGGATCCTCGTACAAAGCGCGGGCAATGCCGATCCTCTGGCGCTGGCCGCCGGAAATGCGGATGCCGCGTTCGCCGATCCCCGTGTCGAGCCCTTCGGGGAGCCCTTTTACAAATTCATCCAGACGCGCCTTTTTCAGCGCCGCCCATACCTTCTCATCGTCAATATCCTCGTCCGCATAGCCGAACGCCACATTTTTGCGGATGGTGGAATCGATCATAAAGATCGTCTGCGGGATGTAGCCGATGTTTTTCAGCCACGACTCGTAATGCTCCCGCACCTCCACGCCGTCTGCCAGAATCCTGCCGGACTGCAGCTGCAAAAGCCCCAGCATAATGTCCACGATCGTCGTCTTTCCGGCTCCCGACGTCCCCACGATGCCAACGGACGTCCCGGCGGGGATCTCCATGTGCGCATGGTTAAAGATCAGCGCATCGGAATTGGGATATTTGTATACAATATCGTCCAGCACGATCCTGTCCGTCAAAGGCAGCTTTTCCACATTCTTTTTGCGGCGGTATACCTCCGGGTCGTATTCCACGTTTTTGTCGTGGATCTCCTCCTGCAGGTTGTCCGACACGCCCATGAAAAACGGCTCAAAATAAGAGATCTGCGTCTGATAGTTGTTGATCCGGTTCGCGGAGGGCAAAAGCCGCATCGCCGCCACGCCGAAGGCGCCGATCTGGCTTACCATGCTCGTCACGTCCTGCCCGGACAAGATCATGCCGATCAGATACAGGATCAGCCCCGCCATGCACACCGTCTCGATCAAAAGCCTCGGCGTCGCGTTGAAAATATTGTAGCGCTGCACGGCGTTTACATAGCCTTCCCCGCATTTGCCGTATTCCGTGATAAAATAATTTTCCTTGTTGGCGATCTTGATCTCCTTGATGCCCATGACCGCCTCTTCGATCCATTTATAAAGGCCGCTGTAATAATCCTGGTTTTCGATGCCCGCCTGCCGCATGATCGGCTTTAACACCCATTTAATGACCATCAGCGTCACGATCAGAAGCGCCGCCACCGTCAAAATCATCTGCGGCGCAAGGGCGGTCAGCGTCACCGCCAGCAGCACAAAAATGATCATTTCGCTCATCAGCTGCAGACACGCTAAAATCAGCCCGTACATGTTGTTGACGTCCGACGTGATCATCCGCTGGATGATCGAAGTATCCGCGTTCAGATAATATTCGTAGGGGCGCTTCATGAAATTGATCATCATGCGCTGGGACGTTTCAAACTGATTCGTGTATACAAACCGAAGCTGCACCACGTTCTGAAAATATAAAAATACGTTTTTTAATACGAAGCCGGCAATGATCAATACGAGGATCAGCGCCGTAAAATGGTTTGGATTTTCAAAGCCCGTCCAGCGGTAGATCTGCGCCAGCGCGCCGTCCCCCTCCACGCAGGAGGGATCCATGATCACCTGAATGGCAGGAACCACAAGTCCGATGCTGGCAGTTTCCAGAATCGCGCCGATCACCATCATAAACAGGATCTGGACCATTTTCAGCTTCTGCTTCCGGTTCATCAAAACCATCATCTTCCGGTAAATTTTTTTCATGAAAACCTGTTTTCCTTTCCGATCTTAATAGATCTGCTCGTTGAACCGATGCTTGTCCGGCGCTTCATATTTGTCCATAAAGTCGTCGCCCAGAAACGTCTTTTCCTTCGCAAAATGGATGGAATCCGGCACGGTATATACCGAAACCACCTGTTCAAAGGAAAGCCCCTCCACGAAATTCAAAATTTCCATCGGGAATTTCCCGTCCAGCACGATATGCTGCGGAAACAGCTTTTTATAATCCAGCACGTCCCTCGGATGGGGCTTTAAAATGACCTGCGCCCCCTGCCCATACTCTGCGATGATGTCCTTAAAAATCTGCTCCCGCACGGGAAGCTCACACAAGGGCTCCGTCAGCACGAGCACCTTTTTTTCGTGATTGGCGCCGTTGGAAAGCTGCTCCAAAAGCCCGTCCAGATCCTCCACAAAAATGCGCAGGATCCTGTTTTTATCCTCCTGCGTCAGGCGGCGCACAAGCACCTCCCGCGGCTGCTCGATATATTTTGGGCACGGATACTGCAGAATGGAGGTGTTGTTAACCTCCATGTCAATGCAGTATTTGCTGTAGCCGTTCTGGATAAAGATCAGGTTCAAGGACGCCAGAAACGCCTTGAGCTTAAAATGCCCCCGGTTGTCATAGCGCGCCGTATCATAATAGCAGATGCAGTCCAGGCCGTCCTCCAGCGCGTGATAACGGATCTTTTTATAATTCAGGTAATAGCCGATCGGGTCGGAATCGCAGAACACATAAATGTCCCTGTATTTTTTCAGATCCACAGGCACATAGGGCTCCTGCAGCCTTCCGTACAGCTTCGTATATTTCATCCGCGAAAACAGGTTGAGCACCAGATTCCCCCTGTCCTCGTGGTACTTTAACAGCTCCGGGAAATTGTGCTCTTCCTTCTCGTCGAACATATAAACCTCTTCAAACAGCCCGACTGCCGCAGCCCTGTCCTTTAAATCCCCGAAATCGTTGGACATCGTGCTTAAAATCAGCGACGCCTTCCCCTGCATCGCCCGCGGCAGCGTCAGCTCCTTTAAACAGGCGACATAAACATGATAATAGGTATGGCAGATGTAAATCCGCTCCTTCATTCCGTTTCTCCTCTTACGCACACTACATGATCGCTATATTCTACCACATTCCGGCGATACAATGCAAGGGCAGGGTTGGGGGCAGGGCAGCCCCCGTCACCTCCCCTTCACGATCAGGAGGGTATCCCCTGCCTTTGGCTCCTCTCCTGCAAGCCCGTTCATTTCCTTCATCGCTGCCACCGGCACATAATATTTTTTCCCGATGTCCCACAGGCTGTCGCCCTCCTGCACGATATAGGCAACGATGCCCGGCAGGGCAGCGATCTTTTCGGGATCGAGGGCGCTTACCTTCGCGCCGGTTACCACTTCCTCTTCTTTTACGCGGCACACAAGCCCCTTAAAGGAAAGCACCGCCTTTACCTCTGCTTCATCGGAATCCAGAATGGAAGCGGAAATTTCCTCCAGCACCGGTTCGATCCGGTAGCTGCATTCCTCTGCCCCCTGCGGCGCTTCCAGCACATAGGAAAAGGGCAATGAGCCTTTCAGACAGTAAAAGGGCAGCTCTGCGTCCGCAGAAGCATACAGCACCTGCGCGTTTACCGCGCCTAAAATGCGGATCCCCTCCCTGCACGGCTCCATGGTCCCTACCGCCACCGTCCCAAAGGCAGCGCACACCTGATGGATCGCAGGCACGCCCGGCGCTGTTTTGAGCCGTCCTGACGCCTTTGTTTTTCCGGTATTTTTGACCAGAAGCCGGCGGTACTGCCCGCCCATCCGGAGCGCTTCGATCTCCTGATTTACGCCGTAAATATCTGAGATCACATCCACCCTTGCCTCTTCATAAAGCTTCATGTCAAGCTCCAGCACCAGCTCCAGCGCGATACAGCGCTCCTCACCGTCTGCATCCGGCTTTATTTCCGCCTCCTGATGCCCGATCCTGCAGCTGATGTCCTCCAGCATCCCCGCGCGCATTCCCTGACACTCCACCGTCCCGCTCACGGGCACGCCCGTTTCATACCAGACCGCCTGACGCTCCTCCCCCTCTCCTTCATACAAAAAGAACAGCCCCAGCTCGCCCTGCACCGTCATTTTTTCATCCATGATCTGAAACGTCATATCCTTGAGGCGGCAGTCCTGCCACAGAAGGCAGAACACATTCGGCATGCCGCCCGGAATCGAAATTTCCTCCTTGATCCGCAAAATGTCCTTTTTGTCAATCTGAAGGTTCAGCGCCTGCAGCTCCTTTTTGCGGATTTCTACGCCCTCTGCGTCCTCGATCTCAACTGCCGGGGCAATCTCTGCCGTCTCCTCCACCGAAAGCTTCACATCCAGAAGCGCCTGCACGGAAAGCTTGCGGGAATTGATCATCCCGACGCTTAAATCCTCCAGCGCCGTTTTTACGCACACGCTGTCCCCCGCCTGAACGCCGTCCATAAACACCCGTTCCTCAAAGGGCAGTGCGCCCTCCATGCAGGCGGCGCGCCGCGGCTCCTCGTCCGCTATGTAAAGCACCGTAAAGCGCAGTGTCCCTTTCACATGGACATGATCCTCCATCGCCCGCACCTCTTCCACATCCGCCTGCCCTTTTTCGGTCACAAGCTGATATACGTCGGGCTTTGCGTCCGTAATGTTGATGTCATCCTCCAGCACGATCTGCGTCTGCGCGCTGTATTTTTCCCGATCCATCTGAATGCTTTTCTGTATGAATTCCATAAAAAAATCCTCCCGGCAGCATACTGTCTGTACTAAACAGTATGCTGCCGGGAGGGGATTTATGAATCGCCCCGACCGTTCCGACGCGCCCATCCGTAAAGCGCCCCTTCGAAGGTTCCTGTAACTAAAGCGTTATTTCACGCATCCGATGATCTCGTTGATGTCCTCAATGCCGTGCTTTTCCATGAACGCCTCGATGCCGTCCGCGATCTGCACCGTCGCGTAGGGGTTCACAAAATTCATCGCGCCTACCGCAACCGCCGTCGCGCCCGCCATCATAAACTCGATGGCGTCCTCTGCCGTCGCGATGCCGCCCATGCCGATGATCGGGATTTTTACGGCGTTGGCGCACTGCCATACCATCCGCACCGCGATCGGCTTGATCGCAGGGCCGGACATGCCGCCCGTCTTGTTTGCCAGCGCAAAGCGTCTGCGCTCGATGTCGATCTTCATGCCCGTCAGCGTGTTGATCAGGGAGATCGCATCCGCGCCCGCAGCCTCCGCCGCCCTTGCCATTTCCGTAATGTCCGTCACGTTCGGGCTCAGCTTCATGATGACGGGCTGCTTCGCCGCCTTTTTGATCTTCGAGGTAATGTTAAACAGCGCGTCCGCCTTCTGTCCAAAGGCGATCGCACCCTCCTTGACGTTCGGGCAGGAAACGTTGATCTCCAGCATGGAAACGTCCGTATCCGCCAGACGCTCCACCACCTCCACGTAATCCTCTGCGGTCTTGCCGCAGACGTTTACGATCACCTTCGTGTCAAACTTCTTTAAAAATGCCAGATCCCGCTCGATAAACACGTCGATGCCGGGATTCTGCAGGCCGATGGCATTTAACATGCCGCTGGAAACCTCCGCCACGCGGGGCGTCGGGTTGCCGGGCCACGGCACGTTTGCCACGCCCTTTGTCACCACCGCGCCAAGGCGGTTTAGGTCCACAAATTCACTGTATTCCATTCCCGAGCCGAATGTCCCGGAGCCGGTCATTACCGGATTCTGAAACGTAACTCCTGCGATCGTAACTGCCGTTTTCATCAGATTTCCACCTCCCGCGCTTCAAATACAGGCCCGTCCGTACAGATCCGGGCATTGTTCACATGGGAATGAGGATCCTTTTTCGCCGTTTTGCATACGCAGCCAAGGCATGCCCCCACGCCGCACGCCATCCGCTCTTCCAGCGAAATATAGGCGGGGATGTCCTGTTCTATCGCGTACTGCTTGATCGCGCGCAGCATCGGCATCGGGCCGCAGGCATAAATGATGTCCGCCTTCAGGCCGTTTTCCCGCACCGCGTCCAGCACGTTTCCTTTTGTCCCCACGCTTCCGTCCTCCGTCGCCGTATAAACGGTCCCGTATTTTTCAAAATCCTCTTTTAAAAAGCACTGGCTGTCCCTGTAGCCGGGCACGATCAGCTTTTCACAGGAAAGCTCCTTTGCAAGCTGTAAGATGGGGGGCACGCCGATGCCGCCGCCAAACAGCAGCGCCTTCATGCCGGGCTTTGCCTCCCCTGTCGGAAAGCCGTTTCCCAAAACCCCCAGAAGTTCTACCGTATCCCCTTCTTTCAGTCTGGAAAATTCGGACGTCCCGCTGCCTGCCACGCGGTAAACGAGGCGCAGCTCATTTTTGTCTCTGTCTACCTCGCAGATGCTGATCGGGCGGGGCAGCAGCGTGCTCTGGTTTTTCGGGTAAACGCCCACAAACTGACCGCACACCGCGTCCTGCGCCATATCTGTTTTCAGATGAAGGTCATAAATGCCGTCCGCCAGACGCTGCTGGCTGACTACAACGGCATTCTCTTTTTTCTTCTGTGCCATAAATTCCTCCTGTTGTTGCCGCCAAAGGGCGGCTGCTGTTGTTTCCTCCCCGCCTCCAAAAGCCGCTTTTTGCGCTCCCGTGTCAGGGTTTATATGCGGGATTTCCCGCAGGATCCGCATTCGTAAACGACTGTTCCGCTGCAGACCGTATAACGCACCCTCCCCTTCATCGTCCGGTTTAAAAACGGCGAATTCTGGGATTTGGAGCAAAAATGCTCCGGCGTCCACTGCTCCTTCGGGTCAAACAAAACAAGATCCGCCGGCCCGTCCTCTGCAAGATAGCCTGCGTCCAGATGATACAGCCTTGCCGGATTGACCGTCATGCACGCCAAAAGCTCCAAAAGCGTCAGCCTTCCAGTGTCCGTAAGCTGCGTAATGCCGAGCGGAAGCGCCGTTTCCAGACCGATGATGCCGCTGGGCGCTTTGGCAAATTCCTTCTGCTTTTCCTCTGCAGCGTGGGGGGCATGGTCTGTCGCGATCAGATCCAGCGTGCCGTCCTTTAAGCCCTGAATGATCGCCTCCCGGTCCTCTTCTGTCCGCAGCGGGGGATTCATTTTGGCAAGCGTGCCGTATTCCAGCACCGCCTCCTCCGTCAGCGTAAAATGGTGGGGAGTTGCCTCCGCATGGATGCGGGGACTCTTTCTGCGCGCCTGACGCACCAGCTCCACCGCCTCCTTTGCGCTGATATGCTGGATCACGATGTCAGCCCCCGTTTCCAGCGCGATGGAAAGGTCGCGGCGCACCATGTCGATCTCCGCCTGACGGTCGGAGCCGCCAAGCCCCAGCTTTTGGCTGACCGCGCCCGCGTTGATGCCGTTGTTTACGATAAACGCCGGATTCTCCTCATGGAAGCTGATCGGCATATGGAGCCGCGCCGCCTCCTGCATCGCCTTTCTTGCAAGCCCCGCGTCCAAAAGGGGCTTGCCGTCGTCCGTAAAGCCGACCGCGCCCGCCTTTGCCAGCGTTTCCATATCCGTCAGTTCGTCGCCCGCCATGTCCATCGTCACGTTCGCGCAGGTGTATACGTGGATGCCGGTCTTTTTTCCTTTTTCGGTCACATAGGAAAGCGTCTCTTCATTGTCCACATGGGGGGTCGTGTTCGCCATCAGCACCACGCTCGTAAAGCCGCCCGCCGCCGCTGCCTTCGCCCCGGTAAAAATATCTTCCTTATATTCTGCGCCCGGATCCCGGAAATGCACATGCGTATCCACCAGTCCCGGCGCCGCCGCCAGACCGTCCGCCTCGATGACGCGCACATCCCCGTCCGGCACGGTGATGCTGCCTGCAGCGCCGATCCTTGCGATCCTGCTGCCATCTGTCAAAATATCCCGCAGTCCGTCCGTCCCGGAAGCCGGATCTATCATGCGGCAGTTTCTGATCAAAATCATCTCTGTTCTCCCATTCCTCCGGCTGTCCTGCCCGCCGGATTTTTTTTCAGTTTACCACGGATTTCAATCAAAAACCACTGTTTTATCCACAAAAGGCATTTTGATCACGATATATGGATAGGAAGGATTCTCCCCCTGCTCCGACACGTCCTTTGGCCCGGTCAGCTCCGTATCCAGATAAACCGCGTTGTCCGTCGCATACAGCGCGTTTACCGAAATGCTGTAGCCGCCCGAGGGCTGCCTGCCGTACCCGACGCACAAATACAGATAGCCGCTGTCGCCGTACGTCAGCTTAAACGGCTCCGCCTTTTTTTCCTCCACCATTTCCAAAAGCTCCTCCGGCAGCCGCTTTTCATCCACCACCGTAAATTCCAGCTGCGTCTGCTCCTCCTTCTTTTCCCCGAAGCTGCAGCCTGCAAACATCAGGCACACGCACACCGCTGCCGCCCAGATCCTGCACCCTTTCATGCCAAAACCTCCCCGTTTTTCTATCCTCTGCCCGCCAAAAACCGCTAAACCTGCTTCCTGACCGGCATTCCCGAGTCTGCTTTATTGTATGAAAAACAACGTTTGTCCTATGAACCGCCGCCGGGACATCCTTCCGGCATCCACGCCCGACACCTCCGCGCACCGCCACCCTAGCCTTCCGCTCTCCACCAGCCACAGCCCTCCGGCAGCGTCCGGCTTGGCACAGCCCCGGTGCGGCGGCGCGTCTGCGCCTGCCGACCGGCGAGCGAGGGGAAATTTGCAAACGCTGCGGACTGCCCGGCAGACTGTCCGGGACTTGTCCGAGCACGGCATACGCCGTGCGAGTTTGACCGGACAGCCTGCGTCCCGGGCAGCCTGCAGCGTTTGAATCAAATTTTCCATGAGCGAGCCTGGAGGCAGGCGCAGACGCGCCGCCGTACAGGGGCTGTGCCAAACCGGACGCTGCCGGAGGGCGGATCTGTGCCGGAGGGCTGGGCTGTTGGCACGCAAGGACTTGCATCGCAGGCTTGCTTTTTTGCCCCGCGAAAGCTATACTGAAAAGCGTCAGCGACAAATACGGATGCCGTATCAAACGGCGCCCGAAAGGAGATAAGTAGATATGATTCGCTTTATTTTTACCGTCCTGTTCGTGGTCCTCTTCCTCGTCTTAAGCATCCCGCTTCTGATCGCAGAGTGGATCATCGGCAAATTCAATCCGTCCGTGAAGGACAAAAGTTCCCTTGCGATCGTCAACTGGGCGTTCCGCATGGTGCTTCGCATTTCCGGCGTATCCATCAGCTACCGCGGGGAAGAGAGGATTCCGAAGGATACCCCCGTTTTATACGTCGGCAATCACAGAAGCTTTTTTGACATCGTAATGACATATGTGCGCGTGCCGCGTACAACCGGATACATTTCCAAAAAAGAGTTTTTAAAGATCCCTCTTTTGTCCAACTGGATGAAAAACCTGCACTGCCTTTTCCTCGACCGCGACAATCTTAAAGAAGGGATGAAAACGATCCTTGCCGCCGTCGAAGAGATGAAAAACGGCGTGTCCATCTGCATTTTCCCCGAGGGCACAAGAAACCGCACGCAGGATCCGCTCCTGCCGTTCCATGCGGGCAGCTTAAAGATCGCGGAAAAGGCAAAATGCCCCATCGTGCCGATGGCGATCGCCAACGCGGGCGCGATCTTTGAGGATCAGTTCCCGAAGATCAGAAAAACAAGGGTTATCATCGAATACGGCGAGCCCATCGACACTACAGATTTAGACCGCGAGCAGAAAAAACAGCTTGCCGACACCGTAGCGTCAAAGATCCGTCAGATGTACGAAAAAAATCTGCAGGAGATCCGCGGATAATTTTTCCCATCCCCCCAGTGCACAAAAAAGGCTTCTGCCAATCCTGAAACCAGGATCCGGCAAAAGCCTTTTTTCATACGCTTTTTCTTTTGCATCCCTGCATTTACCGGTGCATCCGCCTGTCCTTTTTCGTCTCCCGGTAGCACTTGTCGCACACCAGAAACGCCGAGCCCACCGGAAGCGGCGCGCCGCAGTAGCGGCATTTGCGGATGTAATCATTTTTATTCTTCGTCAGGAAACGCATGATCGTTTCCTCCGTCTTTTCCCGCTCGCGCACGAGCCGGTCGGCGTCGATATTTTTGCCCAGACGGGTGGAAAACTGATAGTACAGATCCAGCATTTTATAAAACGTCTCATACCGCATCAGCCCCGCGTCCGTGCACATCATCAGCGCCGGGAAATGCAGCGCCACGTCCGCCGTATAGGTTTTGCAGTAATAGAGCCAGAGCGCCACGATGTCGCGGTTTTTGATGTCGATGGAGCAGGTCAGCATCCGGTAAAGCAGATGCTTGTCCTCAAAGCCGTCGATCTCCTTCCGGTCTTTATACGCCTTTTCATACAAAAACAGCATCTCTTCAATACTGATCTTTTCAAACGGCTCCGGCGTCTCCACCGATTTCCAGATTTTGAGCACCGCGTCCAACGGCTCCGCCATATCCAGAAGCACCTGCGGAAAGCCCAGCGTCACATGGTCCACCTTCGGCTCCTCCTGCAAAAAATGCGTGCCGATATAGTCCAGCCCCTCTTTTCCGACGGCGCTCACATAGCCCTTATCATACAGCCCGAAACGCCCGGCGCGCCCCGCGATCTGCTTGATCTCCTCCACCTTCAGCGCGCGGGTTCCTTTTCCGTCGAATTTTTCCGTCTGCACAAAAACAATGCGGCGCACCGGAAGGTTTAAGCCCATGCCGATCGCGTCCGTGGAAACGACCACCTTCGTCTCCTTTGCGGAAAACATCCGGATCTGTCTGCGCCGAATCTCCGGCGGCAGGCTGCCGTATATGACGCTCGCCTTCATCCCTTCCCGTTCCAGCCGCCCCGCGATGTCCAGCACCGCCCGCTTTGTAAACACGATCAGCGCGTCGCCCTCCTGCACGTCGTCCGGGAATACGAAGGGCTTTTCCTCGCACACAAGCGCCGTCTTTCTTTCATACCGGCGCACCTCGAACGTATCGCCGCACAATCCGATCAGATGGGTCACTACGCCCTCCGCCGCCGGGCTCATGCACACATGGATCTCCGGGCACTGCACGCCCAGAATCGCCCGCGTCCAGGAATGTCCCCGGTCTGCATCCGCGATCATCTGCGCCTCGTCGATGACCGCCACGTCATAGACCTGGTCGATGTCCAGCATTTCCACCGTCGAGGAGGTGATGCGGCTGTTTTCCGCATAGATCCGTTCCTCGCCCGTCAGCATCGTGCACGCGATCTTTGCGTCCCGCATTTTTTCATATACTTCCAGCGCCAGTAGGCGCAGCGGTCCTAAGTAAACGCCCTTGTAAGCCTCCTTCAGCCGCTGCAGCGCCTGATAGGTCTTGCCGCAGTTGGTCGGCCCGACGTGCAGGATGAAATGCCGTTTCATTTCCAGCGCCTTCGGAAACTCCATTTCCGGGCGCGTCGGCACCAGATCGATGATCTGGCTGCGGATCCCGTGCTCCGCATACGAACGCGACAGGCTTTTCATCGTCTGCTGGCAGATCTCCCCCGGCCGCTGCGTCCTCAGATATTCCAGAAAACGCCCCGTGATCAGCTCCTGCTCCTCCGGGCGCATCGTCTCAATATCCAGACGCACCAGCTCCTCCATCAAAAAATCGCGGATCTGCATGATCGCAAACTGGTTGTTCTGTTTAAACGCATAATACGCCATGTTGCGGATCTGGCGGTGGTACTCCTCCAGATGGGGCTGCGTCATCCGTCCCGCCTTCATGTGCTTCATCTCGTCTGCCAGCCTGCCGATCCGCTGCTCGTAGGTCTTTTTCCCGTCGTTGTTCTTCTTTTTCAGCTTCAGCGCGCTGTCCTTATACTGGCTGAAATAAAACTGCACCAGCTTTTCTTTCTGTATCATATCAATTCTCCGTTATCACTTTTAAACGCCAATTACGCTTATTATAAGTTGTAACGGATTGTTCGTCAATCACGGGCGGACATATCTGCAGACGGCGCAGCGCCTTTTGCTTCCTCCCGGTCTGTTCTCCTTACGACCCTGCTGCCCAGACGGCTCAGTATCTCGTTGGAAATCGTCCCTACCTGCTTTGCCACATCGTAAACGCTGATCTCCTCCTTTCCGTCCCGCCCGATCAGCACCGCCGTGTCGCCTGCCTTTACCTGCGGGATTTTCGTAACGTCCACAAGCATCTGATCCATGCAGATCCGCCCCGCCACCAAAGCTCTCCTGCCGCCGATCAAAACGCTGCCCCTTCCGCAGGAGAGGCTGCGCGGCACACCATCCGCATAGCCGATGGACAAAACCGCCAGCCGCGTTTTCTGACGCGCCCGAAACGCCAGTCCGTAGCCCGCGCACTCTCCCTTTTCCAGCGTCCGCACGGACGTTACCCTTGCATACAGGGAAAGCACCGGCAAAAGCCCCGGCTTAAGCCTCCGCGCGTCTGCCCCGCTGCTGAGCACGCCGTAAAGGGCAATGCCGCAGCGCGCAAAGCTTCCGCCAAATTCCGGATAGGAAAGCGCCCCGTAACTGCTAAGAAGATGCGCCTGCCTGCATTCCAGCCCTTCCCGCTCCAGCGCTCCCACCGTCTGCCAGAACCGCTCCGCCTGCTTTTTTGTAAACGCCCGCTCCCTTCTGTGATGTCCGTCTGCTGCGCACAGATGGGTAAAAACCCCTTCTACTTCCAGATTTTTCAAAAAATAAATCTGCCGGATCCGCCTGATACAATCCCACCGCTCTCCCAGCCGGTGCATCCCCGTATCCACCGCGATCTGCACCCGGAGCGGCTTTCCAAAGCCGTTCAGCTTCCATCCGTACTCGTAATCCACCACCGTCTGCGTCAGGCAGAACCGTTCCAGCAGTCCAAACTGCCCTTCCGGCGTACCGCCCAGTACGAGCACCGTCCCCTTTGCGCCCTGCTGCCGCACAAACGCCCCTTCCTCCGCCGTCGCCACACAGAAATCCTCAATGCCCATCCGCCTGCATTCCCGCACCACAAGCGCCGTCCCGTGGCCGTAGGCGTTCGCCTTTACCGCAGGCATCAGGCGGCAGCCCTTTGGCAGGCAGCTTTGAAGCAAACGGATATTGTGCCGCAGATGGGCAGTGTTTAATTCGATCCACGCCCTCATGCCTGCTCCTTTCCGATAAAAACCCGCGGGGGATCCGCCACCGCCGTCGCAAATTCCGGCACATCCCTGCACACCACAGCGCCCGCGCCGATCTTTGCCCCTTTTCCGATCCGGATCCCGCCCACCAATACCGCGCCCGCCCCGATCAGGCAGCCGTCCCCGATCACAGGCGCCTTATGATCCACCTCCCCGACCGTCACGTTCTGGTAGATCCGGCAGTTTTTCCCGATGTGCGCGTACCGCGAAATATAAATGCCGTGCAGCCCGTGGGGCAGCGACGGAATATCCTCCAAAACCGCCCCGCTGCCGATATAGCCGCCGTGCCGGTGCGCCGCCCGGTTCAGATAAAAGGTCAGCGCATGACGGACAAACGGGTTTTTACTGCGCGCCCGCAGCCGGAATATCTTCCAGAACAGCCAAAGCCCGTCCCCCTTTGAATAATCTGTCAGCCAGCCTCCAAAGCTCATACCGCCTCCCGTTCTGCTGCGTCGGCAGCTTCTTTGCCAAACGCCAGCCCGACCGCCATATCCACAACCTGTTCCAGCGAAAAGCCCGCCGCCCGCATCATTCCGGGAAACCTGCTGTGCGCCGTAAAGCCCGGGATCGTGTTTACTTCATTAAAAACGATACGCCCCTCCGGCGTCAGAAACAGATCCACCCGCGCAAAGCCCCGACAGCCCAGCGCACGGTAGATTTTTTTCGCCGCCTCCCGGATCTCCTGCGCCTTTTGCTTTTCAATCCGCGCCGGGACATGGATCTTTGACGTTACAAGCCCGTACTTTTCGGCATAATCAAAAAACCCGTCCGCAAGCTCAATCTCATCCACCTCGCCCGTGATCAGCCTGTCGTTTCCCATGACCGCGCAGCCCACCTCAAAGCCGGGGACAAACTGCTCCACAACCGCTTCGTCGTCGTAAGCAAATGCCTTTTCAAGCGCCGGCACAATTTCCTCCGGCGACGATACCTTCGTGATCCCAAAAGACGATCCCGCCCGCACCGGCTTTACAAAAACCGGATATGCAAGCTTTGGCAGGTTCCGTGCCCCGTCGCTGCGCCGCACCAAAACGGATTCGGGGACGCAGACCCCCGCCGCCTTTGCCAGCCGGTGCGCCCGGTCCTTGTCCATCCCGAGCACCGATCCGGTCATCGTGCAGCCGACCACCGGGACGCCCGCAAGCTCACACAGTCCCTGCACCGTCCCGTCCTCCCCGTTTTTGCCGTGGAGCACCGGAAATACCGCGTCTACGGCGACCCTTTCTGCGCCAGTCTCCCGGAATACCAAAAAGCTGCCTTTTTTGTCACTGCTTCTGTCCGGCAAAAGCGCCGTCCTGACACAGCTTTCCTCCAAAAACCATTCGTCCGCCGGGATCTTGTCCCACGCCCCTTCATAGGCATACCAGCTGCCGCTTTTTGTGATCCCCACCGGGAAAACCTCATATTTGCTGCGGTCCATATGGGTCATGACGCTGTACGCCGATTCCAGCGACACACTGTACTCCAGCGAGCACCCGCCAAACAATACCGCGATCCTTTTTTTCTCCATGTTCCATGTCCTCCGTTTCTTCAAGCCTGCTTATCCGATTTCTTCTATTTTGGTTCCCGACGGCAGCGGATAGCCGATCCGGCAGCGGTTTTTGTAAACCAGTTCCTTTTTCCCTGCCCCCTTCTCCTCCCGGAGCCGCTCTGTCCGCACCACGTCCACTTCCTCCCATATCCCGTTTTTATCCCGGCAGTATCGCAGATTTTCATTTGCCACCTCCCAGCGCATCCCCGGCTCCCGCTCTGTATACACCGCCGCGCCGATCTCTTTTTCGGTAAAAAAAATCCCGATCTGAAAGCTCTGCTCCGTATTGTTTTGAAAACGCAGATCCAGCCAGCCCTCCGCCACCGCCGCGTCCACGCCCATCGGCGCGTCGCTTTTTGGCTCCGGGAAATCCTTTTTCCGGTGTCCGTGCCGCTCCGTCACCGTCAGCGGCGAATGTAAAAGCACCCAGCAGAGCAGGTTGCTCAGCTGGCACAGACCGCCGCCCTGTTCTGTCACAAGCTTTCCGTTTACCTCCGCCAGCCCGTTTTTGTAGGGAATCTCCCGGTCCGCGTCCTTTACGAGCGCCCAGAAGGAAAAGGTCTCTCCCGGCCCGATCACAAGCCCGTCGATCGTCGCCGCCGCAAGCTTTAAATTAAACGCCTTGTTTTCCTGATAAACCATGGCAAATCCGGTGTTTTCGTTATACATCGGGCAGACTGATTCAAACAGCTTTACGGCAAGGCGCTCCTTTTCCAGCCGTCCGGCATAGCGGTTTTTGTCCCATTTCATTTTCGTATAAAAAAAAAGCTTCCGCTGTTTTTTCCGCAGGGGACGGATCCACGGAAACAGCTGCGTCACATAAATCCTCTCCATTCCTGTCTCCTCTCTTCCATGTTTCAAACGTGTGCGCCAAGACGCACACCCGCGCCGAGCGCGTTTACCGTCAGGCAATATCTGCCGAATAAAAAAAGGTTCCTGTCCGGTACGAGATTATCGTATCAGAACGGGAACCCTTTTTTTTTCGTTTTTCCTGTATGGTTTCTGCCTGTTTCCTGCAGAAATTCTTATGATTTTCTTATCCTCAGTGTACAAGGAGGGTATCTTTGGTGCTTCTCACGGCGCCCCTGTCCGGTTCAGCGGCAGCCGCACCGTAAACGTCACGCTTTCGTCCGCGCTCTCCGCCGTGATCCTGCCCCCGTGCAGCTCTGCGATCTCCTTTGCGATCGCAAGCCCCAGCCCCGCTCCGCCCGTAGCGCTGGCGCGGGAGGAATCCAGCCGGAAAAACTGCTCAAAAATCCGTTCCAGCTTCTCCTGTGGAATCGTCTTTCCGTGATTTCTGACCCGGATGCACGCCCGGTCGGGCTCTTTTTCAAGGGAAACGCACACCGCCGTATTCGGATAACTGTAGTTGACCGCATTTTTTAAAAGGTTGTCAAACACCCGCATCAGCTTGTCCGGATCGCACAAAAGCTCCACGTCCGGGGCGATCGAAAGCTCCCAGAAAAGCCCTTTTTCCTCCAACGCAGGCGTAAATTCAAAGGTGATCTGCTCCAGCATCCGGCTTAGGTTGACCGTCTCCTTTTCCAGCGTCAGATGCGTCAGATTAAAGCGCGTGATCTCAAAAAATTCGTTGATCAGATCTTCCAGCCGCATCGCCTTGTCCAGCGCGATCCCCGTATATTTTTCCCGAAGCTGCTCCGAAATCCCCTGCTCATCCCGCAAAAGGCTCAGATAACCGATCACGCTCGTCAGCGGCGTTTTTAAATCGTGCGCCAGATAAACGATCAGATCGTTTTTGCGCTGCTCCGCCTCCTTTGCCGCATAGGCGTCGCGGATCGCCCGTTCCCGCGCCAGATTCAGCTCGTTTTCCGTCTCCGCAAGCGCAGCCGGAAGCACGACCGGCTCCTCCCCCGGATGGGAAAGCTGGCGCGCCGCCTCCGCCAGATCGTCCAGATACCGCAGCGGCTTGCTGATAAAATACCACGAAATCCCCAGCCAGCCCGCCATCACAGCCAGAATAATAAATAGCGGAAGATAGCTCATCACCCATTCTTTCAGGATCCATAAAAATTCCGTCCCGTCCCATACCCTGCTGCGCCACAGCGGCATGACGATCACGATCAAAAGCGCCCCCGCCAGCGGAAGCAGCACCAGAAACAGCGCCAAAGACGCGATATAGCGCATCAGAAGCTGCCATGACAGCCGGCTTTTTTGTATTTTTAACTGATTTTTACGCAATGGTATACCCCACTCCCCACACTGTTTTGATAAATTTCGGCTTCCTGCCCGACTCCTGCATCTTCTCGCGGATGCGGGCAATATGTGCCATTACCGTGTTGTTGCTGTCAAAATATTTCTCTTTCCAGACCGCCTCAAACAGCTCCTCCGACGAAACGACGCGCCCCCTGTTGTCGCACAGATACCACAAAATATCAAATTCCAGCGGCGTCAGCGCCAGATCCCGCCCGTACAGGCTGCATCTGCGGCTCTCCTGACAGATCGTAAGCCCGTCGAAATCATATTCGTGCCAGCCTTCCTTTTCCTCCGGCACATTGTATTTTGTATACCGGCGAAGCTGCGTTTTTACCCGCGCCACCAGTTCCAGCGGGTTAAAGGGCTTTGTAATATAATCGTCCGCCCCCAGCGTCAGCCCGTTGATCTTGTCGATGTCCTCCACCCGCGCCGTCAGCATGATGATCGGAAACAGATGCCCCTCCCGGATTTTCTGGCAGAGCGCAAAGCCGCTGACGTCCGGCAGCATCACATCCAGAACCGCAAGCGAAAGCTTCTCCCTCTCCACGCACAAAAGCGCGTCCGTCCCGTTATAGCAGGTAAACACCTCATAGCCCTCATTTTTCAGATAAAGGCTGACAAGATCCGCGATCTCCTTTTCATCGTCCACAACAAGAATCCTGTTTTTCATCCGGCTTCTCCTCATATCCTGTTTTGTTCCAGTATAGCAGGTTTCCAAAGGGATTTCCTTGGGAAACGATGAAAAAAATCTTACGATTTTATGACTTTGCCTCTATACCGCCCCTGCACCGCCCGGGATAATGCGCCGTATCTCCAAAGGCATAAGCTGCCGTCCCGTCTCATACACTGTAAAAAAGGATCGGGGAGCAATTCCTTTGAAGGATTATATTGAAGAGCGCGCGGCGGCGGTCGCCGGTTATATTATTGAGCATAACGCAACGGTGCGGCAGGCGGCGAAACGGTTCGGGATCAGCAAATCGACGGTACATAAGGACATCACGGAACGCCTCGAACAGATCAATCCGTCCCTTGCCGCCCAGGCGCGCGTCGTTTTGGACATCAACAAATCCGAACGCCACATCCGCGGCGGACTTGCCACGAAGGAAAAATACCAGCACTGCATGACGATGTGCTCCGGCGTGAAATAAAGGGCAGGCGGGCATATGCATTCCTGCGCTGCCCGCCTGCCCTTTATGAGCCGTGCGCCCGCCGGATACAAACAGCAAAAAACCTCAGCAGATCTCTCTACTGAGGTTCATTAGCAGGGCTACAAGGATTCGAACCTTGAAATGACGGAGTCAGAGTCCGTTGCC
>URRW01000008.1 GCA_900550285.1 uncultured Lachnospiraceae bacterium
GCCGCAACGGTTATTTATTATAACTCATTGTTTCGTGGCTGTCAAGCACTTTTTTTGAACTTTTTCAAAGCTCAGTTGCTCTTCAAATGCCGCAACGGTTATTTATTTTATCAGAACCGTTTGCTTTTGTCAAGCACTTTTTTCTTCTTTTTTGAAGGAGCTTTCGCTGTGTCCTCAGCGGTAAGGCTTATTATAGAGCACACTTTTCTAATTGTCAACATCTTTTTTTCATTTTTTTTACAAATGTGCAGCAGTTCAGCCCGAGCCCATCCGCAATGGGCTGAAGGTCAGACCAATCCCGCCATCCAGTAGACTACCTGATTCATGCGGTACAGCTTTGTCAGGATCTCACTCTGCATCGTCCACGCTGCGATCTGCGAGCCAAACACACCCGTATCAAAGCTTCCGATCACAATATAGACGATCCACAGCCCAACCACTGCCTCCATCGCCCCAAATGCCATTCCGAGCAGGCGGTCTGCAAAACGGAATACCGGAAGATCCGCTATAGCGGAAAGGGATTTAAAGATCAGGCTTATGAGACGCGCTGCCAGCCCCGCGATCAGGATCGCGATCACAAACAGCACGATATTTCTGGTATTGTTTTCTTTTACACTTGTATATAGAAGGATTGCGAGCGCAATCACAAGCATGGTAAGGACGAGGGAAAAAAGCATGCGCACCTCGTCCACCATCCCTTTTTTCAGTCCTGCATATCCCCTCCAAAGGGCAATGAGGATCACGATGATCAATAATATATTCATTTTTTCCGCCTTATTTCATTTCAATAATATCCATTCCGTCCACTGTTACCGCCAGAAAACGGTTGCCTCCAAGCGGTTTCAAAAGCTGCGTCTGTTCCGGGATGCTCCCTTCATATTTCTGCTTGCCGTGCAGCGTCCAGATCAGGCACTCCGCTTCATTATAAATGATAAGCTCATCCCCGGAAATCAGGATGTCCCGGTATTCCATATTAAAGGGCTGCGATAAAACAAGCTCTCCATTCATATTATAAATGTCGATCCGGTATTTTCCGGCTCCCTGCGCCCCGTCGAACACAAATCCCACATGCGTCCCGTCATATCTTACGTCCCGGATCTCTTCCTGAATAAAATTCTGGGATACGTTTTTGGGGATCTCGCTTCCTTCATAGATCATAAACTGGTTGTTCGCCACAGAGACGGCTGTTTCCGCATTGTTAAATACCGCAAAGGGCACGACGCTGTCCGCATATTCATAGGAGCTGACCATCGTATCCGTATAATTTTGCCCCACTTCCCCGAAATTATAGAAGCTCACAACAGACTTCATGCTCCCGCTTTCCGCTTTTAAATAAGAAACGAGCATCAGCCGCCCGTTATCAGACAAAGAAATTTCCACCGGATAGCCCGATTTCTGCATGGTTGTCTTGATCCCGACGGCTTTTTCCCCGGAAGGATTGTATACGTTGATCCAAGTTACGTCGCCGTCCTCCAAAACTGCCGCCACAACTCCGTTTGCGGATACCGCCAGATTTTTGATGGGCAGGTTCGTGTCGATCTGTACCGCAGCACCTTCCGGGCTGATATTATAGATCAGATTGCCGTTATAATCCCCGACTGCCACCCATCCCGAACGCGCCGCCACCTTCGGCGCCTGCATATCATAGGTCTGGTTCCACATGGCGTTCCCTTTGTAGTCCGTATAGCTTATGCCGTCCTTACTGTATGTCACAAATCCGTTCAGATGCGGAAAAAGCTCGCTTCCCTCCGTGTGCTTGCGCTCCGTTTCGGTAACGACCGCATACCCGGTATAGGTCTGGTTTTTCAGCAAAAAAAATGCCGTCCCGCACATTACCGTCAGAACCGCCGCAATGCTCACGACGCGGATCGTCATTTTCATCCTGTGCGCCCGGATCTGCTGTTTTAAGCCCTCCGCTTTGGACGCTTCCTTTTTTTCTTTTTTCGGCAGGTATTCCCTGATATTTGTCATATTCTTTTCCTCATAAAAAAGTGTGCGCCAAGGCGCGCGAGTGCGCATAATTATGTTTTTTTATTCGACAGGAAAGGAACTTTCCTATCGAATAAAAAACACGGGCACGAACGGATCTTTTTGACAGACCGATTCATGCCCCTCATTATATCATACTCTTTTTGCCTAAGGTAGCAAAATATTTTGTCCCGGTGTGATCCTGTCCGGATCCTCTATCCCGTTTAAATCGCAGATTTTGCTCACATAGGATGCGTTCCCATAAAAACGGCGGGCGATCCTTGCCAGGCTGTCGCCCTTCTGCACCGTGTATTTTTCCTGAGAATCCGGATTTACCGGTTCCGGCTGCCGCGTCGTTTTCGCTTCCGGTTCCGGCTCGGATTCCGCCGATGCAGTTTCGGGCGGCGCAGCTACTGTATCTGACGCTGTCGCCGTATCTGACGCTGCTTCCGTGTCCGATGCTGTCGGCGTATCCGATGCAGCTGACATATCTGACACTGCTGTTGCATCTGATGCCGCTTCCGTATCCGATGCTGTCGGCGTATCCGATGCTGCTTCTGCATCTGACGCCGCTTCCGCATCTGACGCTGCTTCTGCATCCGCCGCAGCGTCCTCCCCGATCAGCCACCGGATTTCCCCGTCCGCCTGCACCGGAATGTCCTCTGCATATTCCGTTTCCTCCAAAACCGGCTCCTTTGCCGCCGTTTCTTCCGGCTCTGCCTGTTTTACGGCTTCCTCCACGATCAGCCCTGCGCCGTCCTTTTTATCCGTCCGCTCCGACGTGTCCGCAAAAATCTGCGCCGCCCGGTCCGGATCGCGCTTTACCGACGCAAGCCCCGTTGCGGCAAGGATCAGAAGAAGCGCGGCGCATCCTATCCTGCATACTCCCGCCAGCGTCGCCCTGCTGCCCGCCGGACGTTTTGGCGCAGGCTTTTTAAGCGCTGCGGCATTTGCCCGCAGGTAGCGCTTCCGAAGCGCCCGCCCCGCCGTCAGGACATTCGCCTTCCCGCCCGGCGTCCTGACGGGCTTTTCCTGCGTTTCCGCCTCCTGCCTTCTTTTTTCCCTGCGCAGCTGCACCTCCTCCATGACACGCTCCCGCTCCTTCTGCGCCTGAGCGTCCCTGCTTTCCCGCTCCGCGATCATATAGGACTGCATGTCCTCATTCTGCTCATAAAAAATAAAATATCCCTGTACCGGGATTTCCCTTCCCTGCACCGTCTTAAACCGGATTTTGCCGTCTTTTCCCTCGATCTCCCCGATGCGTTCCAGATTTTTAAAATAAGGGAAGCTTCCCCGTTCCCAATCCTGCTTTTTTTCCACGCCGTAGATCAGATAATAGGAAATCCCGTCCGTTTCCTCTTTCCTGCCGAATGCCAGACAGACGCTGTCCCTGTACCGCTCCAGAAACGTGTGGACATAGTCCTCCATGTAAATTTTCACATGCGCATCCGTCTGCCCGATCTGCATCACATTTTTTGGTATTCCCGCCATTCCCTCGCCCTCCCGTACCTCCGGTTTTTCTTCATCCTAGCATACGGGCGCGCAAATTTTTGTCGAAAAGGGCGGCGGCGGAAAAATCGCCGTTTATATCAGTTTTTCCTCATGGTCCTCAAATTCCCTGATATGGAAAACGGGCAGCCATTCCACCTGCCTGCCCGGTTCAAAACACATCGATGAACACACCCATTCCATCCGCAGCGTGCCGCTTTCTCCCGCAAATACAGTATCTTCTTTTCCCGGAAGCAGAACACATCCGCACGAGCATACTGCGCACGGCGCAAACGGATCGTCCTTTTCATCAGGAATTTTTCTGGCAGGCTCTCCGTCAGCGCAGTCCTTCACTGCGATCGTTTCCCCTTCCGGCTCAACCGTGTATCCCATCACGTCAAAATGCCGCGGGTACTCCCATCCGTCCTGCTCTGCGGCCTTTTCTCCCAACGTCTCGTGCCTGTATTCCCGCACGGTCAGCGTATATATTTTACCGTTTTCCGGGTGGGCAAGCTGCGCCCGGTCCCCTTTTTGATCCGCCGTAAACCGCCCTCCCGGAGCCAGAGCCGGAAGCGCTTCCATCACAACGGAAAGGCTCCTGATTTCCGGACGCCGTTTTGTGTTCCATCGGAAAAATGCCCGCGTGACCGTCCAGCCGCAGCCGTCCGAAAGCCCGTAATGCCCCATCGCCGCTTTCGCCTCCTCCATATCCTGAATTTCTTCCAGATACGGCTGATAGCTTACGCAACAGCTTTTGGAAAGCGCCAGCTCTTTTCCGTTGCAGAAAATATGCGGCTTAAATCCCAGCGTCAGCGGATTATCCCGCTCCATTCTCAGCACATCTTCCTTTGACAGCTCCTTTTCCGGATTTCCGGGCAGCTTCCATTTGTCCATAAATGCCCGGAGCGCATCCCTGCCTGCGCCCATGCAGAAATCGACCGCCAGCCCTTTCCCACAGCAATAAACCGCAGGGATGTGCCATTCATGCCCCGCCCACTCAAATTCCTTATCGAGCCGAAGCTCCTTCCCGGCATGATCCCTGCCGGAGTGATGCCAAAAGTCGCTCTCAAAAAAGACCTTCCATTGTTGTTTTGCCATAAAGAGCCTCCCCAGGCGCGCCCTTTTGCAGAAATATGCCGTCAGACGCGGTCAGCCAAACCGGTATTCCGTTACCGTATGATAATGCCTCTCAGGCCCGAACACCGACGAAGGAAACTGCGGTTTGTTCGGCGTATCCGGGAAAAACTGCGTCTCCATCGCAAAGCCGCCCCTGTAATCATATGCCTTGCCGTCCTTGCCCTGCTCCGGCTCAAGGAAGTTGCCGGTGTAGAACTGCATACCGGGCAGATCTGTGTAAACCTCCATCGTCCGGGTTTTATCCGAATTGTGCACGACCGCCACGCGGCGCACGCTTCCATCATAACGGTTCAACACCCAGTTATGGTCGTAGCCGCCCGCCATTTTGAGCTGCTCAAACTCCTCGCCGATGCGTTCGCCGATCGTATGGGGACGGGTGAAATCCATCGGCGTGCCCTCCGTGCGCAGCACGTCCCCATAGGGGATCGACGCAGCGTCCGCAGGCGTATAAGCCGAGGCGTCCATCTGTACCTCATGGTTTTCAATCGTTCCGGCGCCCTGGCCGTCCAAGTTAAAATAACAGTGGTTCGTAATGTTGATGACCGTATCCCTGTCGCTGTCACCGTCATAGGTAATGCGCAGCCCGTTGTCCTCCGTCACCTGATAGAGCACGGAAAGCTTCTTATTGCCGCCAAAGCCCATCTCGCCGTCTTTGATTTCCAGCGTAAACAGGATGCCGCCGTCCTTTTCCTGCGCCTCCCACACGCGCTTGTGGGAGCCAAGCTCCTTGTGGCTGTGCAGATTATTCGCGCCGTCGTTGGCGTCCAGTGTATAGGTCACGCCGTTCAACGTATACTGCGCGCCGCCGATGCGGTTGGCGTTCGGCGCGATCACCGCCCCGAAAAAGCAGCCGTTTACCCGATATTCTTCCAGCGTCTCATAGCCCAGCGCCACATCCTGACAGTTTCCCATATGATCCGGCGCATAAAGGCGCACGATCAGCGCGCCAAAGTCGCTTACGACCGCCTTCATGCCCCTGCTGTTTTCCAGCGTGTATAAAAATACCTCTCTGCCGTCCACTGTCCCGAACCGTTCTTTTTTCATAACCCTCTTGTATTCCTTTCCCAAAAATCCCCAAAACGCCGCCGTCCGGCAAACCCGCCGCCGGACGCCGCTTTGCCGTGTCAAACCCCCTGTTACAGCTCCGTGCGCCCTTCCAACGCGCGCAGAAGCGTTACTTCATCTATGTATTCCAGATCGCCGCCCACGGGCACGCCGCTGGCAATCCGCGTCACCCGGATCCCGGTCGGCTTGATGAGCTTGCCGATGTACATCGCCGTCGTCTCGCCCTCCAGGCTGGAATTGGTCGCGATGATAACCTCCTTTACATCGCCGCCAAGCCGCTCCATCAGCTCTTTTAATTTGATGTCATGCGGCCCGACGCCAAGCATCGGGGAGATCGCCCCGTGCAGCACATGATAAACGCCTTTGTATTTCGACGTTTTTTCATACGCCGCAAGGTCGCGGCTGTTTTCCACCACCATGATCGTAGAATGATCCCGGTCGGGATTGCTGCAGATCGGGCACAGCTCATTGTCCGTCAGCGTAAAGCATTCTTTGCAGTAACGGACATTTTTTTTCGCGGAGATCATGGCGTTTGCGATGCGCTCCACCTTCGCCTCCGGAAGATTGATCAGATGAAACGCCAGCCTCTGCGCCGACTTGCTGCCGATCCCCGGCAGCCCGGAAAGCTCGTCGATCAGCTTATTGATATATCCGCTGTAAAGATCCATCAGAACGGGAAGCCTCCGCCAAGGCCGCCCAGCCCGCCGGTCATTTTGCCCATCAGCTCCTGACTTGCCTCGTCAGCCTGCTTCATCGCCTCGTTTACCGCAGCGACGATCATATCCTGCAGCATTTCCACATCGTCGGGATCTACCGCTTCTTCGGAAATATTGAGCTTTACAAGCTCCTTTTTGCCGTTTACGGTCGCTTCAACCGCACCGCCGCCGGATTTTGCCGTAAATTCCTTGATTTCCAGCTCCTTCTGGCCTTCCTCCATCTGACGCTGCATGCGCTGCGCCTGCTTCATCAGATTATTCATGTTGCCGGGCATGCCGCCCGGGAATCCACCTCTCTTTGCCATATGTTCGTTGTCCTTTCTTTACTCTTCTTCTATGTCCATATGAATGATCTGCGAAAGATCCACATAAGAACGATCCATTTCCTGCCGGTTCTGGACGCTTCTGACTTCAAGCTCCACCTGCTTTCCGGCAAAATCCGCCAGCATATTTTCCAGCGCCTCGCGGTTTGCAGGCTCTTTCAGAAAATAGTCCGACGCCAGCCCGTCTTCCAAAACGAGCAAAAGGCGGTTTTCCCCGCCGAGGCTTAACCGCGCGCCCTTCAGATAGGATTTCATCGGCTGGGGGGCATTGCCGCAAAAGCCTGCCCATCCGCCTACGATCTGCTTTACGTCATCCGGAACCGCCTTCGGAAGCTCTGCCCTTGGCACAGGGGCTGCCGCCGGCTGTTCTGCTGCTGCCCCTGCCGGAGCTGCGGCAACCGCGATCGCGCCGCTTTCGATCTTTTCAAGCGTCTGTTCCAGCCTGCGGATCCTGTCCAGAAGCGCGTCCTCCTTCACTTCCATCTCAGGCCTGCACAGCCGGATCAGCGCCGTCTCGATCAGGACGCGCTTTTGCCCCGCATAGCGGATGCGCCCCGAAAGCTCCGAAAAGCAGCGGATGTAGCGCATCACTGCATCCGCCTCGACCAATTCCGCCTCTTCCCCTAATCTTGCCAGATTTTCACTGGAAATGTCAATCACTTCTTCCGCCGCTGCGCCCGACGTCTTGACAAGGAGCAAATTTCTCAGATACCAGATAAAATCCGTCACAAACTGCCCCATATCCCTGCCCTGCAGGACGATCTCCTCCAAAACGCCGATGCAGCCCGGCACGTCCCGTGCGATCACACAGCGCAGAAGCCGGCTGAATACCGCCGTATCCACCGCGCCCAGCACGTCCAGCACCTTGTCATAGGTCAGCTCCTGCCCGAAATGGAACGCAAGGCACTGATCCAGAAGGCTCCACGCGTCGCGCATCGCGCCGTCTGCCGCTTTCGCCAGATATTTTAACGCCTTTTCCTCGATCGGAAGCTCCTCGCCCGCAGCCGCCAGCGCCTCCCGCATCCTCTCCTCGATCTGCTCCACCGTCAGACGCTTGAAGTCATAGCGCTGGCAGCGGGAAAGGATCGTCACCGGAATTTTGTTCGCCTCCGTGGTCGCCAGAATAAAGATCACATAGGACGGCGGCTCTTCCAGCGTTTTTAAAAGCGCGTTGAACGCCCCTGTGGAGAGCATATGCACCTCGTCGATGATATACACCCGAAACCGCCCCTGCGTCGGGGAATAGGAAACCTCGTCGATGATCTCCCGGATGTTGTCCACGCCATTGTTGGACGCGGCGTCGATCTCCACCACGTTCATGCTCCTGCCCTCTGCGATGGCGCGGCAGGAATCGCATTCCCCGCAGGGGCTTCCGTCTTTTGGATGCTCGCAGTTGACGCTTTTTGCAAACAGCTTTGCGATGCTCGTCTTACCCGTGCCGCGCGTGCCGCAGAACAGGTAGGCATGACCGATCCGGTCTGCCTTGATCTGATTTCTCAGCGTTGTAACAATGGCGTCCTGCCCCTTAACCTCTTCAAAACAGGTCGGGCGGAACCGCCGGTACATTGCCGTATAGGACATGAAAAAACCTCTGCTTTCTTTTTCAGACTCAGTCTCCGAAGCTGATGCCGAGCATCTTTGCCTCTTTGACGATGGAAGCGTTTGGATCCACCATTTTCAGCTTGCCCGCAACCTCTTCCAGCGGGACTTTTACGATCTCGCGGTGCTTATAGCCCACCATAAAGCCGTATTCCCCGTTTAAGATCATCCTGCCCGCCTCCGAGCCCAAACGGCTCGCAAACACGCGGTCATACGGGCAGGGGCTTCCGCCTCTCTGGGTATGTCCGGGAACAGTCACGCGCACCTCCATGCCGCTTTTTGCCTCGATCTGCTCTGCGATCTCATAGGATACGGAAGGATATTTGTAGTTTTCCATTTTCTTTTTGTACTCTTTTTTGGAAAGCTTCGCGTCCTCCTTGGAGATCGCGCCCTCTGCTACCGCAAGGATCGTAAAGCGGCTGCCCCGCGCATGGCGCTCGTTGATCTTTTCCACCACTTTATCAATATCATAGGGGATCTCGGGGATCAGGATGATGTCCGCTCCGCCCGCGATGCCGGCATTCAGCGTCAGCCAGCCGACCTTGTGCCCCATTACCTCCACGATAAATACGCGTCCATGGGATGCCGCGGTCGTATGGATACAGTCGATCGCCTCCGTCGCAATATTGACCGCGCTCTGGAACCCGAAGGTCATATCCGTCCCCCACAGATCGTTGTCGATGGTCTTTGGAAGGGTCACGATATTCAGCCCCCCTTCCCGAAGAAGGTTCGCCGTCTTGTGCGTGCCGTTGCCGCCCAGAATCACAAGGCAGTCCAGCTGCAGCTTATGATACGTCTGCTTCATCGCCGCAACCTTGTCCACGCCGTCTGCGCCGATGTCCCGGATCGTCTTGTAAGGAGTCCTGCTGCTGCCCAGGAATGTGCCGCCCTTTGTCAGAATGCCTGAAAAATCATTGTAGGTCAGCAGGCGGAATTTCCCGTAGATCAGCCCCTGATAGCCGTCCAGAAACCCATAAATCTCCACGTCCTCCTGCCCGTTAAAAAGCGCCTTCGCCACGCCTCTCATCGCCGCGTTCAATGCCTGACAGTCCCCGCCGCTGGTCAACATGCCAACTCTCTTCATCGCAAGTTCCTCCTTCTTACGCCGCTTCCCGGCTCATCATTCCCGATGCCCGCACGGACACCCCTGTTTTAGTAGAATTATATAATATTTTAAAAATATGCACAAGGGTCGGATTTTTATGTGACGGCGCAGTTAGGCTGCGAAAGCCTATTCCACGCGCGCTGTTTTTTTACAGGTTACCGGAAACCGTACGCACTCCCGCCCGGTCAGCGCACTGCTTCTTGCGTCCGGCTGCTGCGTGCCAACAAACACCGCATATCCGCCTGCTTCCAGCATCCGCTTCCCTTCTTCGTCGCAGAGCGAAAAGGCACGGTCATCCAGCGTGATCTCCACCCGCTTTTTTTCGCCCGGCCGGAGGAATACTTTTTTCAGCCCCTTTAGCTGGGCGTTCGGCGTGCCGGGACGCAGCGCCTTTACATATACCTGAACCGTCTCGCTACCCGCCATGTCCCCCGTATTTTTCAGGGACGCCGTCACGGCAACGCTGCCGCCCGCCGCGATCGTATCGGTGTTAAGGCAAACGTCCGTCAGCTCGAATGAAGTATAGGAAAGCCCGTAGCCAAACGGGTAGAGCGCCTCGTTTTCCATATAGCGGTAGGTTCTGCCTTTCATGGAATAATCCGTAAATTCCGGCAGCTCCTCCAACGTACGGTAAAAGGTCACGGGAAGCTTTCCCTCCGGGCTGTATGCGCCAAAGATCAGCTCCGCCACCGCACGTCCGCCCTGCGCGCCCGGATACCACGCCTCGATGACCGCCGGGAAATGTCCGTCCTCCCATGTGAGCGCCATCGCAGAGCCCGTCATGGAAACGAGGATCACCGGCTTTCCGCTCTCATAGGCAATGCGGAGCAGCTCGGGCTGTAAGCCGGGGAAATACAGGTCGTTTTTGTCGCCGACCGCAATATCCCCGCCCATGTCCTCTTCGCCCTCGATCCCGGCGTCCAGACCCATCACGGCTACAATCACATCCGCTGCGCGGCACACCGCCTCCGCTTCCGAAAGCCCTTCCCGCTGATCCCGGCAAAGCTCGCAGCCTTTTGCATAATATACGCGCACGTCGTCGCCCACATAATCCTCGATGCCTTCCAGCACCGTAATGTAGCGGGAAGCGGTTCCCTCATAATTTCCCACAAGCGCCTTTCTGGAATCCGCATTCGGGCCGATCACGCCGACCGAACGGATCTTATTTTTATCCAGCGGCAAAAAATGGTTTTCATTTTTCAAAAGCACGAGGCTCTTTCTGGCAGCCTCCAGATTCAGCCTGCGGTTTTCGGGCGTATCCACCTGATCGTAGCCGACCGCATCCTGATCCGCCTGCCGCTCCTCTCCCAGGATGCCCAGCTTCATCCGGCACTCCATCAGGTTGGTAACCGCCTCGTCCAGCCGCGCTTCATCCACATATCCGCCCCGCACCGCGTCGCGCAGATACGGGAAGGTGCAGCCGCAGTTGATGTCACAGCCGTTGTTCATCGCCAGAGCCGCCGATTCCAGCGGCGTTTTTGTCACCTTATGATGCTCGTGAAAATCTGCGATCGCCCAGCAGTCGCTGACCACATGCCCCTGAAAGCCCCATTCCTTCCGCAAAATATCCTGCAAAAGCGTCTTATTGCCGCAGCAGGGCTCGCCGTTTGTGCGGTTGTAAGCGCCCATGACCGCCTCGACCTTTCCCTCCTGCACGCACGCCTGAAACGCAGGCAGATAGGTTTCGTACATATCCTGTTTTGTCGCCACCGCATTAAACTCATGGCGCTGTTTTTCCGGCCCGGAATGTACCGCGAAGTGCTTCGCGCACGCCGCCGCTTTGAGACGGTCCGGATCGTCCCCCTGCACGCCCTTGATATAGCGCACGCCCATCCTCGAGGTCAGCCACGGATCCTCCCCGTACGTCTCCTGCCCGCGTCCCCAGCGGGGATCCCTGAAAATATTTACGTTCGGCGCCCAGAAGGTGAGCCCTTTGTTGATCTCATGATCCCCCGCTTTCTGGAACGCGTTGTATTTTGCGCGCCCTTCCTTTGCAACGGTCTCCCCGATCCGCTCTGCCAGCTCCTCGTCAAAGCTTGCCGCCAGCCCGATCGCCTGCGGGAATACGGTCGCCGTGCCCGCCCGCGCCACGCCGTGCAGTGCCTCGTTCCACCAGTTATAGGAAGGAATGCCGAGCCTTTCGATCGCAGGCGCGTTATAAAGCGTCTGGCTTACCTTTTCCTCCAATGTCATCTGTGCGACGAGCTCCGCCGCCTTTTCCCGGAATTTTCCCATGATAATACCCCTCCTGCTTAAAAAATATTGTTAAAAAATCTTCCTGAAAGCAAAGCGGCCCGGCGCCCGCAGCAAATTCCTTCACAGATCTGCTCGAGAACCGGACCGCTGCCCGTTATCGTCGTTTATAAGGTTTTCCGCCGTCCCGGATTACAACGCGTTACGCGAACGGGTTTTCCGTCGGATACATCATGCCCTTGGGCTGATTGAAGTTGATGTCCTCTACCGGAACGCCGATGTATTTGAATACCTCGTACAGCGCCTTGCCGTAGTGGCCGAAGGCAACCGCCCCGTGGTGGGGATAGTTTTTCTCGATCAGCACATGTCTGTAGAAGCGTCCCATTTCCGGGATCGCAAATACGCCGATGGAGCCGAAGGAACGGGTCGCAACCGGAAGCACCTCGCCCTGCGCGATATAAGCGCGCAGCATGTTGTCCGCCGTGGACTGCAGGCGGTAGAAGGTGATCTCGCCGGGCGCGATGTCGCCTTCCAGCGTGCCGTTTGTCACTTCCTCCGGAAGGGATCTTGCCATGATCATCTGGTTTTTCATGCTGCAGAACGCCAGCTTTCTGGAACAGGTGTTGCCGCAGTGGAAGCCCATGAACGTATCCTTGTGCGTGTAATCAAATTTGCCTTTGATGGACTCCTCATACATATCGTCCGGCACACTGTTGTTGATGTCCAGAAGCGTTACCACGTCGTCGCTGACAGCGGTTCCGATAAACTCGCTCAAGCAGCCGTAAATATCCACCTCGCAGGATACCGGAATACCCATGCCGGTCAGGCGGCTGTTCACATAGCAGGGAACGAAGCCGAACTGCGTCTGGAAGGCAGGCCAGCACTTGCCCGCGATCGCCACATACTCACGGTATCCTCTGTGCTCTTCAACCCAATCCAAAAGGGTGAGCTCATACTGTGCAAGCTTCTCCAAAATCTCCGGCTTTTTGTTGCCCTCGCCCAGCTCTTCCTCCATCTCTTTTACTTTTGCAGGGATCCGCTCATCGCCCGCATGCTTGTTGAACGCCTCAAACAGATCCAGCTCGGAGTTCTCCTCGATCTCAACGCCCAGATTGTAAAGCTGCTTGATCGGCGCGTTGCAGGCAAGGAAGTTTAACGGTCTGGGGCCGAAGCTGATGATCTTTAAGCTCTTTAAACCGACGATCGCCCTTGCCACCGGCACAAAATCGTGGATCATATCCGCGCACTCGGAGGCGGTTCCTACCGGATATTCCGGGATGTATGCCCTGATGTTGCGCAGCTTTAAGTTGTAGCTGGCGTTTAACATACCGCAGTACGCGTCGCCTCTGCCGCCCACCAGATCATTCTGGGATTCCTCCGCAGCCGCGATGAACATGGAGGGGCCGTCAAAATGCTTTGCCAGCAGCGTCTCCGCGATCTCGGGGCCGAAGTTGCCAAGGTATACGCACAGCGCGTTGCAGCCCGCTTTTTTAACGTCTTCCAGCGCCTGGACCATGTGGATCTCACTCTCTACGATGCAGATGGGGCACTCGTAAATATCCGCCGCGTCATATTTTGCCTGATACGCTTCCACCAGCGCCTTTCTTCTGTTTACGGAAAGGGATTCCGGGAAGCAGTCGCGGCTTACCGCAACGATGCCGACTTTGATTTTGGGTAAATTGTTCATGATCATTTCCTCCGTTTATGATGCCTGTTTCATTATTTTTTCTGCCGCATAATTTTTTGCTGCTGCATTGCGCTTTTGGCGGCATGATTTTTCCGGTCGCATTGCTCTTTTTCCTACAGTTCGATGTTTTCCCCCACAAGGCCCATCGGGCTTTTCTCCGGGAGCCCGCCTTCAGGATGCCCCAGCAGCCATTTGTTCTTCGCCGTCAGATGGCTGTCCTCGCCGCCCTCATGCCGGAATGTAAGCTCCAGATTGGTGTCCTTTGGCAAAACGATTGCGCACCGAAAGCCGCCCTCCTGCGCATGGCAGGGCGCGTAATGCAGCGTCGTCGCATACAGCTCCACCGCAGTCCCCGCAGGCACGCGGAACGCTTTTACCAGAGCGGTGTCATAGGTAAAATCCGCCGTGATGTCCTGCTGTCTGCCCAGCAGCAAAATAAGCTCCGTGCCCGCCACGTCCACCTCCGAGCTTCTGTGGTATTCCAGCGCGTTTAATTTCCGGTTGTGGCCGTTGCAGTAGCCGATCTGGATCGGCAGCTCACCGTAGGTCTTATCCGTCAGCTCCTCATAGACCGGCAGCTCCTCAAGCATTTCCTCGGACGCCACATAAACCACGTCCTCCGGCACGGGAGTCTCTGCCAGCTTTTCCAACAGCTCCGAAAAATCCACGTCCGCGATCACCCTTCCATATTCCCGGAAAGCCTCGTCCGTTACCTCATAAATTTCCATCCTGCAATCCCTCCGTCTGCTCTGACCTTCTCTGTTTTCTATCCTGTTTTCTTTCCTGCCCGTGCCCGCCTATTTCAGCCTGCCAAAAAGCTCCCTGACCGCGGGATATATCTGTTTAAACTGCGCGTAACGCTCCTCGTATTTTGCCGCAAGGACAGGATCCGGCTCGATGGTATCCACCACCTTGACGAGCGTTTTTGCCGCCTCTTCCACAGAAGCGTATTCCCCGCACGCCACCGCCGCAAGCATCGCCGCGCCATAGCCGGGGCCTTCCTCCGTTTCGGGCACGTCCACCTTCACATTCAGCACGTTTGCGATGATCTTTTTCCACAGGGGGCTCTTTGCGCCGCCTCCGCAGATCTTCGTGCGTTCGATGGAAATTCCCAGCGACCTTGCGACCTCAAAGGAGTCCCTCAGCGCAAACGCCACGCCTTCCAGCACCGCCTGCGTCATGTCCGCCCGCGTCGTATCCATCGTCATGCCGATAAAGGTTCCTCTCGCATCGGGATCGTTGTGCGGGGATCGCTCGCCCATCAGATACGGCAGGAAATAAACGTGGTTTTCGCCCAGCTTTTCGATTGCCGCCTGCTCTGCCGCATAATCCTTCGTCCCAATGATCCCGTCCATCCACCATTTATTGCAGGACGCCGCGCTCAGCATGCAGCCCATCAAATGATAGTGCCCGTCCGCATGGGCAAAGGCGTGAAGGGCGTTGTTGGAATCCACGCCGAAGCGCTCCGACGAAATAAACACCGTCCCGCTCGTCCCGAGGGAAATATTGCACTGTCCTTCACCGACCGTGCCCGTGCCGACCGCCGCCGCCGCGTTGTCGCCGGCGCCCGCAGCCACCTTCACGCCTGCCGAAAGCCCCAGCTGATTTGCCACCGCAGGAAGAAGCGTGCCGACTGTTTCATAGCTTTCATATACGTCTGCCAGCTGTTCCTTTTCCACGCCGCAGATCCGGCACATTTCCTCCGACCAGCAGCGGTTTTTTACATCGAACAAAAGCATGCCCGATGCGTCGGATACGTCCGTGCAGTGCACGCCCGTCATGCGGTACGCCAGATAATCCTTCGGAAGCATGATCTTCCTGATCCGCGCAAAGTTCTCCGGCTCGTTGTCCCGGATCCACAAAAGCTTGGATGCGGTAAAGCCCGTAAAGGAAATGTTCGCCGTATATCTGGAAAGCGTCTCCTTTCCGATCACTTCATTCAGATAATCGTTTTCCTTCCATGTCCTGCCGTCGTTCCACAAAATTGCCGGGCGGATGACCTCATCGTTCTCATCCAGGATCACAAGCCCGTGCATCTGCCCGCCAAAGCTGATGCCCGCCACCTTTTCCCGATCAAAGCCCTCCAAAAGCTCCCCGATGCCCGCCATCGCCTGTGCATACCAGTCCTCCGGCTTCTGCTCCGACCAGCCGGGATGCGGGAAATACAAAGGATATTCCCGGGATACCACGTTGGCGATGCGCCCGTTTCCTTCCATCAGCAAAAGCTTTACCGCCGATGTGCCAAGATCTACTCCAATATAATACATACATTCCTCCTGCCGCCCGGTCAGCCTTCCGAAGCAGGACAGCGCTTCCTTTCTGTCCCTGCCGCCGCTTTCTGCCCTGTCCGCACGCTTGTGCCCGTGCACGCAAACTCCGCTGACCTTTTTTCAAAGGCGCTCTCTGCTCCTATCATAAGTTGGCGGTTTCCAAAAATCAAGCATTCTTTTCATTTTCATGATTTTTCACAAAAATCCCGCCTTCCTCCCGCCTCCTGCGGCATATGTTTTGTGCATTTTCCTCTTTTTTGTGCGCGGGCACGTCCGTGCTTCCGCCGGCATTGACTTTGCCCTCCCGGCATGATACAGTGGAAACAGATATGCGTTGATTTTGGCGGCAGAACCCCTGCGCAGACGGGGAAAGCCGCTATTTTAAAAAAATGGAGAGACTTACGCTCCGGAATGGAGAATTTTATGGCAACGATCAGAGAAATCGCAGAGCTTGCCGGCGTGTCCCGCGGCACGGTTGACCGCGTCTTAAACAACCGCGGTTCCGTCAATGCCGCCACTGCGGCGCTCGTGCGCGACATCGCGGCGCGTCTGGACTACAAGCCCAACCCCGCCGGGATCGCCCTCGCCGCCCAGCGCAAAAACGTTAAGCTCGGCGTCCTGCTTTTTGATACCAAAAACCCGTTTTTTGAAGACGTCTGGAAGGGCGTTCTGGAAAAGGAAGAGGAGCTGGCGGGCTACAACTGCACCGTCCTCAAAAAAAGCGTCGGCTTTTCCGCCGCAGAACAGCTTGCCGCCATGAACGAGCTGGAACAGGAGGGCATCGACGGCCTTGTGATCAGCCCCTTTAACGACGCTTCCATCACGGAATGTATCGACCGGCTTTCCCAGAAAGGGATCCCCGTCATCACGGCAAATACCGACATCCACAATTCCCTCCGTCTCGCCTTTGTGGGAAGCGATTTTTACCGGTGCGGGCAAACCGCCGCAGGGCTGATGCGGCTGATCACAGACGGAGAGGTGCGCGCCGGCATCGTCACCGGATCCTCCAAGGTGCTCTGCCATACGGACCGCATCAAGGGCTTCTGCGACAGGATCAGCGAACGCTATCCGCGCATCCGCGTCGTGGATACGATCGAAAACAGCGACGACGATTTTGAAAGCTACGATAAGACAAGGGAGCTTCTGGAACGCCACCCGGAAATCAACGCCCTTTATTTTACGGCGGCAGGCATATACGGCGGCTGCCGCGCAGTGACCGCCTCCGGGCGCAAGGACATCCGCGTGATCGCCTATGACAAAATCCCTTCCACGCAGGAATTTATGGAACAAAACATCATCTCCGCCGTCATCTGCCAGCAGCCAAAAGTTCAGGGTGCGAAGCCCCTGCAGCTTCTTTTCGACTACCTGATGACGGGACAGACGCCCGACCGGGAATTTTATTACACCGCCGTGGACGTCCGCATTCTTGAAAATCTGTAGCTTGTCTAAAAAAACCTCTCCGGCAGGGCGCGCCGTTTCAAACCGCGTCCTGCCGGGGAGGTTTTATTCTGTCTTTGCCATGATCTCCGTCCAGCTGTTGATCCCGATCACCGATTTTGCAAACTCCGTATAGGTTTCGGAGCCCGCCTGATCGATGTTCTGGAATACCTGATAAATATATTTCTGCTGCCCGCCCTGCGTCGTCAGCCCAAGCGCCAGCCCCTGCGCCACCTCTTCCGCCGCGTCGGTCTGTCGCGAAAGGATCAGCGCGTCGATATAGGGATTGCTCTCCGCCGCATAATACGCATAGGCAAAAGCCGCCGCCTGATTGACCTCCCCTTCCGTCGAGGAATATCCCAGCTCACTCAAAATCACCGGACGCACCTCGCCGTCCGCCGTCAAAAGCACCTCCTGCTGCAGAAAATCCGTCACCACCTCGATATTTTCCATCGTCACAATCGACGTGTCCTGCCCATCCGTGATCAGCTTCCGGATCTTGCTGGAGGAATCCCAGAAGGTCGTGTTCGTCAGCGGGTACGCATACGGATGATGCGCCAGCCCCCAGTCGATATTCCCTTCGGAAGAAACGATGTCGTTAAAGGATACCAGCAGATCCTTCGCATCGTAATTCTGGTTCGTGGAAATATTCCTGTCCCACTGCTGATCCATCGAAACAAATACGCGCGCATTGGCATTCATGCTCTTGATGCTGTTGTAAAAAACGCGCACCGCATTGGCGTATTCCCGCGCGTAAGTATCCAGATCCACATGCTGCATATAGTTCCAGTCCGTCCGCACGTTGACCTCGTTTCCCACAATCCAGTTCATCACCGTCCCGCACGTCGTATCGCGGTAACGCTGCGCCAGAAAGGAGCCGACCGCCGCCAGAAGCTCCACGCCGTCCTCCTCCGCCGCATTAAAGCCGTAATAATATGCCGATCCGTCCCGCGAAAGCGGATGCGTGATCTGCGGATAAGCGCTGCTTTTGTTATTCAGAAGGATGGCGGAAATCGTGATCCCCTTTGCCGTCAGCCGGGAAAAGATCGAATCGTATTCCGCGATCCGCTGCCCGTTAAAGGCATAAGTCCTTCCATTATAAGTATAATAAATCGTCGGATAGAGCGCGTTTGTCGTCTCCCCGAGGATGTTGCCGATCGGAATGTTGTACGCCGCATGGTTTACATGCAGATCATCCAGCTGATCCACCCGCATCGGATCCACCAAAATCCCCTTGACCGAATCCCGCTGCGGATACGCCTCCTGATACGCCGAAAGCGCCTCCGGGTTTGTGATATACTGCGGCTCGCACAGCGGGACATATTCCCCGTCCAGCTTTACCGCCACCACAAATTTAGAATACAGCCTGGAATCTACGCTGTTTTCATTGACGCCCGCCGACAGGACGATCTCCCCGTCCTTTTGCGCCGACGCGACCGCATCCCTTTCCTGATCCAGCTCGGTATCATACATATCCATTTCCATCAGGTAAAAATAATCGTCGTCGCTGGCAGGCTTTCCCTCTGCCGACGCTTTCAGCACAAAGCTCCCGCTTCCCGGCTCGATCTCACACGACTCCACCTTCACGAAATTACTGATATTGTCCTCCGTCAGCTCCACATACTGCTCCTGCGCCTCTGTTTCACTCTCCGTTTCCGGTACTTTTTCCGCTGCTTCTGTCAACGCAGTCTCTTCTTCACTGCCTGCGCTCTCCGTCTCCGTGCTTTCTGCCAGCGCAGCTTTTTGTGTGCGGGCACTCTCCATCGCCCAGAACAGCCCGCCGCCGACAGCGCCTGCCGCTGCAAGCACCGCTGCGATATAGACCGCCGCAAGCTTCTTTACGTCTTTTTCTCTCTTCTGCCTTCCTCTTTCTGCCGTTTTTTTGTTTTTTTCGCTTTTCTTCAAAATACTCCCCTCAAAAAATAATCCATTCTGTCCTGCCGTCGTGCAGTATTTTACGTCCGCACGCTTATCTTCTATAATATCATCCCGAAAAAACAAAATGCAAGCGTCTTCATGGAATCTTAAAGAATTCATGTAACAGTTCAGCCCTATCGGTTTGTTCGGTCGAAACCATGCATGCACAGTTTCGACCGTGCATGCCGATATGAGCTGAACTGTTGCAACTTTATTTTTCGATAATGATTGACTGCTTCCGCAAAATTGCGTAAGATAGGGGCGACAGGGGCCGCCTGAAACGGGCGCATTTTATGCGCTGTGTGCCGGAGCGTGCCCGGGCAAAATTTATTTTCAACCAATCGGAGGAAAAAAAATGGGTACGACAGCAGAAGAAAAAGAAGAAATCGTACAGGAAGGCGTCCACAACTACAGCGCCGCCAAAGATTATGTCTGGCCGAAGGAGCCGGAGGTTTTAAAGCAGCTGGAATGGTTTCAGGATCAGAAGCTTGCGCTGATGATGCACTGGGGCCTGTACTGCCAGCTCGGCATCGTCGCTTCCTGGGCTTTGAGCGACAAGGATTCCGTATGGTCCCGCCACCAGATCAACTGGGCGGACGGCGAGACGTTCAAAAAACAGTATTACGATCTGAACAAATCCTTTAACCCGGTACGCTTCCAGCCTGAGGAATGGGCGCAGATGGCTGCGGACTGCGGCTTTAAATACCTGATCCTGACAACCAAGCACCACGACGGTTTCTGCCTGTGGGATACCAAATACAGCGATTATAAGGTAACCGCTCCCGACTGTCCTTATCATGTAAACGAAAACGCCGACCTTGTCAAGAGCATGTTCGACGCGTTCCGCGCAAAGGGCATCGGCATCGGCGCGTATTTTTCCAAGGCAGACTGGCACACGCCCTACTACCGCACGCCTGAGATCGAGGACTCCAAGCCGACCAACAACGGCCCCATGTACGATCCCAAGGAGGATCCCGAGCGCTGGGAAAACTTCATCCAGTACACCAAAAATCAGGTGCTCGAGCTTTGCCGCGATTACGGCAGGGTGGATATTCTCTGGTTCGACGCAGGCTGGGTACGCGAAACAAACGGTCAGGGCATCCGCTTAAACGAGATCGTTGACGAAGCCCGCAAGCTCCAGCCCTGGGTATTGTCCGTTGACCGCACCATCGGCGGCGCATACGAAAACTATGTTACCCCCGAAATGTGCGTGCCCGAGCAGCCTCTCGGCGTGCCGTGGGAAAGCTGCCTGACGCTCGGCGCAGACTTTACCTACGAATATGCAGACCGCTACAAATCTCCCCGCGAGCTTGTAAACACCTTTGTCGGCATCGTCGCAAAGGGCGGCAACATGGCGTTAAACGTAAGCCCCCAGCCCGACGGAAGAATCCCGATCGACGCGATGGAAAGCCTCTACGGCTTCGGCGCATGGCTCAAAACCTATGGCGAAGCCATTTACGGGACCCGCGCTGTCGCGCCTTACCAGTATGAAAATCTCCGCTTTACCCAGAAGGGCGACGCCGTTTACGCGTTCCGCTTATATCCGGTAGCGCAGGAGTCCGTTGAGGCGCAGATCTTCATCCCTTATGCAAAAAAGGCTTCCAAAGTAACGCTGCTCGACGACGGGACGGAGGTTTCCTTCACAGAAAGCAAAGGCGGCATTACCGTTACCGTTCCGGCAGGACGCAGAACCGGCTCCGCGCCGATCGCACTCGTATTCAAGATCCAGTAATTTATATTAAAAAAGGACGCTGCAGCTTTTTCGCCCAGCGTCCTTTTTGCATCCGGATTGATTCCGTTTTTATTTTCCCGCGCAGCACTTTTTGTACTTTCTGCCGCTGCCGCAGGGACAGGGCTCGTTCGGATAAATCTTGCGGCGGGGCTTTGCGGGCATTCTGCCCATGCCAAAGCCTGCAGATCTGTCTGCGCCTGCCGCGCTCCGTCTTTTTTCCGCTTCCTGCTTCCGCGCGTCCTCTTCCTGCCGCCATTCCCGGACTGTGTGCCCGCGCAGCCCCAGCATTCTCGTATCCGCCTGTGCCGCCGCCAAAAGCCCGGTCAGCTCCTCGCCTGCCGCAACGCCCTCTTTTTCCAGACATTCCAGCGTTTCCTGCAGATCCGATCCCAGCGAAAACTTTTTATAGACAAGCCTCATCAGCTCTTCGGCATCGTTTTCGGAAGGCATTTCTTCTTTTTCCAGAAAATCGCGCAGCCTCTCATAAGAAGCCTCTGCCGCCGGATAGCCCTGACGGCTGTACACCAGAATTTCATCCACGTCCGGCATATAGAACGAGCAGCTTCCCTGACGGCTTTCGATCCGTTTGTAGATCTCATCCGTCAGCGCTTCCTTCGGGATCATCCTGCCGTCCTGCACCACGCAGAAATTCTGCTCCTTGGGCACAGAGCGAAACACACTCATAAACTCTAACCTGCTCACGGCAAAGCCTTCCCGCTGGCAGTACATTTCATGCATGACCTCGATCGGCGCAGCCCCGTACAAAAAGCTCAGCATCAGCTGACAGGACAGCATCCAGTCGATCCTGCTGTACGCGCTTTTGGCATCCGGGCAGATCACGATGCCGTATTCTCCCCGATCGCGCCGCCGTGTCAGCTCCTCAATGCCCTCTGTTTCCGCCTCCTGTATGGAAGCTGCCTCCCGGAGCACCGTATATTTTAAGCGCAGCTCCTTATTTTTTGCCGCAAGCTTTGTGGAAAACGCCTTCTGCGCCGCTTCGGACTCCTTTACGATCACAGGGAAAACGATCTCTTCCTGCTTCCCCTTTCCGGTCAGGCTTTTGTCCTGCAGGCACTCTTCCCGGTCGATCCGGTATACGCTGCCTTTTTTGTCCGCGCCGTCCGGATAAAAGCTGAACCATTCCTCGCTGTCTGCCAGCTCGCTTACAAAAGTTTCCTTCGCAGAAAGCTCTTCATAGCCGCTGTCTGTCCCGGTCTCTTCCTTCAGCCGGATCTTCCCGGTCTTAAATTCAAATTCATAGCGGGCGGAGCCGTCTGCCTCCGCCACATCGTTTAAGATCATCGCAAGCTGCGCAAATGTAATATCCGCAGGGATCAGACACCGTCTCCAGACCGGCGGCTTTTCCCCTTTTTTCGTGACTTTATACTGATAAAAATTCATGCTTCTTTTCCTTTCCTCCCGCTCCCGTTTGATCGGAATATTACCCTTTAAGTGGACAGAACAGGAAAACCTATCTTATCATATGAAGCCAAAGAGTTCAATCCTTTCTCTTTGGCAGCACCAGACTTAAAAACAGCGCCACCACAAACACGCCCGCCACGGCGTTGCCGTTGAACACCTCGCCCACCGCCGGCGGGAACGCCGCAAAAAAGTTCCCGGAGGTCTGGGCCAGCCCCACGCCGATGCAGAACGCCAGCGAAACAATGATCATCGTCCGGTCGTCAAATTCGCACTCTTTTAACATTTTGATCCCCTCGTACATGATCGAGCCAAACATCATGACCGTGCAGCCGCCCAGCACCGCCTGCGGCAGCGAATTGAAAAACGCACCCAGCGGCGGAAACAGCGACGCCAGGATCAAAACCAACGCGCCCAGATCAAACACCGGCCGATGCTCCGTAAAAAATACGAGCTTCGGAAGGCTGAAAAAGCCCACCTCCTGCACCGTCTGGGAAATCCCGGAAAAATCAATGAGCGGAGCCACGCCCGCCACCGTCAGGAGCACCGACAAAAGATAACCGAATATCAGCCCGATCAGGATGTTTAAATTTTTATAGATCCCTTTCAGCCGGTAATTTGCGACCAGACAAACGACCAGCGTAAAGCCGCCTACCAGCAAATGATACCATGCGCCGAAATCGCCTGCGCCGGTCCCGCCGCCCCACGAATCCATGCCGACCGACAAAAGGGAAAGCCCGATCGCGATGACCACGCACGCCGAAACAACCGGCGTTAAAAAGCGCTTCCAGTACCGGGCACTTAAGCCCACAAGGCCTTCAAAAATACCGCCCAGGATCACCGCCCCGACCATTCCTTCATAGCCCAGCGCCGGGTTTGTCCCGATCGTTAAAAGGCTTCCCACAAAGGTAAAGCTGATTCCCATGACGATCGGCAGCTTCGACCCGATCTTCCACACCGGATAAAGCTGCATACACGTTCCCAGTCCCGCCGTAAACATGGCGCACTGCAAAAGCCCCGTGATCTCCGCCGGGTTCAGATGCTCCCCGGTTCCCCTTACGCCCACGGCGCTGCATACGATCAGCACCGGCGCCAGGTTTGCCACAAACATCGCCAGCACATGCTGCAGCCCGAAGGGGATCGCCTTCTGCAGCGGTACTCTGCCGTCCAGCCGGTAAATATTTTCCGCCCCGGCCGCCTGTTTCTTCTGTTCCATCACTCACATTCGCCTTGTTCCTTTGTTTTTTACACCCATACTATCATCATTTTTGCGGAATGACAACAAAAAGGAGCCGGCACGCTGATCTGTGGATCAGTGTATCGACTCCTCATTCCTTTACAATTCCCTGATGAAATAACGGCAGTCCATTACGCTTCCTGCGCTCCCTCAGGCGCTTCCTCCGTCTCTTCTGCGGCGGCGCTGTGCGCCCTTGTCACGGTCACGATGATCGCTTCCGGGTCGGTCGTCAGCTCGATGCCTGCGGCAGACGCGATCGGCAGATCCTTTACAAGGACAGCATCTCCGATCTTCATGTCGCCCACATCGATCTCAACCTTATCCACCAGCGCGTCGGGAAGCGCCTGAAATGCGATTTCCTCCAGCCGCTGCTGCAGGATGCCTTCTGCAACCTTCTCATGGTTGCGCAGAACGACCTCCGCCACGGAATGCACCTTCTCGCCGCTTACCAGCGCCTGAAAATCGATCTCTGTCACCTGATTTTTCATCGAATCATAATCTATTTCCTTAATCAGAACATTGTAGCTCTTCCCGTCTGCCTCCAGCGTCAGCCGGCTCCCCCTGTTGCAGGTTTTCAGCAGACGTTCCACGTCACGGGCGCACATTTTCAGCGGAACCGAACCTTCGATTTCCCTGCCGAACACATTGCCTGTCACATAGCCTTCTCTTCTGAGTCTCTTTGCCTTTACGCTCATGTCCCTTTTTTCAGCTTTTAAAGTATTCATTTATCTTTTCCTCCAAAAAAACTGATTGCTTAGCGGACCTGATTTCTGCGGGTCTTGTTAAGTATCATTGATCTGTTACAGTCATATTGTAACACTTATCATATATATTACAAGTGGAAAAGTGTGAAAACTTTGTGAAGCCGGGCGCAAAAACCGGCAAAATCAGCATTTCTTTAAAAGGGTACCGGAACGCTCAGCGCCGGATCAATACGCCTTGCCCCAGTAAACCATCTTCTTCGCAGGCTTTCCGCAGCATACGCACACGTCGGACAGCTCCTCCTGCTCAAAGGGCATACAGCGGCTCGTCGCGGCAAACTGCTCTTTGATCTTATCCTCACACTCCTGACAGCCGCACCACATCGCCTTTACAAAGCCGGGAGTATTGGTCAGGATGTCGCCCATCTCTTCCATATTCTTTGCAACGTAGGTATGCGCTTCCCTGTGCGCTCTCGCCTTTTCCAGCATATCCTTCTGGATCGTTTCCAAAAGCGCTCCGACCTTTGCTTCCACCTCGTCCAAAGCGCACTCGATCTTTTCGCCCGTGTCGCGGCGCGCCAGCATACACTTGCCTGCCTCGATGTCTTTGGGGCCGATCTCTACGCGCACCGGAATGCCGCGCATCTCCGCTTCCGCAAACTTCCAGCCGGGGCTCTTATCCGTGTCGTCCACCTTTACGCGGAAATTGGAAAGACGGTCTTTTAACTCGTTTGCCTTGTCCATAACGCCTTCCTTGCGCTGCTGGATCGGAACGATCACAACCTGCACAGGCGCTACCTTGGGAGGCAGCACCAGACCGGAATTGTCGCCGTGAACCATGATGATCGCGCCGATCAGACGGGTCGTTACGCCCCAAGACGTCTGGTGCACATATTTTAACTTATTGTCCCTGTCCGTATACTGGATGCCGAACGCCTTTGCAAAGCCGTCGCCGAAATTGTGGCTCGTGCCGGACTGCAGCGCCTTGCCGTCGTGCATCAGCGCCTCAATCGTATAAGTCGCCTCCGCGCCCGCGAATTTCTCCTTGTCCGTCTTGCGCCCCTTTACGACTGGGATCGCCAGCACCTCTTCACAGAAATCCGCGTAGGTGTTGAGCATCTGGATCGTGCGCTCCTCAGCTTCCTCGGCAGTCGCATGCGCCGTGTGCCCCTCCTGCCACAAAAATTCTCTGGAACGCAGGAAAGGACGGGTCTCCTTTTCCCATCTCACCACGTTGCACCACTGGTTATATACCTTCGGCAGATCGCGGTAGGACTGAATATCGTTTTTATAAAAATCGCAGAACAGCGTCTCGGACGTGGGACGCACGCAAAGCCTCTCCTGCAGAGGCTGCAGCCCGCCGTGCGTTACCCATGCAACCTCCGGCGCAAACCCTTCCACATGATCCTTCTCCTTTTCCAGAAGGCTTTCCGGAATAAACAGGGGCATGTATACGTTCTGCACGCCTGTCGCCTTAAATCTGTCGTCCAGCTGCTTCTGAAGAAGCTCCCAGATCGCGTAGCCCGCAGGCTTGATCGCCATGCAGCCCTTTACGCTGGTGTAGCCGATCAGCTCCGCTTTCAGCACAACGTCGGTATACCACTGGGCAAAATCCTCTTCCATCGATGTGATCTGTTCTACCATTTTTTTGTCTGCCATATCGCTTTCTCCTTTTGAAAATGAAATAAAAAAGTGTACGCATAATCGTGTTTTTTTTCGATAGGAAAGGAACTTTCCTATTCAGATAAAAAAAGATACCCTGATCCCGAAAGGGACCGGATATCCGGCGGTACCACCCAAATTAGCGCAAATGCGCCCACTCGTCTTCCCGTTAACGCCGGGTCTACGCTGCCTTATTAGGGCAGGCGCTCCGAGGGCCGGTTCAAAACGCGCTGCACGGATGCTTCCCACCTGCCGCATCCTCTCTGGACTGCCGCCAACGCCTTTACTATTCCTCTTCTTTGCTGTCTTGTATTTGATGATATGGGAATTTTTTGCGTTTGTCAACCGTTTCCCGCGCAAAAAAACTGGTTTTTCCGGCGCAGATGCGGTAAAATACCCGAGGATTACCATTCCGCACTCTTGCGGTAAAATACCTGCGTATTGCCATTCCGTACCCTATGTGTACAATTCAGCAAAAATGCGATATGCGTATTAAAGAAAGGAACGCCATGAACCCACATCCCCGTAATTTTTTGATCCGGATCCTGAAAAAAGAGCCCGTGCTCGCCGTATCGGCGGTCTGCATGGTTTTTTCCATGTTTTTTGTGCCGCCCACAGCCGCCTACGCCGGCTATATTGATTTCCGCGTGCTGGCGCTGCTGTTTTCCCTGATGGCAGTCGTCGCCGGCCTGCAGCGCTGCAATTTCTTTACCCGTATGGCGCAGCTTCTCCTCACCGGGAAAAAGAGACGCCGCCTGCTGTTTCTGACGCTCATCCTGCTGCCCTTTTTCGTTTCCATGCTCGTCACAAACGACGTCGCCCTGATCACCTTCGTGCCCTTTGCGATCCTCATTCTGGAGCTGACCGGGCAGCAAAAGTATCTTGTGTTCGTCGTCGTCATGCAGACCGTCGCCGCAAACTTAGGAAGCATGGCAACGCCCGTCGGAAATCCGCAGAACCTGTATCTGTATTCCCGTTTCGGGCTGTCGGCGGGCTCCTTTTTTCAAACCGTGCTGCCGTTTGCACTGCTCTCCCTGCTGCTCATCTCTGCCTCCGTGCTCCTCTGCCCGGATCAGGAATTTACCATTTCCTTTCCCGGCGCAAACAAAGGATACGGCATGGGTGCATATAAAAAGAAGCTTGTGCTCTATCTCGCCCTTTTTGCGCTCTGCCTGCTCTCCGTCTTTCATCTGCTCCCGTATCCGATCCTGCTGCTGATCGTCTGCACAGCGCTCTTTTTTGCGGACCGCAGCCTGTACCGGACGCTCGACTACGGACTTTTGGCAACCTTTGTCTGCTTCTTTGTTTTTGCCGGGAATATCGGCGCGATCCCTGCGGTCAGGAATTTTTTGCAGGAGCTTCTTTCCTCCCGCCCCCTGATCACCTCCGCGCTCGCAAGCCAGGTCATCAGCAACGTCCCCGCCGCCGTGCTTTTATCCAACTTTACCGATAACTGGCAGGCGCTGCTTCTGGGGACGGACATCGGCGGACTGGGAACACCGATCGCCTCCCTCGCCAGCCTGATCTCCTTCCGGCTTTATATGAAAACCAAAAATGCCTCTGCGGCATCCTTTCTCGTCTTTTTTATGATCGTAAACACAGCCGGGCTTCTCCTTCTTCTGACGATCGCCCATCTGTCCGGGATCCGCTGATCCTCCAAAAAAGCAGGTCTATGACGGGCAAACCGCACCACCCGGCGGAGCGCCCGTCCACTCATAGAGAACATCCTTATCCACTGCGCATATGCAGAACGGATAACCTTGTTTTTTCTGTCTTTATCTCAGATACACTCACAAAATCTCCCCCACCATCCTGCATGGTCCTCTACGACGTCCCTGCCTGATCCAGATCCGTTATTGCGGCGCTGCGTCGGAAATGACAAATGCCGCAATGCTGTATAGTATATCATGCTGCATGAAATATTGAATATTTTTTCCCAAACGCAGCTGTTTTCTTCCTAAACGCCCTCTTTTAGTGTTCTTTTTCCTGAAATTTCATATATCCTCCTTTCTTCACGCCATTTCCGAAATATGCTATCATTTTTTTATAAAGGAGATTTTTATGAATTTTAATGTTTATCTTTGTCAGATCATCTGCACCGCCGCTTTTATTCTTACCTGCACCTTCATCCTTTTCCCAGCCAGACACAAGGTCTATGAATTTCTTCTATACGGTTATGTCGCCGCCTGCTGTCTGATCCTCATGCCCCTTTGGGGGCAGTTCGGGACTCCCGTTATGCTGCTTGGCTCCTCTTTCATCCTTCTTGCGTTCAGCCCTGCCAACCGTTTTTACAACCTCATTCTTTTTCAGGCAGTCTGGTTCTGGAGCCTGCTGACGAACTACATCCTTGCCATCCCCCTGAGTATCGCAGGCTATCACTTTTCTGCCATGAAGTCGTCTCCGGCAATGGACGTCCTCTTTGCCTGCCTCCATGGTATTTTGTGCGCCCTGCCCGCCTTTTTTCTCGGCAGAAGGCTGCGCCGCAGCCGCCTCCTTTCCGACGGCGGCATTATCCCGGAAAAGATCCAGCAGCTTCTGCTTGCGGATGTCACGATCTGTTCCTGCATTTTTATTACCAATATCCTGTTCGGGAGCCTGTGCAGCTATCCGACGGAAATCCTGCTGTTCAACGGCGTGCTCATCCTCTCGTTTTCCGCCGCGAATTTTATCCTCTTTCTGATCCTGTTCCGCACGCTTCAGGAAAACAAGCGGCTTGAGCTGCGCACACAGGAGCAGGAAAACCTTACCGAATATATGAACCAGCTCGAAAACCACTATCAGGAGATCCGCCGCTACAAGCACGATTACATGAACATCCTTTCCACGATCAACGGCTATATTCAGGAGGGCGATTTGGAAAAGCTCAAAGGCTATTTCGAGCTGCGGCTCGGCTCCGTCAACCGCCTCATGTTCAACAACGACGCTACCATCGCAAAGCTTGCCCTGATCCGGGTTCTGGAAATCAAAGGGCTTCTTTATACGAAGCTGATCCAGGCGATGAACCTCAACTTAAACGTATCGCTGGAGCTGACGCAGGAATTTTACAGCTTTCCCGTAAATATGCTCACGCTCACCCGCATCCTCGGGATCTTTCTGGACAACGCCATGGAGGCTGCCGCCCTTACGAAGGAGCGCCGCTTCCACATCGCCATTCTGAAAAAGGAACAGCGCATTATTTTTCACATTGAAAATTCCACGCTTCCCCCGCCGCGTCCGCTGGAACGGCTCATGGAAGCGGGCTTTACCACGAAGGAAAACCACAGCGGCATCGGGCTTTCCAATGTCTCCATGCTTTTAGCCTCCCTGCCCGAGCTGTCCCACCACATGATCTGTGAAAACGGGATCATGAAGCAGATCCTCATCATACCCTCAAAGGAGAAAACCGCATGATACCGATTTATTTATGTGAAGACGACGAGAGCCAGCTCAGCCTGCTGGCGTCCCTGATTGAAAAATATATTTTCATCCAGGGCTACGATATGGAAATCGTCTGCAAAGCCTCCTCCCCGCACGGGCTTCTTTCTTCCCTCGCCCCCAAAGCCGAAACCGCCGTCTATTTTCTCGACATCCAGCTTCATTCTGACATCGACGGCATTGAGCTTGCTTCCATGATCCGCCAAAACGACCCGCGGGCGTTTATCATTTTTACGACGACCCATTCCGAAATGGCGATGACCACTTTCCACTATCAGGTGGAGCCTCTCGATTTTCTCATCAAGGACGATCCGCAGTACGCCGTCCAGATCCTCCACTGCCTGAAAAATGTCGTCGAAAAAAGCTGCGTCCCTGCCCCTGACATCCGCCTCCATCTCCACCTGCCCGATCAGGATCTTTTCCTTCCGGTCAGCGAAATCCTCTGCATCCAGTCCTTGGCGGCGCACCGCATCACGATCCACACCATAAACGGCGTCTATCAGTGCAGCGGCGCGCTCAATGAAACGATGTCGCGGCTGGACGACCGTTTTTTCCTCTGCCACAAATCTGCCCTCGTAAACCTCCGGCATATCCGCGCCATTTTCCGCCGCCCCTGCCGGATCGAGTTAGACGGCGGGCTTGTCTGCCCCTGTGCCCAGCGGCGCTTTAAACAGCTTCAGGAGCTCATGGACATCGGTCCGTCCCCCCATTGATCCCCATAATCCCCTCTTTTAAAAGGACTGCGTACAGCGGTCCTAAAAAAATGCCCGAAAGCCCGAACAGCTTCACCCCTGCATACACGGAAAACAGCATCACAACCGGATACATCCCCGCCTGCCTGCCCAGAAGCTTCGGTTCCAGATATTCCCTCACGATCACGCAGCCCGCATACACTGCCGCGATCATCAGCACCTTTCCCGTGTTTCCCAGGATCAGCTGCCACACCGCCATCGGAAAAAGCACCAGCCCTGTCCCGATAAAGGGCAGCGCGTCCAAAACCCCCGCTGCGATCCCGATCCAGATCCCGTTTTTGATCCCCGCCGCAAAAAGCCCTGCCGCTGCGATCAGCGAAATTGCCGTCAGGATCGCCGCCTGCGCCTTGAAATAGCCTCCGATCAGAAAAAGCGTCCGTTCTGCGTACTGCCAGACCGTTTTCCCCAGCTCCGTTTTCTGTATTTTTTCCGCGATCTCCTCATAATCCCTGCACAAAAGCACCGAAGCGATCATCCATATCCCGATAAATCCGGCGGCGGATATCAACAAACGGCAGCCCTCCACCGACCGATCCACCGCCTTTGGCAGCGCTTCCTTTTTCAGCTGCCCTGCCAGCGCGTCCCATGTCTCCGAAAAATCCTGTTCCAGCTCCTTTGCCGGGACTCCCAGACGCTCTTCCAGAAAATCGCAGCAGCCCTTTAACGCCCCGTCCGCCTGCTTTCGCACAACCTCTGCGCCCTCCCCGAGCCTTGCCGCATGGAGCGTCCCCCACGAAAGGCAGGCGCAGAGCCCTGCGATCAAAAGCCCTGTCCCGGATACAAACAGCCCCGCCAGCAAAATCTCCCTGCGGATATGCAGCCTTCGATGCACCCTTTCCAGCAACGGCGCGCTCGCGTGCACGACGGCAAACGCCAGCAAAAACGGCGCCGCCAGCGGAAGCGCATACCGAAATGCCGCCAGAAGCCCTGCCGCAAACAGCGCCGCCGCCAAAAGCTTTTTCCATTTTTTTCCAAAAAAATCACCCATACTGCCTCTCCTTTTTCAAGAGGTAGTATGGGTAATCCGCCGTCTTCTATGTGGCATCCGCCCTGTCATTTTCTGCCGCTTTCCGGCTGCCCCGCGCACAGCTTTCCGCCATTCCCAGAATCAGGAACAAAAACGGCGTACAGCACACCTGCTGATAGCAGAAAAAATTGTGCGCCCCGTATACAAGCGCCGCCAAAAGCCCTGCCATCGCAACTGCCGCCGTTTTCTGCGCCTGAAAAAAATGCACGGCGGCAGCCGCAAAAATCGCCGTAAACGCGATCAGCCCGACGATTCCCATGCAGAACAGCACGTTTAAAAATTCATTGTGGGCATTTGTCAGCATCTGATCATGCCCGAAATAGCGGTTCAATTCCCGCGTCAGCTCCCCATCTGCATAGCAGTACGCCGAAAAGCTGTCCGGCCCCACGCCCACAAGCTTCCTTACCGGCGGAAGCTCCCGAAACGCTTCCAGCGTAAACTTCCACGAAAAGCCCCGTGAATTTCCCCAGTATCTGTCAAACAAAAGATACTGGTTCCGGCTGGAAAATCCGAACCATTTTTCCAAAAGCCCCGTCGTATTCGCCCACACCGCAAAAACATAGCCTGCGATCCCTGTGCCCGTCAGGATGCACGCGCCCCGCCGCCAGAGCCTGCCGCTTGCAATCTGCGTCCTTTCCTCATGCTTCTGCCTGTAAAAAAGCAGGGCGATATAGCAGACGCACACCGCCAAAAACATCACCCACACCGCCGTGCTCTGGGAAAAAAAGAGGGAAAGCCGATCCAGCTCCACCGCCTTTTCGGGGAATAAAATCTGCAGGATCCCGATGACCTTAAAGCTTCCGAACATCAAAAGCAGCGTTTCAAAAAAGCGCTCCATCCGGTCAAGACTGCCGCACGATACGACAAACAGCCCCAGAAACAAAAACGCCGCCGCCGCAAACGCGCTGTCGCTGTTCTGGGTCACGACCGTCCCGAATCCCAGCATACAGTACGCTCCCAGCGCCATCCGCACTGCGCCGCCCTTTGCCGTAAAAAACGCGGTCACGCCGATCACCAAAACGACGCATACATAGCTGGAATACCAGGAAGCCTGCCCGATCGTCGAAAGGAACATCCGCTGTGTCTCTTCCCCCAGCCCCTCGTACATTCCCAGAGGGTCGATGGAAAACCGGTGCAGGATCCCGAGCGCAAACACCGCTCCCGACGCCAGAAAATGCCCCGCAAAGATCAGCCTTTTCCACGGGAAATACCGGGATACAAGAAAATATGCCAGCCCGAAAAAAAGCTGTGTCCGCAGTCCCATCGACCAGCCGTCCACTCCCGTCCACGCGGTCCCTTTATCTGCCGCAAACAGCCACGACACGCACGCCGCCAGCACATAGGAAAGCACCGCCCAGTCCAGCGCGCTAAGCCCCGCGCGCCGCTGCGTTTCCTTTTGATCCATCCTCTCCAAAAGCGCCAGCGCCCCTGCCGGAAGCAGGCACAGCACGCTCACCGCCAGAAAAAAATCAAATTTGCTCTGTCCCAGCTTCGCATAGTGATCTTTCATATAGAAGGGAAACACCGTCAGCATCAAAAACGCCCACAGCCCCGTCAGCCCTGAAACGGCCGTTCTCTTTTTAAAAGGAAAGTTTGTCCGTAAGCTCATATTCTACCCTTTTCCCCGAAGACGGATGCATAAACGAAAGCCTTGCCGCCTGAAGCTGGATACAGCGGATCCCCATTTCCTGCGACGTCTGCCTGCTCTGGCTGCTGCCGTATCTGGCGTCCCCCAAAAGCGGCATCCCTGCGTTTGCCATCTGCACCCGGATCTGATGATGCCGCCCCGTATCAAGGCTCACCTCCACCAGCGCGCAGTTTTCCCGGCGCTCAAGGCAGCGGTATTCCAGACGCGCCTCCTTTGCCCCTGCCTCGGACGCCTCTGCGATCCGCGCGCCGCCGCCCGGCAGCTTTATCATATGATCCTGTAATAAAACCGTCCCGTCCTCCGGCAGTGCTGCGTCCGCTCCGGCGTATACCTTTGCCCGGTAGATCTTTTCAAGCTGGCGCTTTGCCACCTGCGCGCTTAAAGACGCCGCCGCCCGCTGGTTTTTCGCAAATACCAAAAGCCCCGAAACGGGCTGATCCAGCCGATGGATCACGCCCAAATAGACCGGCTGCTTTTTCGCCGGAATGCCGCACCGCACGCTCGCCCCCGCGCCCGATACGCTCACCACGCTCCTGCCGTCCCTTGCCAGATAATTTTTCAGCTCGCTCACCAGATCCGGCTCGGAAATCCTGCCGCTCTGCACCGCCAGCCCCGCCGGCTTACTGCATACAAGTATATCCCTGTCCTCGTAAATAATTTCCGCTTTCAATCCGTTTTCCTCCGTTTCCTGCCTGCTCCCATCATAAGCGAACCGCCCTTTCCTGTCAATCGGCGCGCACATGCAAAACAGGCGGAAGCCCCCGAAAGTGCCGCCGCCTGCTCATCCTCATCCGTTGTTTCCCATGTCCTCACACCTTGAACCGGTAGCCCACGCCCCAGATTGTCTCGATATACTGGGGATTCGCCGTGTCCACCTCGATCTTCTCGCGGATCTTCTTGATGTGCACCGTTACCGTCGCAATGTCCCCGATGGATTCCATGTCCCAGATCTCCCGGAACAGTTCCTCCTTCGTAAACACATGGTTCGGGTTCTCCGCCAAAAAGGTCAGAAGGTCAAATTCCTTCGTCGTAAACGCCTTCTCCTCGCCGTTGATCCAGACGCGGCGGGCAGTCTTGTCGATCTTTAAGCCCCGGATCTCGATGATGTCGTTCGCCTTCTGATGGCTGCTCGTCAGCCGCTCGTACCGCGCCATATGTGCCTTCACGCGCGCCACCAGCTCGCTGGGTGAAAACGGCTTCGTCATATAATCGTCCGCCCCGAGCCCCAGCCCCCGGATCTTGTCGATGTCATCCTTCTTGGCGCTGACCATCAGGATCGGCACATTCTTCTCATCGCGGACGCGGCGGCACACCTCGAAGCCGTCCATGCCCGGAAGCATCAGATCCAGGACGATCAGGTCAAACTCCTCCTGCAGCGCGCGCAGCAGCCCCCTGTCCCCGGTATTCTCGATCTCAACGTCGAAGCCGCTCAGCTCCAGATAATCCTTCTCCAGATCCGCGATCGCCACTTCGTCCTCAATGATTAGTATTCTGCTCATCCGTATTTGCCTCCCTGTATTTGCGGATCACGAAATGAAGACAGGTTCCCTCGCCCTCTTTGCTGGTCGCCCAGATATAGCCGCCGTGATCCTCTATGATTTTTTTCACAATGGACAGACCGATGCCGCTGCCGCCCTTCATGGAATTGCGGGACGCATCCGTGCGGTAAAAGCGCTCGAAAATATTTCCCAGATCCTTCGCCGCAATGCCCTTGCCGTTGTCCTCGATCTCCACGCGGATCGCATCCACCTCATCCAAAAGCCGGATGTCGATCACGCCCTTTTCCTTGTCCATATATTTGATGCTGTTGCCGATAATATTGTTGATTACCTTCTTAAGCTGCTCCGGATCGGCAATGATCCTCGTCCCCGGATCGACCAGATTGGAATAATTCAGCTGGATATTCTTCGATTCCAGATCCAGCCCGACGTCCTCTGCACAGTCCTCAAAAAACTCCGCCACGTTGATCCGGTGGAAATTATAAGGGATCCGGTTGTTGTCGATGCTGGAATAATAGGTCAGCTCATTGATCAGCCTGTCCATATCGTTCGCCTTCGTGTAGATCGTGCGAAGATACTTGTCGCGGCGCTCCGGCGTATCCGCCACGCCGTCGATGATCCCTTCCACATATCCCTTGATCGCAGTGATCGGCGTCTTTAGGTCGTGGGTAATGTTGCTGATCAGCTCCCGGTTCTGCTTCTCATTCTGCAGCTTCTCTTCCGTGGACTCCTTGAGCCGCAGGCGCATATCCTCATAGTTGCGGTACAGCTCCCCGATCTCGTTGTCGTCGTCCGATTCCAGAATATAGTCGAAATTGCCCTCCGCGATCTTCTGCATCGCCAGATTCAGCCTGTTGATCGGCGAAAAAACGCCCTTGTGGATCCACTGCGTCAAAACCATGCTCGTCAGCACCAGTATAAAAATGATCGCCAGAAACATATCCATCAGAAACGTCTTGGAGATCACGCTCGTGATCCGCGTCACGATAAACACGCTTCCCTCCGCGCCGTCCGAAAACCGGAAATCCACCTGCTTTACCAGCTTGCGCAGGTCGTTAAAGTAAAACGCCGAATCCGCCCGCTCGCTCTCCTGCCCGTAGACCGGAAGCCTGTTCCATATCTTCTCCGCCGCCTCCTGATTGCCCGCATAAAAAATCCCGTCGTCTTTGCGCACAATAATATAGGAAGAATATTCGGATGCCTCTTCATTCAGCTCTTCCAGATAGCCGCTGTCCTCCAGACGCGCTTCATCGTCCCGCGCCGTATTCAGGATCTTGTTAAACAGCTCGTTGGTCGCCCCGCTGAACCCGTCGATCGTATCCGACATCATCGTATAGTCGCTCAGCTCCAGCCCGTAGGTCGGTTCATCCGTATGAACCATGACCGCGCCGATCATGATAAATGCGACCAGAGACAAAAGCACCGGCAGCAAAATGATCGTCAAAAAAGTAATCGCCAGTTTTGTTTTGAATTTCATGATAATCTCCCCGCTGATAATATCAGTATATCATAATCGTCCCTTCCTTTATATTAAATGAGCGGGATATATTTCTAAAAAAATTCTAAAGTCCTTTTTGCCGCTGTCCCTGCCCTGCTCCGGCTCCAAAAACAGGCTGCATCGGGCTGCTGCCTTTTCTCTTAATTTTTTTCAAAAACATGTTGACATTCTTCCTTTCCTCTGGTATGATTCAATCATGATAACAGTAATCGTTATTATTTAGAGAGGAGATGGTACAGATGCCGGCCTTGAAATACAGCCGCCAGCGGGAAGCGATCAAGAACTTCCTCATGACGCGCCGTGATCACCCGACCGCAGATGTCGTTTACCACTCTCTGCGAACCGAATTCCCCAATATCAGCCTCGGTACCGTATATCGAAATCTGACGCTGCTTGCCGATCTGGGAGAGATTTCCCGGCTCAGGCTCGGGGATGGCGTTGATCACTTCGATGCCGATACAAGCCGCCATTATCATTTTGTCTGCAGCAGATGTCATTCCGTATCGGATCTTGACATTGAACTCCCGGACGCATTCGATATGCTTCACGGGACTGACAGATACGGCAACCGGATCGAAGGGCACGTCTCATATTTTTATGGAACCTGCAGCTGCTGCAGCAATGTTGCTTCCAGCTGACTGCAAACCAAACTTACGATCTTCCCACCGCACAGGGGAGGACTTTTAAAAACGAAAGGGGATTTTTATCATGAAAAAATTTGTATGTTCTGTATGTGGTTACGTTTATGAAGGCGAGGCAGCTCCCGCAGAGTGCCCTGTATGCCATGTTCCCGCTTCCAAGTTCATCGAGCAGACGGATGAGAGAAGCTGGGCTTCCGAGCACGTTGTAGGTGTTGCTCAGGGCGCTCCCGAAGACATCATCGCTGACCTGAGAGCAAACTTCGAGGGCGAGTGCTCTGAAGTTGGTATGTACCTGGCTATGGCTAGAGTTGCTCACAGAGAAGGCTATCCTGAGATCGGCCTGTACTGGGAGAAGGCTGCTTACGAAGAGGCTGAGCACGCTTCCAAGTTCGCTGAGCTGCTGGGCGAGGTTGTTACCAACTCCACAAAGAAGAACCTTGAGATGAGAGTAGAGGCTGAGAACGGCGCTACCGCTGGTAAGACCGATCTGGCTAAGAGAGCAAAGGCTCTGAACCTGGATGCAATCCATGACACCGTTCATGAGATGGCTCGCGACGAGGCTCGTCACGGCAAAGCATTCGAGGGTCTGCTCAAGAGATACTTCGGCTAAGAAGAATCCGCTGAAATAAAGGATTTTAAAAGAGGAACGGGATTTTGTCCTGTTCCTCTTTTTTGTGTGCGCAAAAGAAATGCTGTGGACTGATTGTGTACTTCTGCGGCAGTCTGTTCAGCACAGCTCTTTTTTTGCCGCCTTCACGCTCTTTGCATAGTTTTCGTCCACCCGCTCCAACAGATATTTCGGGGACAGAAACGCCGCGTCGTGCAGCGTTTCCAGCGCGTCCTTCTGCTGCCGTGTCATCCCGGACGGCACTACGACGCGCGTCTGCCACACCGATACACATCCCGTAAATTCCACCATCCAGAACAGCGGCTCCATGCTCTTCTCCATTTTTCCATGCAAAACTGCCTGATCGTATCCTGCCGTCTCAATCAGCCTGCCGATATGGGACGGAACCGGCTCCTCCACGCTTCCGTCGGGCAAAATCAGACATTCGCAGCTATCCTCATCCTCCCGATGCTTATGTATAAATTCCAATGCCGTCATAGCTGCCCCTCCTTCGGTCCGCATCCGCTTTTTGAATCTGTTTTCAGAATATCAAACGCATCCCTATTTGTAAATAAACAGTTTTCGGCTTTTCTATCCGGACGGGCTTTTTTATGAAAATCTTAAAAAACTTTTCCTGCCTTTTTCACTTTTTTCTGATAGGGTAAATAAAATCACAAAAAACGCCGCCCCGGCGGCATGGAGGAATATACGATATGCTTTCGTTTTTTATAGATGCGGCATCCGGCGTCCTCGCCGTCCTGCCCTTTCTGATCATACTGGAAATTGCCGCCCGCAGGCTCATCCCCGTCCTTCCGCTCCGGCATCTGGCCGGCGCCGGCCTGCTGAGCTTTTTGCTTGCCGCGCTCTTATCCGTCGCGCACGTTCCCGGTCTTTACCAGTTCTGCGCGGGTCTTCGCTTCAGCCTTGTCCCTTTTTCCCAGATTCCGGTGCATCCGCTCTGGTATGCGCTGTACCTCCTTTTCTTTTTGCTGCTCGGGACGATGCTGCCGCTGCTCTTTACCTTTTTTCAGAAAATGGGCGTCTGCATCCTGTACGGCTTTGGATTTGCACTCACCATCGAGCTTCTGCGGATTTTTACGCTCCATTCCTCCGGCGTGGACGCGCTGATCGCTGCCGCCGGCGGCGCATGCTGCGGATACTCCCTTTTTCTTCTGATCCGCAGGATGTTCCCCCGCTTTTGCGCCTCGTGCCTTTTGACCGCCGACTGCATCCGCAGACACCCCGCCCTGAAATGGGAAGGATGCCTGCTTACCCTTTCCGCGCTCGGAAGCGCCCTGCTTCTTGCGCCCCTGATTCGGGAAACCGCTGCAGCGCTGTTTTTGTGAAGCGCTTACATCGTATAGCTTACCGCATTCACATAAATGGTGTTTTCCTCCGCACCGGTTTCCTCTTCCTGCGCCCCTTCCTTTTCCAGATCTGTAAATTCGCTTACCCCATAGGACTGCAGCCGCAAAATCCCCCTGACCGCCTCCGTGCTCTGTACCTCCGCACAGTTACGGACAAAAATTCTGTCCCGCAACTCTTCTTCTCCCAGCTCCGGAGAAATCTGCACCTCCGCGCATTCTGCCGCCGTCACAGCCCCCGCTTCCTGCAAAAGCTTCCGATCTACCAAAAGCTCGCTCTCCCTGCGGATCAGCCGTCCTTTGTAAACGATCGTACCGCCGCTTTTTTTGCACACCCTGTGGAAAATCTCCTCATTTTCCCCGGCAACAAACGCTTTTCCCTCAACCTGTAAAAATTCCAGCTCTTCCAACGCCTTACCATCCCGGATCTCTGCGCTTCCCAGCACCAGAATTTTTTTCCCGTAACGCGGGATCAGCTGTCCGTCCACACAAACGTCGTCATTGATACACACGCATCCGTCCGGAACAAGGACAATATCCACATCTTCCTCAAGCACTTCCACCGCAGCCTCCAGCAAGGACTCTGCAACAACCGCCTTCGGCGCACGGATTTTCACCCCTTTTTCCACCAGCTTCCTCACGTCTTCTTCCGCCCCTGTCATCTGCACCTCTTTGATGCAAAAATACCGCGCTCCCTGCTTTGCCCGCGCTGCAAACACCCGGTCTGCCACCAACGCCTTTTCTACCAAAACAGCGTCGTCCGGATAGGCGAGCGTTTTTCCGTTGCAGGTTAAAATTCCCGCCAGCGCGCTGCCCATGCTTTCCGGATAAACCACTTTGCCGTTTACCTGAATGCCCTTATAATTTTTCAATGCCTCCTTCGCGCCCTTTTCCACATACAGCTTCCCGTTGATCTGAAGCCGGATTTTCCCGTTTCCCGCCTCATTTCCCGTCAGATGATAGACGCCGTTGTGCATTACATACTGTTCGTCCTCCTCTACTTTTTCAATGGAGGACGCCTGAATGCTTACCTGATAACGCGCCAGAAGCTCCTGTGTCCGCGACGTTACGAGAACCTGCGCCGCACAGATGTCGATTTTGCCGTACTGTTCCAATGTTTCCTCCGATACGCTGCGCAGATCACAGTCTGCTGCATGGACCGATAAATTTTTCTTTTCACTCATTTTTGATACCGCCTTTCTTTCATTCCTTCATTTTCAGCTCCGGAAAATATTTCTGAAGCTTTCTTCTTGCCGCCAACAGCTTCGACCGCACCGTAGACGCCGGAAGTCCGAAAACCTCCCCGATCTCCGACGCATTATAATCCTCAAAATACCGCAGCCAGAACATCGCCCGCTCCTGCGGCTCCAGATACCCGCAAAGCTGCATGACCATCGCCCCCGAAAAATCCTCGCTGTAGATTCCCTGCCCATCCGTAAAGGGCTCTTCCCTTTTTCGTCTGGCACGGTCGATCAGTATGTTTTTCGCCGTCCGATACAGCCACGCCCTGCCCTGCTTTTCATCCAGCTTTTCCAGCTGATCCGAATGTTCCAGCGCGCGCAGGAACGCTTCCTGCACAATGTCCTCCGCAGCCGCCTTTCCTCCCGCGCTCCTTGTCATATAGTTGACAAGCTCGCGAAAATACCGACCATACAAAAGAGCTACCATGTTTTCCTCCCAACCGCCCCGGCACCTGTTCCCTGCCGCTTTTTACTTCCTTTTCCTGCGCCCGACGCCACTGCCGTTCCCGCTCATTTTGTTCTTCTATCATTCTGTCCATCCAGTTATCCATCCGCTTTCCTCCTTCCTCCAACGGCAGGCAGGGCTGCGCAGCCTGCTTTTCTGTCTTTGTCCTGCTTCATATGGAAAACGAATGGAAACCCGAAAGTGTTGTCCTTTTTCAAAAATTTCAGCAGATTTTTTATTGGGTGGGAAAGGGACTTTTTGATTGGATATAAAAAAGCGGCGGGAAACACCGGAAAATCCCGATATTCCCTGCCGCATTCCATACTCTGTCAAAACGCCTTTCCGGCTTTCCTGCCTTACAGCCTCTTAAGCAGCTCCGCCCTCTGCTCCTCATAGCCGGGCTTTCCCAACAGCGCGAACATATTCTTCTTATAGCTCTCAACGCCGGGCTGATTGAACGGATTCACACCGAGCATATAGCCGCTTACGCCGCACGCAAACTCAAAGAAGTAAAACAGCTGTCCCAGATAAAACTCATTGACTTCCGGCACATTTATCATAAAGTTCGGAACCTGACCGTCCGTATGCGCCAAAATCGTGCCGTTCATCGCGCTCTTATTTACAAAATCAACCGTCTTTCCCGCCAGATAATTCAAGCCGTCCAGATCCACCGGTTCTTCATTGATCACGATCTCCTCGCGGGAAGTCTCCACGTTGATGACCGTCTCAAACATGATCCGCGCGCCGTCCTGAATGAACTGCCCCATCGAATGCAGATCCGTTGTCAGATCCACGCTCGCCGGGAAAATGCCCCGCTGATCCTTGCCCTCGCTCTCGCCATAGAGCTGCTTCCACCATTCGGAAACGTAGTGCACGCTCGGCTCATAATTTGCAAGGATCTCGACCGCTTTGCCCTTTCTGAGCATAATATTGCGGAGAGCGGCATATTTTACCGCATCATTTTCTTCAAATGCCGCGTTCAGCGCCCGCTCCCTTGCGCTCGCCGCGCCTTCCATCAGCTTATCAATATCCGCGCCGCTTACCGCGATCGGCAAAAGCCCTACTGCCGTCAGAACGGAAAAACGTCCGCCCACATCGTCCGGTACGACAAATTCTTCATATCCTTCTTCATCCGCCACTTTCTTCAAAGCGCCCTTCGCCCTGTCGGTCGTCGCATAAATCCGCTTTGCAGCCTCCTGCCTGCCGTATTTCTTTTCCAGCAGCTCCTTAAATACGCGGAATGCGATCGCCGGCTCCGTTGTCGTTCCGGATTTGGAAATCATATTGATCGAGAAATCACGATCCCCGATCACGTCCATCAGATGCCTGATATAAGTGGAACTGATGGAATTGCCTACAAAATAAATCTCAGGAGTTTTGCGGACGCTTCTGTCCACTGTATTGTAAAAGCTGTGCCTTAAAAACTCGATGGCAGCGCGCGCGCCCAGATAAGAACCGCCGATGCCGATTACCAGAAGCACCTCGGAATCGCCCTGGATCTTTTCCGCCGCCTTCTTGATCCTTGCAAACTCTTCCTTATCATAGTTTACCGGAAGATCGATCCAGCCCAGAAAATCATTGCCCGCGCCCTTTCTGGATACCAGCAGCTCCTTTGCGTCCAGCGCCAGCTTCTTCACGTTCTCAACTTCATGCTCCGCAACAAAACATACCGCCTTGCTGTAGTCGAATGTTACTCTATTCATTTTGTAACCCTCCTGTTTTATCTGCCTGCCCTGCCGGGAGGCATCCTCTGTTGTCCGGCTCGCACTGCCGAAGGCACTTCTAAGATCCCCAATGTCTTGTCCTGCGCTTTGCCTCTTTAACCCGCTATAAGTTTAGCAAAAATACATCTTATTTTCAAGCCAAAAATCCGGCAAATCTTACAAAAATTCCTGCAAAAGCTGTTCCAGCTCCGCCTTTTCCACAAAATCCTCTCCCGCCGTTTTTTCCACGCCCCCAAAATCCTCTTTCCTGCCTTTTCCTGACGCTGCCGGTCTGTTTTCCTGCTCCTGCGCTTCCAGATAGACATTATCCCGCTTTACACCATCTAAGCGCACCGCCATCCGGTTGTCCAAAAAATCTTCCAGCGCCGTTTTGAGCTTCTCCTGCTTTCCCGCCGCATCTGCAATGCCCGCCGCCGAAAAATGCAGAAGCAACGACAAAAATGCCAGCAAATAAAAAGGAAAGATCTCCCTCAGCGTTTCTCCTGCGATCATCCCCAGACATGCCCCAAGACCGTCCGTAAAAACCGACAGCAAAAGAAGCTGCCCCGCCGCCATTTCCCAAAACCGCAGGCTGAATTTCCCGATCCGTATCCCCTGCATGAATTTTTCCACAAAAACGCCCGTGTTTACCACTCCGCCGTTTAACTCGTAGCAGCTCTGGAATTTCAGCCTGCACTGCTTAAGCAGCACATTTTCCGTGGCAGACAAACTGCCTGCCTCACAAAGTAGCTTTCCCAGCCGCATACCCGTCAGAAATCTGCATACAATGCTTAATAACAGAAAGGCTGCCGATAATGTAAAAAATAAAAAATGCTCCTCCAGAAATATAACCATCGTTTCCCCCATTCCGCCGCCGGACAGCATCCGTCCCCCCTGCCTCCGGCGGCTCCATGCTTCCAGTATAAAACCTCCCCCCGCCATGCCGCAATCCCTGCGGGCGCACAATCGATTTCTAAATTCCGCCTTTCTTTTTCAAAAGAAAACTGTTATAATCCGTAACGAGACAAAAATTTCGGATTTTCGACAACAGGAGGAAATAAATCATGGTATACAAAACAAAAGGAACCTGTTCTACCGCGATCGATGTGGAATTAGACGGCGACACGATCAAATCCGTTTCTTTTACCGGCGGCTGCAACGGTAATCTGAAGGGAATTTCCAGCCTCGTGACCGGCATGAAGGCTCAGGACGCCATCGAACGCCTCAAAGGCATCCAGTGCGGCTTTAAGCCCACCTCTTGCCCCGATCAGCTCGCGCACGCGCTGGAGGAAATGCTTGGCGCCAACTGATCCGGCACAGCAAAAAGTGATGTTTAGGAGATCCTGAAAATGAGTAAAAAAATCGTTCTTACCGGCGGCGGGACAGCCGGTCATATTACCCCGAATATCGCCCTGCTCCCCGGCTTGAAGCAGGCGGGTTATGAGGTGTTTTATATCGGTTCCTACGACGGGATGGAAAAACGGCTGATGGCTGATTTTGACGTTCCCTATTACGGCATTTCCACCGGAAAATTCCGCCGGTATTTTGATCTGAAAAATTTTACCGATCCGTTCCGCGTGATCAAGGGCTGCTCAGAAGCCCGCAAGCTCTTAAAACAGATCCAGCCGGACATCGTTTTTTCAAAGGGCGGTTTCGTATCCGTCCCGGTCGTGCGCGCGGCGGCGTCCTTAAAGATCCCCTGCGTAATCCACGAATCGGATATGACTCCCGGGCTTGCCAACAAGCTCTGCATCCCTGCCGCCAAAAAAATCTGCTGCAATTTTCCTGAGACGCTCAAAACGCTCCCTCCGGAAAAGAGCATTTTGACCGGTTCCCCGATCCGTCAGGAGCTGCTTTCCGGCAACAAGCAGGCTGCCCGGACACTCTGCGGCTTCGATACCTCAAAGCCGGTCCTCATGGTCATCGGCGGCTCCCTCGGCTCTGCCGTGATCAATCAGTCAGTCCGCGAAGCCCTGCCTAACCTGCTTAAGGATTTCCAGATCATCCACATCTGCGGAAAGGATAAGATCGACAATCTTTTGCTCAAGCAGAAGGGCTACCGCCAGTTTGAATATGTCAAAGGGGAGTTAAAGGATTTCTTCGCCCTCGCGGACGTAGTCGTTTCCAGAGCCGGCGCAAACGCGATCTGCGAACTGCTCGCCTTAAAAAAGCCGAATCTGCTCATTCCGCTTTCTGCGGGCGCAAGCCGCGGCGACCAGCTTTTAAACGCGCGCTCCTTTGAGGCGCAGGGCTTCTCCATCGTGATCGACGAAGACTACCTGTCTCCCGATCTCCTTACCGAAAAGGTACACGAGCTCTACTGCAGCCGCCAGACCTATATTGACGCGATGGAAAAGAGCCGTCAGACGGACGCGATCCCGACGATCCTCAGTCTTTTTGAGGAAGTCCGCGCCAAAACTATGTGAATACCATATGAAGATTATATGAGCACTATATAACGGCTATATAAAGACTATATGAATCCTATGTGAAATAACAGAACCGTCCTACCGGACATGACGGATATAACATCAGAAATAAATCAGAAATTCGACCTGATATTGATTTGTATGCGCGGGACAGAGCTTTCATCCATGCTCCTGTCCCGCCCTTTTTTATTTATCTTTTTTATCCTTGCTTTTTTTACCCTCAGTGTACAAGGGCATCTTTGGTCTTTGCCTTTCTTTATCCGCAGATCTGTTCCCTGATCGCCGCCAGCTCTTCTGCGGAAGGGTTCTGGGGCTCCCAGCCGATCTTCTGCCCGTCGTTTTCATAGCGCGGGATCAGATGGATGTGGAAATGGGGTACGGTCTGTCCGGCTGCCTCTTTGTTATTCTGGACAATGTTAAATCCGTCGCAGCCAAGCTTCTCCGTGATCTGTCCTGCCATCTTCTTTGCCAGCAAAAAGGCTCTTTCGCACCAGTCCTCCGGAAGCTCATAAAGATCCGCAAAATGCTCTTTCGGCAGGACAAGCGCATGCCCCCTTGCGGCAGGCCCCAGATCCAGGATCACACGGAATGCTTCATCCTCATAAAGCGTATTGGACGGAATCTCCCCGTTCGCAATCTTACAAAAAATACAATCGTCTTTTTTCATCCTCTTTTTCCTTCTTTCTGATAGTTTGGAAGCACAGGCGGTATGATGCTCAGCAAAAAGCCCAGAATAAAGCCGCTCAGCAGACCGCCCACATGCGCCGCATTGTTCACATAGACGCTCCCGAAGCCTGCATACAACGATAAAAATACTGCAAACACCGCACGTCCCAGCGAAATCTGCGCTGCTGCGCCCCGGCGCATGATAACGAGAAACAAAAGCGCCCCGGTCAGCCCAAAGACCGCCCCGCTTGCCCCGATGGAATCATAAAACCCGCCCGTCGAAAGCTCAAATGCCGCCGATAAAAGATTTCCGCACACAGCGGCCCCAAAATACAGGATCAGAAACCGCACCTTTCCAAGACACCGCTCCACAATATCCCCGCAGCAATACAAAAGCAGCATGTTATTGAGCAGATGCTCGATGTCGGCATGCAAAAACGCCGCAGTGACCAGCCTGTAAAGCCCGCCCTTTTCATAAAGCAGATATACCGCGCTGAAACACCCTTTTGCCTCCATCCACCGACCAAGCTCCGGGGCAATCAGCCCTGCCACAAAAATCCCGGCATTTAAGCAGACCAGCGCCGCCGTACAGACCGGTACTTTCCCGCCGTTAAAGCTTTTGCCCGCATATCCGCCGTTTCCCATTTTTTCCCGGTACTCCATAGCTGTCTCCTCCTGTACATGAGGTTATCACGTCAGTGCGCTGATGTCAACGCTCATTCCCCTGCGCTTTTATACCGGTCTGAGCCGTCCCCCTGCTAAGCCCTTTCACACAGGAAGTGCTCCCTTCCGAAGCTGACCTGATCCCCTTCCCGCAAAGGCTCTGCCTCGTTTGGAAGCAGCTTTTTGCCATTGACGCATGTTCCGTTGCGGGAATTTAAGTCCCTCACATAAAGCCCCTTTTCCCCGGCTTCTATCCGGGCATGAAGCCTGCTTACAGAACGGTCCTCCAGCACGACCGTCACCCTTCCCTGCATTTTCCCGAACGTGATCGGAAAATCCCGCAGCAGGATTTTCCTGCCGCCCTCCTCCGATTTTAAACACAGCGGTTTTTGGACAGAAGCCTCCCTCTTATCCAGATCCGCAAAATATACCGTCTCCTGACTGCCGCTTTCGTAAAGCTGCTGCTCATAGCTGTCCCACACCATGTCGGACCATTCCTCTGCCGTCTCCTGCTCTGTTCCCTGCTTCTTCTCCCTTTGCAAAAATGACAGCAGCCGCTTAAACACGCCAGTTTTTCTGTCCTTTTTCTTTCCGGCAGCTTCTTCCAGCCATTCCTCCTGTCCGGCTGCGAAATCATCCTCCGGCAGCAAAAAACTGCTTCCGCCTGTCTCTGCCGCCTCAGACATCCAGCCGTTTTCACCGGCTGTCCGCTCTGTTTCCTCTGACGTCCTCCCTGCCGTTTCTCCGCCGCGCCTGTCCGGATCTTCCTGCGTTCCCCATCCTGTTTTTACCGCCGCCAGCTCCTTTTCCAGCAGCGGCAGAAATGAGGACAGCACAAAATAATCCGCTTTAGACATCCGGTAAAACTCATACGCCAGATTGACCGCCTGTTCCTGCCCGTGATCCGTATGTCCCAAAAAGAAATCCGCCAGCCCCCCGTACTGGCTTTCTGCGCTCCTGCTGCCGGGATAAAAAGCAAAATACAGCTCCCTCGTCTCCACATCGGCAAAGATCATCCCCTCTTCCAGCAAAAGCCCCGATTCATCCAGCATGTATTCCCCCAGATCCGTCTGAACCGCCGCAATCTCCCGGATGATATACGCAAGATCCGCCGCCTTTAGCTTTCCGCCCTCATACAGCCGTTCCAGCGGCTGTTTGGAGGAAATCTCATAATACAGAAAATCCTCGCCGTCCATCTGGCGCAGACTGCATGGCAGAAGCCTCCCGATCCTGTTGTGCATCATAATCCGGTAATCATACCGCTCTGCCAGCTCTTCCCCGCTGCACGCCAGCACCATATAGCTGTGATTCAATTCCCTTTTATATACTGCTTCCCGCTTCATCATCCTGCATTCCCTCCGGTATCCGTTCCCTGCCCGCCTCCAACGTCCTGCATCCCTTCCAGCATCCTGATCCCCCTGATATACGGCACTGCTTCCCGCACTGCCGCCTTTTGTTTCACATAAAGCGGCTTTACGGCGCTTCCCAGCTTTGAAAACGGCGTTTCCCTCGTCATCGTTACCGTAACGCTCAAAATTCCGCTGTCTACCCGGCAGCTTTCTTCCGAAAAACGAAGCGCTTCCCCCTCCATGATCTCTTCCAGCTGCTTCTGCACATATCCTGCGCCCCGCTCCGGGAACCTGCTCCCCCGGAATGCCGCGGCATATGCCGCCTGCGATAAAAAGCAGCCCTGATACAGATAGCTCCCCAACCAGATTAAAAGCACAATAACGATCGACGCAAGCGGAAGGATCAGCGCCGCTTCCACGACAACATACCCTTCCATGCCGCTTCCTTTTATCCTGCCGCCTCCTTTTCCCCTGCCGCCTCCTTTTACCCTGCCCGCTCCAGAAATCCCGTCAGCAAAAGTGACGTCAGCAGAAACGGGGCAAAGGGCAGCCTGCTCGTTTTCCGCAGCTTTCCCGCCGTCATTCCGATCCCCGCCCAGACTCCCGCCAGCAAGGAGGCGGTGCACAAAACCGACAGGCACAGTCTCCATCCCAGCAAAAGCCCCAGCACCAAAAGCATCAGCCCGTCGCCTTTCCCGATCTTTCCTTCTGTCAAAAGGCTCATCGCCAGAAATACGCCCGCCGGGGCAAGCGCCGCCAACAGTGCCGCCGGCGTTTCCCGCCCCCGGCTCAGGCGGATCCCCGCCGCGCACACCCCTGCTGCCGCCCCTGCCCACAGCGTCCATGCCGCGATCCTTTGTCTGACGCAGTCCGTTACCGAACAGCACGCCCCAAATACGATTGCCATTCCGATTTCCATTTTTCTCCATAATCCTCCCCATTTCCATTCTCAGCCGCACGACGGGCACGGATGCCGTCCCGACTCGACCGCCTCCGTCAGCGTAACGCTCTCGATCGTCCGTTTTAACCCGGTACAGTTTACGGTGCTATGATACCTGCTCCCGCCTTCCGTAATATATACAAGGCTGCTTTTTCCGCCGCAGGCAAGGCACGGCGTATATTTTCCGCCGTCCTCTGTATCCATGCCCTGCGCCTGCTCCCTGTCCACCATCTGAATGGCGGGATTTAAATAGCGGCAGCCCCTGTCCCTGTGATAAGCGCTCCCCGACCGGGTAATGTATACAAGCTCCTCTTCCTCTCCGGGGCGTTCACTGCCTGCCCCGCTTAAATCATAACCGTTCCATTTGTGCATCACACAGCCGTTTGCCGTATAACCTCCGCCAAATGCCGCCACTCCGAACGGGGCTTTGATCCGGTTGACATTCATCAGCCTGATCTCACAGTCCCCGCCTTCCTGTCCATACGCATACAGCGCCATCTGCCTCCCGGTCTGATGCAGCTTTGCCTCCTCTGCCGAATAGGTCCGAAACATCAAAAGCAGGGACAGCAGATTGACTGCCGCAAATAAAAAGATCGGCAGTACCAACGCCGCTTCCACCGTCATATTTCCGGGAAGCCCCCGGCAGGATGCCCTTTTTTCCTTCTTGCGGCATCGGAAGCCATCTGCACAGAAACTGCCCTGTCCGTCCGTTTTTTGCCTGCTGCTTTGGAGAGAAAGCCGCAGAAAATATCCGTCTGCTATTTTTTTCGATTTCCAAAAAGACATCCTGCCCGTCCCTCCCCTCTATTCATACTCATATCTGCGGGTGATCTCGTAGCTTCCCGTGTAGCCGCTCACTACCCTGATGCACGCCTCCATGCCGTCGATCAGCCCGTCAATCCTGAACTGCCCGTTTCCCGGCGTCAGCCGTATATCGCTCTCCATGATGTCCGCCAGCCCCTTTACCGCGTCCTTGGAACCATGGCAAAACAGCAGCGCCCCGAGATAATCCCTGTATGACAGACCGCTTTGCGGACTGCTGTACGAATCCAGATGCATCCGGTATGTTAAAAGCTGTGAAAACGGCGTATTCCACGTGCCGTCTGTTTTCATGATCGGGACCTTATCCCCTTTCAGCAGTATACGGATGTCCTTGACGCTCTCCGCATAAGCCCATGCGAACAGGATCACCGTCGCAATCGTATCCGCCATTTCCGGCAGCCCTACGATCCCCGCGATGAGCTTTGCCGCGAGCTCCGCCTCGCTGCGCAGGGCGCTTCCGAATAAAAAAGCGGCGTTTGCAGCCTCCCGTATGAGCAAAAGCTCCCGCAGCGTTTTCTTTAAATTTTCCTGATCCTGCGTTTCCTGCTGCAAAATATATTCCACCTGATACGCCAACGCGGAATTTTCTTTTTCCTGACCGAAATATCCGCATTTTTCCAGAATATATGCGTACAGCAGCCCGTTTGCCAAGAGCCCGTCCGCCTTATCCTTGTCCGCGGAAAGCCCCGTGCCCTGATTCAGGTTCCGCACAGACGGCCTGCTCTCTCCCGAAATCGACGCGCCGGAAATCTTCATTCCCTGCGCAGCCACGCCTAAAATTCCTTCTCCCCGCGTCGCCTGCACAGCGTCGGAGGGCGTTTCCGGGATTTCCCCATCCCAGTCCTCATCCTCCAGCTTTTTCTTATGGAGGATTTCTTCTTTCATCGCCTCCTCTGCCGCGTCCCATTCCGCTTCCATGTCATGTCCCTGCCATTTTTCCGTATCGCGCCCAAAGCCAAGCAGCTCCTCCGCCAGCGAAATCCCGTTTGTATCCTTCATATACTCGACCACATGATATTTCAGCACGCTTCCCTCTTCGTCCGTCGCGATCCCCGCCTGCTGCAACGTGACCGACTGCGTTGAAAGTCCCGTAATGTCTTTTGCCCCGGACAGTACGGCAAACTCCTCCTGCGGTCTTAAATTTCTCTCCATATAATCGAAAATATGCTCTTCCGTCCGGTGATAGGACGGATCGCCCGTCCCATAGGAGGTGTCGATAAAAAACAGCTCATACTGCTTCAGCATTTCCCGATGGTATTCCGCCAGCGCCGAATCCAGCGCCATATCCGCACAGCATTCAATATGCAGGCGGATCGTCGAAATCCTCGCCGCCGTTATGACCGCCATGATCATCGACAGCAAAATTCCCATGACCAGCACCAGATATACTGTCATATAGCCGGGCTGACCGCCGCAGCCTTTGCCGCAGCGGTTCCCGTCAGGCTTTTTTGCAGACGCACGGGCTGTAAGCTCCCGGCTCATATCTTTCCCGCCTGAGATGTGATCTTTCCAAAAATTGATGTGACCAGTTCCGTGATTCTGTCCTTAAAGATCAATACCAGCCCTACGGCGACAAGGATCAAAAGCACGATCTCTACCGTTCCGACTCCGTCTTCATTTCCCAATACCTCCCGCACACGCTGTTTCATACGGCACCATGCCGCCTTCATGCTCTGTCTTACATACATCATTCCGATTCCTCCCATCTGTTCATCGTTTCATTTTGCAGCCTTGTCACATTCCGCCGAAGGAAAAGCACGCGGGAACCATAATCAGGATCATCACCACGCCCAGCATCATCAGCATCGGCGCAAGAAGCCTCGTCTGCGCTTCTTCCCCCTTCCGCTTCGCTGCCGCCTTTCGCTCTTCAAAGGCATTTTCCGCCTCGTGCCCCAAAGCCAGAATCAGCTCGCTCGTTCCTTTCCGGACGTTCTGCGCCAAAAGGGACGCGCATTTCCTGTACTGCGGCAGCCGGATACGCTTTCCGAAATTCTCAAACGCTTCCAGCTGCGTCATCCCGCTTTCCATTTCCCGGAAGGTACGCAGCACCTCTTCATATACCGCACCAGTTCCCGGCTTTGCCCCCTCCTGCGCCAGCCTTGCAAAGATCTGCCGCACCGGCATTCCCGTCTGCGCCAGAAGCGTCAGCCGGGACAAAAAGGACGGATATTCCGCCAAAAGCTCATCCTGCCTCTCCTGCCCCTCCTTCAGCAGATCCTTTTCATAGGCAAAATTTAAAAGCACGCATCCAAGCGCTGTCAGCCCCATGATCCAAAGCCCGTAAGGCTCCCTGTGCTCTTTCCAGACCACCTGCCTGCCGTCCAGCTCTGCCGGCAGCGCCGCTGTTTTCGCTGCATTTTCCTCTGATTTCTGAATGCTGCGCTTTGTTTCCCGCAAAAGCCTGTCCGCTGCTTCCTGTCCTTTCGGCACGATCCTTACCGGAAACGCATATTCCCTCTGCTTCTCCATACAGGAGAGCTTTACCGAAAGCGTTGCCAGCTCGCCGTTTTCCGACACAGGATCTTTGCGGATCGTTCCGGACGAATCCACCAGATCGTAATTGCTGCTCTGCCATACGGCGTCTGCCAGTCCGCCGCCAAAAGACGCCGGAAGGTTAAGATCTTCTTCCACATCCTCCAGATCCTGTCCCGCAAGCCACGCTTCCAGCTCCCTCTCCGCCTGATCCAGCACCTGCGTCTGCTCCTCGTCTGACAATAACCGCTCCGGCACGGATACCTCCATTCCCGTTATCTTCTCTCCGTCCATCTGTGCGTCCAGCACATATGACTTTCCCCCCTTTCCGCTTTCCGGCTTTGCAAGAAAGCCTATCGTTTCCCCGCCTTCTGCCAGCGCCGAAATCCCGAGGGCTGCCGCCAGTCCCATTCCCATCAGGCACACGGCGATCAGCTTCTCCCTTTTTTCAATTTCAAATTCCCTGTAACGCTTTTTGCCTTCCGTCTGTCCCCAGATCCGGCAGAGCGTTTCCTCGCCCTTCTTATCTGCCGCGCTGCCTTTGCCGCGCTCTCTTTCCAGCTTCTCCTGCATTTCCCACCACCAGGCCGCAGGTCCGTACAGCAGGCTCTTTTTCTTTCTTTTCTGTGCTCCCACCCTTTCTGCTCCTTTACACCCGAATATCCATGATCTTTTCCGACAGCGCACACGATCCCAGATACAGCGCAAGGCACAGCGTCATGACCGCGATCCCCGCCGCATTATGATACAAAATGTCAAAAAATCCGTCCGACGAAATCTGCATATATCCGTACAGAAGAAATGGGATCAGCATCATTACCTTCTGCTCGTACTTTCTGGACGCCAGAAGCGTTGTGATCTCCCGCTCCACCTCCATCCGCTGCCCGGTCAGATCCGCCGTCCTTTTAATGATCTCTTTCATGTTCCCGCCAATCCTTTTGGCTGCCGCAAACACCTCCGTAAAATCCCGGATCTCCTCCACGCCGCTGCGCCTCCCGAGATCCAACAGCATTTTTTCCAAGGGAACCCGGTTCGTCAGCCCTTTCCGGATCGCCGCCAGCTCCTGCCCCATCTCGCTTTGTACGCCATACAAAGACATGATCTCCTGCTCCGTTTCCAGAAACGCATTTTCCACCGAGCTGCCCGACTGGATGCCTGCCGTCACCATCAGGATCGCATCCTTAAACTGTACGGACAACCGCTGCTTCCTTAACGCAGTCCGGCTTTTGACCTCGCGTTTCCAGAGCACTGCCAGCACTATGGGAAGGGTTAAAAATCCAAACCATGACCGGTAGAACAGATAGGAAAAGCTTCCTGTCACAAGCAGCGCTTTTCCCGCGCAGACCAGCCGCTCCTTCCCCGAAAGCGCATAGCTGTCATAGTCCGTCCTGCCTTTGTCCAAACCCCGCTGACTCCAGCTTTTCCGCATGCCGTAATTCCCCTTTCTTTGCCAGCCTCCCGCTGACTTTTTCTTTCGTGCTGTTTTCATCCTCCTCAAATTCATACAGTGTCTCCGTCAGGATTTCCCCTTCCGAAAAGCCTGTGATCTCTGCGATCTCCAATACCTTCCTCGTCTTGTCCCGCAGCCGTCCCAGATGCACCAAAATATCGATCCCCGACGCAATCTGTCTGCGTATGGCGGACAATGGAATGTCCATTCCCATCAGGAGCATCGTCTCCATCCGCAGAAGCATATCCCGCGCCGTATTGCCATGGCCGGTAGACATACTCCCCGCATGGCCGGAATTATAGGCGGTCAGAAGCTCACAGATCTCTGCCCCGCGCACTTCTCCGACTATAATCCTGTCCGGTCGCATTCTCAGACTGCTGCGGATCAGATCCCGGATGGTCACAGGCCTGCAGCCCTCCACATTTGCATTCCTCGTTTCCAGCGAAACGAGATTTTCCGCATATTTTAGCTGCAGCTCCGCCGAATCCTCTATCGTAATGATGCGTTCCTCCGGCGGGATCGCCTGCGACAGCGCGTTTAAAAAGGTTGTTTTCCCGCTCCCGGTGCCGCCGCTGATAAAAATGTTGTATCTGCTCTTTACAAGAAGCTCCAGAAACCGCCTGCACTCCTCGCTTAGAGAGCCGATCGCCACAAGCCGGTCCAGCGTCATCCCTTCCTCCGGGAAACGCCGTATCGTCAGCACGGGACCATTTAACGCCACCGGAGCCAGCACTACGTTCACACGGGAGCCGTCGTCCAGCCGCGCGTCTAAGATCGGCGACGCTTCGTTTACCACGCGGTTGCAGCCCGCCGCGATCTGCTGGATCACATCCTGCAGGCGGGACAGGCTTTCAAAATGTCCGTTCCACCGCTCGAGCCGTCCTGCCCGCTCCACAAAGATCCGCTCAGCTCCGTTTATCATGATTTCCGTAATGCTCCTGTCCTCCAAAAGCTCCTGCAGCACGTCCAGCCCCCGGATGGATGCAAACAGCTCTTTCCCAAGCCTGCGCCGCCCTGCCACATCCAGCCGTCCGGCGCATTCCCTCCCGCACAGCCTTCCGTCGATGATCTGGCGCACCTCTGCATCCGAAAAATCCCGCCCGCAGTCCAGCTGTTCCAGAATTTCCCGCTTCAGCGCCGCCTTATACTGTTCATATGCCTGCCCGTTCATCCGCTTCCAGCACCTTTCCTGCAAACTCCGCCAGCTCCCCGCTGTCCAAATGGTTCAAATCCCTCGGCAGCTGCGAAAACACCGGCAGCCGTACCCTTCTTGTGCGCTCCCGCACGTCCCGGTATTCTGATTTTTCCAGCGTGTCTTCATACTGCGCCAGCTTTGCCGCCGCAAACCCGTCCTCCCGCACGACCGTATAGATCCTTGCACACCGGCGCAGGATTTCAAACAATCCGCGGATCCCTTCCGACAAGTCCAAAAGGATGATCTCATACCGGCTCCCCGCCAAAAGCTCCAACAGCCGCTGCCATTCCTCCCGCCCGATCTCATACAGCTCAAAGCCGCAGGACGCCGGGAGCACCATATCCAGCCCGTTGACCTTCTCCACCGCCTGATACAGACGTTTTAAAAATTCCTGAGGCTCCTCCTGCAAATAATAAAGCACCTGCGAAAATTCCGCCTCTCCCTGCCTTCCCAGCATTTCTGCAAGCCCGGCGCAGCTCTCAAAATTCAGGTACAGCACCTTCCTGCGGCGCGCCAGAAGCTGTCCCACCGTCATGGCAAAGGTCGTCTGCAGACAGCGCCCTACCGGCGTATAAAACCCGTATACCGCTACCCGGTGATCCGTCTGGACAAGCGGGCACAGGCTCCCTGTCTCCAACGCCGTCTCCGTGATCTTTTTCATAATGCGCACAACGCTGCTGTACTTGCTGATCCCCGGCATCCCGTCCGGAACTCCTGCCTCCTCTTCCCAAAGCAGGATGATCTGCGGCCCCCACGTCTCCATCTCAGCATGAAACGCCGACTGCGCGATCAGCAAAATCTGCACCGGCTTCTCCCGGATCGCCCCGTGCAGCTTGTCCACGCTTGTAAAGGCAAGAATCTCAAAAGGAAAATCCTTCCTGCTTCCCAGCGCGTCCATTAAACGGTATGCGTACTCCTGCTCCGGATCGCATATCGCCAATACATTCCTCTTCAATTAGTCCTCCTAAGGTAAAATCGTGAAGCTGTAAAACGAAATTGTGAAATTCAAAAATCTGAAATTGAAAGAACCGCTTCTGCGGTATGGACCGGGACGAAATGCCTCTGCACCGTCCCGCCTGATGGTAAGACAAAGTATACTCCTGCTGTAATGTTTTGTCCAGCAAAGATTGATACCATATAAGCTACTTGTAACAATATACCAAATTGAAAACGCAATTTTTGTGGCTATTCTATATTTTTATTCCTACAGATAAAGCTGTATCCCATACAGCAGCGCCACTCCGGGAATCCCCAGAACCCCTGCCGTCAAAAAGCTGAGCGGATTCATTCCCACGAAAGCGGACACGCCCTGTTCTGCAAAAAAGGAATTGATCAGCTGGACGGCGATCATGCAAAACACCGCCCGCAGCATAAAATTCAGCGCCATCTCCATTCCGCTTTTCATAGGATCTCTCCGAACCGCTTTTGTCCATTGTATTCGGCATCCTCTGTTTTTATGCGCTATCCGTTTTTATGCGTCCTCCGTTTTTTACCCCGCGCGCATACGCCCTGCCAGAGTCTGCCCACAGCCCGGTTCATATGTATATTCTTTCCAGCCCTGCCTATACTGTAATATAACCATATGCGGACGGCGCTTTCGGGAGCCTTCCGCTGTAAAAGGAGATTCGTGTGAAAAGGCACGACGTCCCATGCTTCGCACACGCTTCGGAATGGAGATTTTTATGAGATCAAATTTCAAAATCCGCCGCCGTCCGGAACCTGACGGATCCTTGCTCACATATGAAGAAAGCCTCCGGAAAGACTTAAAGCTCGCCGCATGGGAGCTGGAAAACGCCTACGCAGGCTTCGACTATGTTACCGATCCCGACCTGATCGACTGTTACATTTTTGAGCTGAACGCCGCCATGAAGCGCTACAAATATCTCAGCGAAAAATTCGCCTCCCTCCGCAAGACCACGCTGGATACACACGGCGCCGTGGATCTGCCCGGTACGCCGGATCAGGCGGATCCGTCCCCGGAAGCGATCCTGCAGCCGCTTCTTTGATCCCCGCAAATGCGGCGCGCATAATCGTATTTTTTCATTCGGCTGAAAGGAACTTTCCTGCCGAACAAAAAATCCCCCGCCGGTTTCCTGCCGGCAGGGGCACTTTTTATGCTGAAAAATGAAATTTATTTTTCACTTACGCTCCAAAACGGAAATTAAAATGCAAATACTACAGCCCCGTATGCCGGAAGGTCAAAGGTAATCCGGTAAGGTCTGTTGTCGCAAGGCTCCGCCTTTGCCGTGATCGACGCCGGCACGGTTTCCCCGTTTCCGCCGAAACGCTTTTCACAGCTGTTGAGCACCAGATTATATTTTTTCTTCTTAGGGACGCCCACGCAGTAATCCTTGCGCTCCACCGGCGTCATATTGAGCACGAACAAAAGATTTCTCTTCCTTCCGTCTGACGGCTTGCGGATAAAGCTGTAGGTACTGCGCTCCGCGTCGTCCGCATTTACCCATTCAAAGCCGTCCCAGCTGTTGTCGATCTGGTACAGGCACGGATTTTTGCGGTACAGGGCAAGAAGCTCCGCCACATATTCCTGCATTCCCCTGTTTAATTCATTGTCCAATAAAAACCAGTCCAGCTCGCGCGCCTCGCTCCATTCGCGCTCCTGTCCAAATTCCTGTCCCATAAACAGAAGCTTCTTGCCGGAATGCCCGAACATATAGGTATATCCGACGCGCAGGTTTGCATATTTGTCCACCTGATAGCCCGGCATCTTATTGACCATCGAACATTTTAAATGCACGACCTCATCGTGGGACAGCGGCAGGATATAGTTTTCCGAATCGTTGTACGTCATCGCAAAGGTCATGGAATAATGGTTATTTTTGCGGAAATACGGGTCGAGCTTCATATATTCGCAGAAATCGTGCATCCATCCCATGTTCCACTTAAAGGAAAAGCCCAGACTGTCCTCCCCGATATTTCCCGTCACATTCGGCCACGCGGTCGATTCCTCCGCGATCGTCATAACGCCCGGATAAGTGCCGCGGATCACCGAATTGAAATGCTTGAAAAATTCGATCGCCTCGAGATTTTTGTTCCCGCCGTATATGTTCGGAACCCACTCGCCGTCCTTTTTGCCATAATCCAGATAAAGCATGGAGGCAACCGCGTCCACGCGCAGGCCGTCCACATGAAATTCCTTGATCCAGTAAAGCGCGTTCGTGATCAGGAAGCATTTGACCTCATTTTTACCGTAATTAAAAATCTTCGTCCCCCAGTCGGGATGCTCGCCCAATCTCGGGTCGGCGTGCTCAAACAGCGCTTCGCCGTCAAATTCCGCAAGCCCGTGCGCGTCCTTGGGAAAATGCGCGGGAACCCAGTCCAGAATCACGCCGATCTTATTGCGGTGCAGCGTGTTGACCAGATATGCAAAATCCTCCGGCGTCCCGTAGCGGGAGGTCGGCGCATAATATCCCGTTACCTGATACCCCCACGATCCGTCAAAGGGATGCTCCGCAATCCCCATCAGCTCCACATGGGTATATTTCAGCCGTTTCAGATATTCCACGATCTTATCCGCAAATTCCCGGTAATTGTAAAATCCGTCCTCGTCATCCGGATGCTTCATCCACGAACCGATGTGGCATTCATAAATCGCCACAGGCTCTTTCATCGGATCCGCAGCTTCCCTCGCCTGCATCCATTTTTCATCGGACCATTTAAAATTCGTGATGTCCGCCGTAATGGAAGCCGTTCCCGGACGCAGCTCTGCGTAGCTTGCAAACGGATCCGCCTTGTAAAGCCTGCGCCCGTCCTGCGTCGTGATCAGAAACTTGTACATCTCCCCCAGACCAACGCCCGGAATAAACGTCTTGTAAATTCCGCCCGGCCCCAGCTTTTCCATCGGATGCGCCGTCTCGTCCCAGCCGTTAAAGCTGCCGATCACATGCACCGCCGCTGCGTGGGGAGCCCATACGGCAAACATCATGCCCTTTTTCCCATCCTCCACGGACAGATGCGCGCCCAGCTTTTTGTAAATGTCGTAATGCGTCCCCTGTGCGAACAAATACTGATCCACCTCTGAAATAAATACTTTTTCCACTGTTTTTCCCATACTAACCTCCATTCTTCCGTCCACGGTTTTTTCCGTAAACAGAGCGTGGAAAACAAACCCACGGTCCATTTTCCACGCTTCTCCCATTATTTATTTTTCAGAAAATGCCCAAAAAGCTGCATTCCCTTAAATAAAATCTCTCTCTCTCAGGACGATCATATCATCCTCATCATAGCGCTTTCTGAGCAGAATATCCATAAAATGTCGCAGCGTCTTGCGGTTTGCGTGCTCGATCGCCTCGTCCACGATCTCGCGCACCTCGCGCACCGTTACCGCATGGTTGCTCGTCTGCATATCCTCGATCCGCGTATGCAGCGCCAGCCGTCCCAGCTCGTCAATGGAATATTCCTGATTGTAAGCGTACTGACAGCCGTATTTTACAAGCGTCGCGCTGTCCAGCGCAGCGATGTCAAACCGCGCCGTAAACGTGCTCATCAGCCCGGGCGCGCGGTCACACAGCTTGTCCAGCGCACGCTTTTCATCCAGCGCAAACACAACGATCCCGGTATGATCCTGATTCAGCGCCTGTTCCAGATTCGCCGCCCCTTCATCCGAAAGCTTTCCTGCCTTCTCAATGATCAGCGCGCCGTCTGCCACCTGCGCCACGATCGCTTCTGCATCCTTCTTATTGATCGTATCCGCAGTGACCTTTGCCACCTTGCCTGAAAAATTGCCGTCCATCGCACGGATCTGACGGATCACATTTTTCGTAAGCTTCATCATGTTGGAGCCGGGCGCTCCCGTAATGATCATGTTGCCCGTATAAGCCGAAAGGCTGATGGAATCCAGCGCGCCGACCAGCTGGCGCATCGCCTTTTTCGTATGTACAAAAGCCGCGAACAGCTTCTTCTCTTCCTTCGTCATGCTGCGGACAGGCTCCTGCGCCTGCTGGCGCGCCATCTGCTCCCGCACCGCCGCAAAATCAACGCCGGAAACGACCTTTGCCGCCTTTTTCGCCGTCTTGTCCGCTTCCTGCTGCGCCTCGATCTCATGCTGCACAGCCTCTTCCCGTACCGGCTCTTCTTCTGCCTGCCGGGTTTCTCTCTGACGCTCCGTCTCGTATACTGCCTTTTGCGCTGTAGATTCCTCTGTTGCCTCTTTTGCCGCAGGCTGAGCAAATACCTCCGGAGCCGCTTCCTCTATCGGCTCCTCTGTCTCTGCGATCTCTTCCAGCTCCTCTGCCTCGCTTACGCGGGACGGATCCTCCACCCGGTCGCGCTGCATCGTCTCAACCGGAAGGGATTCCTCGCGCTGAAGCATTTCCAGCACGCCGTTTCTCGAACTCTGGTCAAAATCCGCAAACAAAGAGCCCGTCTGCTGAAGCATCCACTGTCTCGTCTCCTGCTTTCTCTTTTCCTCGTTCTCTTTTTTCAGGCGTTCCCACTCTTCCAAAACCGCCTCAATATTCATCTGGCCGGTCGTCTGACGTTCGATCTTTACAGGCTCTGCGGGCGCTGCCGCACGCTCTGTGACAGGCGCTTTTCTCTCTGCAAAAGCAGGCTCCGCAGGCGTCACACGCTCTGGGACAGGCTCCGTTACCGGTTTCTCTGCCGGCTGCTCTTCCAAAGCTGCCGCGACCGCCGGTTCTTCCTGCTCTGCTTCCGGCTCTGCCGCAGGCTCTTCAAATACGGACGCACTGCCTCTCTGCATCTGCGCCATTACCATCCTGCGGCTCTCCAGCGCCGCCGCAGATACCCCGTCATAAGCAGACGCTACGACCTTTTCCGTCTCATCCGTCTCATCCGTCTCAAGCTGCCCGGTCGCCTGCACATCCCAGTCGTCCGAATCCTTCATAAAACGGCTCACATCTTCCTGATATTCCATGTCGTCGCCGCCGTAGGAATGCTGCATTCCCGCAGGCGCTGCATCCGAAACGTGCTGCAGCTGCTCTGCTGCCTGCGCGTCAAAGGCCGCGCTTTCCTGCTCTTTTTTATCATGGCCGAGCACTTCCTTCATGCTCTCTGCCAGCGCCGCCTGCAGATTGATCGTATTGTACTGCCCCATATCCAGCGGCTGCACTTCAAAATCAATATCCTCTCCCTGCACAGACGCTGCCGGATCCTGCGAAGGCGTCTTGGGCGCTGTCTTCGCCGCCTGACTGCCGTACTGTTTGTCGTAAAGCTGCTGCTGGGCGGGAGAAAGCGCCACATAAAGCCGCTTCAGCTCCATCGCCTTTAAAACATATTTGCCCTCTCCAAACCACAAAATCAGCTGGTCGCACTCCTCCACACACTCTGTGGCAAGCCCGACCCGATGATATAAAAATGCCAGCTCATATGCCCATTTCTCGCTGTATTCGCGCTTCTTGTACTCCTTCAAAACAGCGATCCGCTCTTCCAGACTGATGTCCTGCGCCTCATAAATCTTGTAAAGCAAAATATATTTGCTGTTATCGTTGGGCGCAAGCTGTACAAATTCCTTATAATATTCCACCGCTTCCACAACCTGTCCCATCTTAACGGTCAGGTCGCACAGCGCGTAAATGATGCGCCGATTCTGCGGGCTTTTCTCATTTGCCAAAAGCAGGATCTCTTTTGCATCGTCAAATCTTCTGTTTATCTTATAAACGTCGCTGATAATTCCCAGCGTCGATGTATTGCGCACTTTTTTCCAGTCGATCGTATCCGCCACCTGTGCGGATTCCTGAAAACGGCCCTTTTTATTCAGCGACTTGATCTCTTCAAGACGCAGCTTATATTCGTACTTATCCAAGGTACTCACCTCATAAATTTATCTTATCGTAGCGGTTCAGCTCCTTATAACCTAAACGGCAGCCGCTTAGATCTATACTGAACGGTTATAAAATACCATAATTAGTTCAGGGCAGAATATCCCACTTTTTACTTTCCTAAGTTTAACATAGCCACTATGCGTTGTCAAAGAATTTTGGGGGATTTTAAATAGGATAAATCAGGAAATACGGCAGCCGTCCGGTTCCTCATTTTCCCGGATGGCTGCCGCAGCGATTCTCTTTACAGAAAACTTCCTTTCTTAAGTTTTTGAAGACATATTGTGATTTTAAATCATTTTTTTATCAGTTGTATACGATGGGGCCTACCTCGCCGTATAAGGTTTTTGTGGTGCTTCCGTATTTTGCATAATGCGTGCAGTGCGCGCGGTAGGATCTGCCTTTGACGGCGTTGGTGTAGACTACGCTGCCGCCGTAATCATAAGAATTTTGTTCCGATCCGCCTGCAATGTTGATATTTTTCCAGACGCCATTGACTTTTTCCTGTAATACGACGTCTTTTACACCGATTTCGTCTGCGCGGGTTGTGGAGTTGGTGTCACACATTATTCGTATTCCATTTGATGCAATTCCTAATGAAATCCTGCAATCTTCTAAAGCACCAATCTCCGACGCATATGCCGGAACAGAAAATACCATCAACATTAACATTGATAATATAAGCGCAATTCTCTTTTTCATGTTGTAACACAAGCTTTCTGCAAAAAGACTCCATGCCTTCACACACTTATTCCACTTACAGGGCGCTTTGTTACAAAAAAAAGCTACCTGATCGGTAGCCTTTTATAATTATTCCATTTTCTTCATAATTTCTTTTAGTTCGTTTAAATCATCCCACTCAACGGTATAATCACAGGTATCTTTCTTCCCATACCCTTGATAACCCCATTCTTCTAAATAATAAGAGTTTCCATTTTCTTCCTCTATATATTTTTTACTATTTTGCATATCGCTCTGCACATATTCTTCTCCATAAAATCGTACTCTTATCAACAACTTCTTTTCCCCAGCATCTTCATAAACGCTCGTATACCTCACATAATTCCCAAACTCTTTCCCATACAACTCCACCAATTCCAGCCCCTCCGGTATATACCCCGGCACAACCACCTCCGGGTTTTCCGCCTTTACCTCATCCCAGGACTCATAGTAGATTTTTTCACTGCTTTCCATTTCCAGCCCCGTCTGGCTCTCCATCTCATTTCCCGTCACGGTAATCTTCATGCTGTTTACGCCGTCGCGCACAACCTCAAAGAAAGATTTCTGCTGCACGGCGCTGGTGCAGATCCCGGTCGCCGCGAGCGCCGCAAAAACAGTCAGGAAAGCGATTGCAGCCCTGCCGCCCGCAGTACGCCAGAAGCGGCGTCCCTTTTTGCCTTTGACGCTTTTAAGATTTTTAACACTTTTGTCTGCTTCTGGCGCATCCCGCAATTCTGCTTCATCCATCGCAAGGAATTTTTCCATATCGGGCGCAAGCTCTTCGGAAATCTCTTCTCCTCCGGTAAACGGAATGATCTTGGCGCGGTCTTTTTTCTTTAAGTCTGCCTCCGTTACCGCATACTTTTTCTGAAAGCGTTCAAAAGCTGCGTCTGCATCTCCGGCAGAATGCCCGCTTTGGGGCTTCTCCGTCTTGCCGATGCTATGAAGCTTTCCTTTTGCCGCAGAATGCTCCGCCCTTTTCGGTATGCCAAAAAGGGGCTTTTCTTTCTGCATACATTCCTTTTCCACCCCTTCAAAATCAACCGGATCAAGCGTATCCAAAAGCTCCAGGATCGCCTTTACCTGCTTTTCGTCAAATTCCTCATCCTCCGCCTGAAACGTAAACCAGTTCAGTTTTTCATACAGCTCTTTTACCAGCCTGTCATCCTGTGGGCTTTTCATATTTCCCTCTCATTCCCCGTACAAACGGCACTTCCATTGAAAAAACGCTGCACCGTACCGGCTGCACAGATCCATAAAGCCTTGTAAATATCCGCTTACCGCAGTATCCACGCGCCCCAGAGCAGCATAAAAGCACAGATCAGCTTCATGCTTCTCTTCAGCTTCTTTTTCATCCGCGAAACCCGAACCTTAAAGCAGGACTCTGAAATCCCCAGCCGCTGTGCCATTTCCGACGACGTATAGCCGTACTCATAATAATGGCGCAGAATGTCCAGTTCCTTGCCGGACAGCATATTTTCCACAGAGGAATAAAAATCCACCATCCGGTACGCGTCCTGCGTATCTCCGCTCTTTTTCTGAATCAGATGATCGAATTCCTCTTCCTCATCCATACAGAACCTTTTCTGTTTTTCAAACCATTTTTTGATTTTGTTGCGCGCTGCAAGCATCAGAAATCCCGGAATGTTCGGGTGCAGCTTCAAGACTTCCCATTTTTGATAAGCGACAAAAAAGACTTCCTGAGTCACGTCCTCTGCGGCGGCATCGTTATTCCGTATCATGCGCGCCACATATCTGTATATCACCGGATAATAGGTTTTATACATTTCCTCGTAACCGTTAAACATGGTTTTCTGCTCATCCATGATCTTCCCCCTCATTCGGCTGCTTCGCCTAATAGAGCTGTGCGATACTTCTGAGCACCTGTTCCAGAACCTTCTCTTTTTCCTTGGGACACGTCTTGAATATCTCATAATATACTTTATCCGTAAGTGTCTCCCCTGTCAAAAGATATGTCGGCTCAAGGCTCATTTTCTCATACACTGCGAGCACCCTCGATATGGTAAGCTTACGGTTGCCCCGTTCGATCTCTCCATAATACGTCGTGGACATCCCAAGAAGCTCTGCCGCCTCTTCCTGAGTCAGTCCCATCCTTTTACGCTGTCTCCGGAGTCGTTCGCCAATTTCAACGTACAGTTCGTCCGCCATGGTACGTTTCCTCCTCATATAATCTGGTAATATATATAATACTTTCAATTAGACAATATGAAGAGTAACTGTTTATTTGATTTTTATAAATTATTTGCTCAATTAGTTAATGTTTCTATCCTCATTAGATTTATTTTTGCAGTGTGTATCTGTAAAAAATTTGTTATTATCCGTTATTTCATTTAAGCGCATATACCCTGCCCACCGGTAACAGCAGCTGTTTCATATCCGAAGCAGCATTCGCGTGCTTTATAAAAACCGAACAAAAAACAGAGGCAAAAAGAACCGCCTCTGTCTTTCCGTTTTCTTATGCCTCTGCCGCCGGAACCTCCCCCATATTTTGGGGTTCCTCTTCATCCAGCGCCCTGCTGCCTGCGATAAAGACGCCGCCGAGCAGCGAAATCACTCCCATGATAACAAAAATCCATTTTGTCCCGGTGTACCCGACTACCGCGCTCACAAGAAACGATGTTACCGGCATGGAAGCCATGCTGATCGCAGACGTAATCCCGCCGACCCGCGCCAGATATTTTTCTTCCACATACTTGATCAGCGCCACATTTGCCAGCGATATGCTCTGCGATACAAAAACGCCGAACAGCACGCTCAAAACCGTCACCCAGCCGTACATAAACCATTTTTCACGGTACAGGGGCTGGCACACGATCAGACCAAGATAAAATACGCCGACCGCCATTCCGCTCACAAAAAAGATCATTTTTTCGCTCAGCCTTTTCTGTACTGCCGGATAAATTGCCGAACCTGCGATCATTCCCAGCGTGAGCGCAACTCCCAGAATAGACAGGATTTCTGCCCCGCCTCCCAGCACTTCGCTTGCCAGAGGAGCCTGCAGGCTGTTGACCGGTACGACGAGCACATTTAAAAAGACGCAGATCCCGATCATAAAGCAAAGCTTTTTACGTTTTTTCACATAACCAAATCCCGCTTTCAGGTTTTCCATATAGCCTTTCTGGTCAAAACGGACTTTTTCTGTTTTCTGCTCCTTTGTATTAACAAGCAGAATGATGCCTGCGGATGCAAAAAATGTCGCCATGTCGATATAAATTGCGCCGGACACGCCGATCACGCCGATGATCACGCCTGCCGCAGCCATTCCGATCAGCTGCATTACCTGCGATAATGTCGAATGCAGGGATAAGCCATATTCATAATATTCCCGTTTCAAAAGCCTCGGCGTCAGCGCCGTGTTGGCAGGTCCACGAAACGCTTCCGCTGTCGAAATGATCAGCGTAGACGCCAAAAGCATCCATGCCTGCAAAATGCCCGTCAGATAAAACGTCGCGATCAGCGCGACACAGATGCCCCGGATCAGATCCGTCACGACCATAATGCGCTTTTTGTTGCGCCCTTCCACCCAGACGCCCGCAAGCGGCGTTACCAAAACGCTCGGCACATTATTGGCGCCGAATATGACCGCCGACCACACCGCATTTCCGGTCAGCTCATACACGATCCATGTAAACGCGATCGCGTCGATTGAATCACCGAAACGGTTGATCAGCGACGCGAGGATCATTTTGCAGTATTCTTTCTGCCCGAGGACATCCCGATAGCCGATGGATTTTTTCTTTCATTCTCTCTCTCCTCACTTTGATGTTGTAAAGAGACAAAGTGATTATATATCCCCCCCCGAAAAAAATTCAATCATTTAATCCATTAAAGTAATTATACCTTTTTCCCACATTTTTTCATCTTCGTAAATGGATATTTTAAAATTTCCATTTACGTATAGTTTTGATTGCGGGAATCCTGTCCAAATGATATATTTTTATTGAAAATATTCTTATCGGGAGGTCGTCACTATGAGCATCAGAAACGCCGGAAGTGCAATACGCGAAGCCCGCTTAAAAGCCGGACTCACACAGGAAAAGCTGTCCGAAGGCATCTGCTCCCCTCTTTCTTTGTCCCGCATTGAAAACGGAACGATCGGCGTCAGCCCGTCTACTTTTCAGGCTCTTATGGCACACGCCGGAGCCCCCTGTGAAGTTTTTCCGATCTTTGAAAACTGGACGGATTATGAATGTTTCTTTCATCTGAAACATGCCCGCTTTCATCTGAACGCATGGCAGCTTTCTCCCGCCTATGAAGAATTAAATCTTGTAGAAGAAAAGAACTGGAATAAAAATAAATTTTACTATCAGGAATGGGCGCTGATGCACGGGATCCTTCAATTCCGTTCGGGGCTTGCTGACCATACGCAATTATACGATTTCTTTCTCGGAGCGCTCCATATGTCTCGCCCCGAGATCAATCTGGATGATTTTAAAAACTTCCTGCTTTCCATTACCGAAATCGAGCTTTTGATCTACCTTGCTCAGGAAGCCTTATACTTAAATAAGCCCGAACTCTGCAACATTATCTGTGCGCAGATTCAGGCTTATTTGTCGAACAGTCAGCTTACCTTTCTGGAAAGGGATCACTTGCTGGCTGAATATGCAGTTGTATATGCAAAGTATCTGATCGCGATTCAGGATTATAAAGCGGCGTTTCAGCTTGCAGATGAAAACCGGCATCGGATGGTAACGGAAATGAATAATACATCTCTTTTTGAATTGACCTTTCTATGTGGTCTTTCTACTTATAAACAAAGGGATACTTTCAAGGCAATCAACTTTTTTAGACGTATACTTTATTCCACACACGCTACTTCAATTTGCTATTTTACCTTATGCAGAAATTATTTGACACAAATACTTGCCCTTGATCTTTCTCCAAGTATTTCCAATTTATATGATATACCTACTACATATTTTGATTTAAAATCCCTCTCTGATATTCCGGATTTTTCAGATGGCATTTATAATATTTACCAACCTAATATCATAACATTAGGAACTTTAATACGGGAACAACGCCTTTCCCAAAACCTCTCCCAACGCATTCTTTGTCAGGGACTTTGCAGTACCTCGAAACTGTCTAAAATAGAAAACTGTACACTTCAGCCCGATATTTTTCTTGCTGAAGCTCTTTTAGAGCGCCTTGGATTTTCATCCAGAGAATTTACTTTCTGGGGAAATACAAGCGAAGCAAACCTTCATATCCTTAAGTCCCAACTGCGTAATTGGTATGAGTTAAATGAAAAGCAAGTTCAACTTCCCTTGACCGAGCTTTCATCTCTAGCTTCCTCAAGCTCCAATCCTTTAATTAAACAATCCTACTTCTATAATAAAGCCAAATATACAAAAACACCTTCCGACAGACTAACGCTTTTCAAAAAGGCGCTTTCCTGTACTTTACCAGACTTTGATATTTATCGGATTCTTAATTATAGGCTTTCATGGATAGAACTTAGTATTTTGAATAATTTGGCATTTTCTTATTTAAACAGTAATACTCCTTATCAAAGCATTATTTTTTTTAGTCATATTATGGCTTATTACCGTGAAACAACTCTGGATATTATTTTTAAAAATCAATGTTTACCTATAACACTTTGGCAATTTTGCAATTCGCTTTATATGCAAAAACATTATCAGGAATCCCTTGATCTATTTGCCCAAACAGACCATGATATTTTATTATATTACTCACCACATACGCTTGGAACATTCTATTTCTTTTACAGCCAATCTTTATGTGAATGTAACTACCATAAAAAAGGGATTTTATATGCACAGTACTCATGTGCTTTAGAAGAGCTGCGTGAAGCACCCAAAAATGCTTCTCTTTTAATCAACTATCTAAAAGATGATTTTCATTTAGACGTTGACTACTAATCAAGATTCTAATACTCCCGATGTCCCCAGATCCCCATACGGACGGATCCCTCCCTCGGGATTCGTCCCCTCGCTTTCCTCACTCTCCGTTTTCTCTTCTCCGCTGTCGCACACCAGCGCCCCTGTATTTTCTGCCGCATACGCATCTTTTGCCGCGCAGACGCTTCCTGCCACAGTCAGGAATCCCAGCCCCGCCGCAAAGCACACCGCTTTCATCTTTTTCATCATTTCGATCCATTTGTTTTTCATATTCTTCTCCTCCATTTTCCGCGCGTCCGCACCCAATATAACTATGCAAAACGCACGCTTTTATTTTTCTTTCGGTTTCTATCCTAATCCATCCTTCCGGAAAAAAGAAGATATATGAACGGAAATTTTTTAGTTTCCATTTCCGTATAGCTGCCGCCGCTTCCCTTCATGACAGCCCCCCTTCATTGCAGCCCCGCTCCCCTCCCTTTTTACATCTGCATCAGGTTTGAACGATTTCAATATTTTCCCCTGTACATCCCGCCCCCAACTATGTACAATAGAACAAAAAAAGGAGACTCCCCATGCACATTCAACCCGCGCGGCTTTCCGACCTGCCGCAGATCCTCTCCATTTATGAAAACGCCCGTTCCTTTATGGCTCAAAAGGGCAATCCTACCCAGTGGATAAACGGTTATCCCGACAGGGCTGTTCTGGAAAATGACATCGCGCTGAACAGGCTTTTTATATGTAAAAAAAACAGCCTCATCGAAGCCGTTTTCATGTTTCGTATCGGAGACGATCCCACCTATTCCCATATCGAGGACGGCGGCTGGAAAAATGACCGCATTTACGGCACGATCCACCGCCTCGCCTCCGCCGGACGCATCCCGAGGCTTGCCGATTTCTGCATCCGCTGGTGTGCGGATCAGTGCGCCCTGCAAAATGCGTCGCTGCGCGGCGACACCCACGCGGACAACCTGCCGATGCAGGACGTCTTTGCCCGCAACGGCTTTCTTCGCTGCGGCGTCATTTATACGGACGACGGCTCACCGCGCATCGCTTTCCAGCGCGGCTGACCGCATCCCTGCGCCGGCTTTTTTAAAGGGAGCGCCCGATCAGATCAGCCCGTAATGCTCCAACGCCTGACAGATCCCATCCTCCGTCACTTTGCCGGTCTGGTAGCTGCAGTACGGCAGGATTGCCGGCGCACACACGCCCATGGCGATCGCATGGGGCACGGCTTTTAACATCGCAAGGTCGTTTTCGGAGTCTCCGATGGCATAGCAGTTTTCATCGGGGATTCCCAACGTCTTTTGCAGAAACCGGATGCCCTCCGCCTTATCGCTGCCGACCGGGACCATTTCCAGATAGCGCGGCCCCTGCGGCGTCGCGGTAAAATCGCCCTCCGCATATGCCCGCAGTCCTTCTGCATCGTCGTTTTCCCGCAGCATACAGAAAAACTTGTCAAACGAAACGTCCGTTTCCTCCGGCTTTTCCGGGAAATCGCTCACCCTTGATCCCACATCCTGAAAATTCGACACCGACTGCCCCAGCGCCGGGCTCATACAGCGGCTGTCGTAATACACTGCGTCCTGCGCCTCAAAAAACGTCGGGATCCCAAGCTTTCTCAGCTCGTAAATGATCTCCACGCATTTTTCATGGGGAATGCTTCTGGAATAAAGCGTCTCGCCCTCATAATAAATGTGCGTGCCGCATCCGCACACATAACCGTCAAAACCGATGTCCAAAATTCTCTTTTCAATGCTTGCCAGCGTGCGTCCCGTATTCAGAAACGCCAGATGCCCGTTGGCGCGCAGCCGCCGGATCGCCTCCACCGTGCTTTCCGGGATCGTATGCGTCGCCCCGTCCACAATCGTCCCGTCTATGTCAAAAAATACGATTTTTCGGTCTTTACTGTTCATCTGTCCAAAGCTCCTTTTCCTGTAAAAATTGAAGGATCTCCTCTTTTTTTGCCCCCAGAAAGCCCTGGATCATCGGATTTCTGCCGCCGCCTCTTCCCTGCAGCGCGCCGTTTAACTCTTTTCCAAACGAAGCAATATCCATGTCCTTTGCGCAGATCACATACTGATAGCCGTTTTCATCCTCCCCGCAGAATACCGCCGCAAACGCCGCCTTTTCCGACAGCCTGTCCGACAGCTTCCGCACGTCCACCGCAGAAAGCCCCTGCTCGAACATCACGCAAAAACGGCTTCCTTCCGGCACGGCGTCCGCCTTTTCCTCCAGCAGCCGCATTTTCAGGGCGCCCAGCTCCAGCTTGAGCGCGTTTACCGCCTGAAGCTGCTTTTCCACCGCATCCGCCGTATCCTCCGGTTTTGCCGACAAAAGCGCCGAAATCCTGCGGATATTCTCAAAACGCACCGCGTAATCGTCCAGCGCCTTTTTGCCGATCACGATATTGAGCCTGCTGCCGCCCTTAAAGCGTTCCGCCGAAATGACCTTGACCGGCCCGATCTCGCCCGTCCGCGCCACATGAGTTCCGCAGCACGCGCACACGTCCGCACCGGGAACTGTGACGATGCGGATCGCCCCGTCCAGCTCCTTTTTGCTGCGGTAATCCAGCTTTGCAAGCGCTTCCTCATCCGGATACTCTGCAAGGATCTCTGTATTTTCCATCACCTTTTCATTTGCCAGCCGCTCTGCCTCTGCCACATCCTCTTCTGTCAAAAGCTTTGAAAAATCAATGGTTACAAAGTCCTTTCCCATGTGGAAGCCCACATTGGAGCAGCCGTGCTTTTTACAGATGATGCCGGAAATGATATGCTCCCCGGAGTGCTCCCGCATATGGGTCAGCCGCCTCTCCCAGTCGATTGCGCCATGCACCCGCGCGCCTTCCTCCAAAGGGGCGCTGCACAGATGGCACACCCTCCCGTCCTTTTCCTGTACGTCTGTGACGGACACATTCCCCAGCGTTCCGAGGTCGCACGGCTGACCGCCTCCTTCCGGATAAAATGCGGTCTGATCCAGAAATACCTCCCAGCCGTCCGCCGACTGCCTGCATTCTGCAACCTGCGCCTCAAATTCCGTCAGGTAAGCGTCTTCATAATACAAACGTCTCGTCATTTCCTTCGTTCCTTTCCGCATACGGTTTCTTTCCCGTATGCGATGCTTTTTCCGCATGAGCCGCCAGCGCCTCCTCAAAAAAACGGACGTATCCGCTCCCGTCCTCTTCCAGCCCGTGCTCCGTATCATAATAATGCCGCCCCGTGCGGCAGTCCGCGCTGATCGCGTCCAGCGGAAAGCCAGCCAGCTTCTGCGGCCTTTCATCCGTCGTCAGATAAAATTTGTCCCAGCTTAATTCCGACGCTTCGCTTTCATAGATCTCGTCCTCCGAAAATACGAGGCACAGCGCGTTATGGTACTGCGCGATGCACCGCCCGCCGAACCGCTCCGCGATGCCCTTATAATAGGCGCGCATCTCGTCGTCGTTTAAATTTTTCCCGTTGACCCGGCGCACATATACGCCCGGCTGCTCCTCCTCAGACAGTCCCTCGATGTAAAGCCCGCTGTCCGCCGACAAAACCGGAAGCCCGCATATCCGGTGATAGGCAAGCGCTTTCTGCCGCGCATTTTCCAGCGGGTCTTTCCCGCTCTCCTCCGGCTCTTCCCAGCAAAAATCCAGCTCCTTTAAGCCAACCAGCCGGATTTTTTCAAATCCGGCCAGATAGCGCTTCATGATCTCCAGCTTTGCGGCGTTTCCCGTGCCGTAAACCAGCGTCATTGTTTCAAAATTTTTCTTTGTCATCCGTATCCCTGCAAGCTTTAATAATTTTCTGCCTTCACTTCAAAATATGCCTGCGGATGTGCGCACACCGGGCAGACCTCCGGCGCTTTTTTGCCGATCACCACATGGCCGCAGTTGGAGCACTGCCAGATAACGTCCCCGTCCTTGGAAAATACCATGCCGTTTTCCACATTTGCAAGAAGCTTTAAGTATCTTGCCTCATGCTCCTTTTCGATCTCCGCCACCTGCTCGAACAGCCGCGCGATGTCGTCAAAGCCCTCCTCACGCGCCTCCTTTGCAAAGGTCGCATACATATCCGTCCACTCATAATTTTCGCCCGCCGCGGCAGCCTTTAAATTCTCCGCCGTGCTGCCGATGCCGCCGTTTAACAGCTTGAACCAGATCTTTGCGTGCTCCTTTTCATTGTTCGCCGTCTCCTCAAAGATCTTCGCGATCTGCACATAGCCGTCCTTTTTTGCCTTCGACGCAAAATAGGTGTACTTGTTGCGCGCCTCCGACTCGCCCGCAAACGCCGCCAGCAGGTTGGTTTCTGTCTTGCTTCCCTTTAATTCCATGTGTAAATCCTCCTTTTCTATCAGGGATCTTCCCTGTTTAAAAGTATGTCCCGAACGGGTCAGGATACACTTTTTTACAAAACGTTATTTCTGCCGGACAAGGCAGCGCTTCCTGAAAAAAGAAATCCCGTAGCATAAAACGCTGTCATAATCATCTTCCAGCGCTTCTGCATACTGCCGTTCGTCCATCTGCTTTAAAGCTGCCTCGCAGCTTTTTTCCATGTCCTGCAGGGACTGCGCATATTTTGCTTCAAATACCGCCGCCCTGCCGTTTACCGGATCGTATACGGCTACGTCGCTTCTGCCCTCTCCGTGCTCCCGGTTGGATTCCACCGTATATCCGGCTCCCGCAAATATCCCCGCCAGAAACGCATGATAAAAGTCCTCCCGATAATCATGATAGCTGATCGTCCTTCGCAAAAGCCTGCTCATTTCTTCCGTCAGCCCTTCGCTGTCCCCGCTCCATACCGCTTCAAAAAGCGCCCTCCGGTTCCATTCCTTCGCGCTGTCGTCAAACCATTTCATGATCGTCGTCTCAAAAATTTCCCGTATTTCTGCATTCGGGATTTTCAGCGCCGACATGCCTGCCGGTATCAGGACGTCCTGCGCTGCCCCGTCATCCTTTGTCAGATAACCGGTCAGATACAAAATGCTCCACAGATTATCCTCCGATGAATGGAGATAATCATAGGTCAGCTCCTCTTCGATCTTCTGCACGATCATCCCGCCGGCAAGCAGGGTTTCCAGCTTTTTTGTAATACTGCTCCCCGCATGGTCTATAAAAGAACGGATAATCGCGTTATCGCTCGTATTTTTCCAGTATCCAGACGGTTTTGCCAAAGGATCCGAAATCAGCGCGTTCGCATAATTCATCACGTCCCATGGACAATAAACATCCGTATTCCCAAAGCGGTAGCCGTCATACCACAGCTTCATCTCTTCCCTGCGGTCAAAGGCGTCCAGCTCCCTGAGTATCCCGTCCACATCCTTCTGCGTAAATCCGAAATATTCATTGAGCCGCGTCGATGAAATCGTATCGGAAACAAAATTATTCGTTCCGGTAAAAATGCTCTCCTTCGCAATTTTCAGACAGCCTGTGACCACCGCAAGCTGCAGGGCGTCGTTATCCTTTAACGCCGTCCCCAAAAGCGCCTTCATCACTTCCAGCATCTCTTCATAATATCCGCCGCTGCTCGCCTTTGCCAGCGGAACGTCATATTCGTCCAGCAAAAGCACGACCCGCTTTCCATAATGATCCCGCATCATACGCATAAGCAGCGAAACAGCCGTCTTAAGCATATCGTCCGTGGGACTTCCGTCAACCACATCCGCCAGCTCCCTGAAAATCTTGCGGTCATTTTCGTTTACCCGCAGACTGTCTGCAAGGCTGGCGTGCCTATTATACAATTCCGCGATCCGGCTGCGCAGCATTCCCTTCGCAGACTCAAAATTCCGCCCGTCCACATCCTTAAACGATAAAAAGATAGTAGGACAGCGGTTCATCCACTTTTCACAAAGTTCTGTCTTTTCCGAAATTTCCAGCCCCTCAAACAGGATCCGGCTGTCCTTTTCAATATCCAGAAAGTCGGCGAGCATGTTCATCGCAAGCGTTTTGCCAAATCTTCTGGGGCGGGTAATCAGCGTGACCTTTACCGCCTCCGTTTCCAGAAGCTCTGAGATCAGACCGCTTTTGTCCACATAATAATATCCGTTCCGCCTGATTTCTGAAAATGCGGAAATCCCCACCGGAATATTTTGCTTTTTCATGCGCGCGCTCCTTTCCTGTCCTTTTCCCTATCTTACCACGCGAAAACGCCCTTTACAAGCAACAGTAAAGCTGTCCGTCCGGCGCGACGGAAAGCTCCAGACCGCCCGCCTGCTCCCCTGCCTCCGACTTTGGTCTGCGCCCGCGCCGCTTCTTCTCCGGCTTCTTTTTTACGGGCTTTCCCTTTTCCAGCGCCTCGTACACGCGCAGAAGCTCCGCCACGCTCCACGCCTGCGCAAAACAGCCCTCCGACGTATTCGGCTCTTCCCCGTCGTACACCTCCGCAAGCTGTCCGGCGCAGCCCTCCCGCAGCGCACCCTCTATCCCCGAAAGCTGCCGGTACACCGTCTCCTTTGCCTCGCTGCTGTAATGATTTACCTTCAGATACGCCAGATAATAAGCGCCCAGCGGAAATGTCCAAACCGTTCCCTGATGGTACGCCAGATCCCGCTGCTTCATGCTGCCGCCGTAGTGCGGGTGAAATTCCGGGTCGTTTTGTTCCAGAGAGCGCAGCCCCCACGGCGTATAAAGGCTCTCAAACACCCGGTCTGTGACCGCCTTTTCCTGCCGCGCTTCCAGCATCGAAAAACGCTGGGAAACCGCCCAAATCTGATTGCAGCGCACCTGAAATTTTGCCCGCCTGCGGCGCTCCTTTTCTACTTCGCAAATCCCCGCTTCCTCAATCGGGAGCACGTCGTACAGACAGTTTTCCTCCTCATTCCAGAACTTTTTACAAAAGCTCATTTTTACCCGCTCCGCCTGTTTTTTCCAATGTAAGCCGTCCCTTCCGATGCGTTCCGCCAGCTCTGCCGCCGCGCAGAGCGCATTGTACCAGTAAGCGTTTAGCTCCACCGCCTTGCCGTGCCGCGGCGTCGGCAGGATGTCGCCGCAGCGCACATCCATCCACGTTACCTGCTCCATCCCTGCCCCCGCGCTGATAAGCCCGTCTTCGTCCATAAAAATATGGAAATCCGTGCCCTTTTCATACCAACCCAGAACGTCCTCCACGACCGGAAAAGCTTCTTTTATAAAATCCACGTCCTCCGTCCGCAAAAAATACTCATACACCGCGCCGATAAACAAAAGCGATGCATCGGCAGTGTTATAAATCGGAGCCTGCCCGTTTTCGGGGAACATATTCGGCATCAGCCCCCTGCGGCAGTATTTCATAAAGGTGCGGAAAATATTTTTTGCATCCTCAAAGCGCCCTGTGGACAGACAGCAGCCCGTCAGCGCGATCATCGTGTCCCGTCCCCAATCCGCAAAAAAGGGATAGCCCGCAAGGATCGTTTTTCCATTTGTGGACCTTCTCTGCACCACGAACTGATCCGCGCTGCGCACCAGCTCCCGCGCGCATTCGTGCTTCAAGCCCGCCTGCTCCAAAAGCGTCCGCTGCCTTTCGCGCTCCCGCTCCTGCAGCTTAACGACAAGCCCTTCCGCTTTCCCCTCTTTCAAAAAATTCCGTTCCAGACTGTACGCCACTTCCAGCTCCCGGCTCTCCCCTGCCCCGATCCGCGCCGCCAGCCTGTGATTGGAAAACGCCCGTCCGACCGCGTTTCTCCCGTCGCGGCTGTCATGGGCGTAATACAGATCCTCCGTCCACACCGGCACGATCGCCTCCGCAGAAAGGTTTGTCCCGAAATAAAGCGTCAGCCCGTCGGACGCCACCGCCCCGCAGCAGCCCTCCTGCTGCTCGCTGCACTGTAAGGAAAAGCGTTTTCCCTCCGGTACCCGCGCCCCTTTTTCCGCAAACTGAAACAGCGGCGTCAGCACGAAACGCGCCTCCCTGCGCCCCCGGTTGCAGATCCGGTAACGCACGGCGACCGTATTTTCCCCATACGCCATCGCCATCGTTTTTACAATTTCCACGCCCTGCACCTGATAGACCCACTCCGGAAAACCGTCCTGCACAAACGACTGTAAATACTGCTCGCCGCGCGCATTTTTCGTATAATCCACATACTGCTGGGAAGAAAGGCTCACTTTTCCACCGTTTTCCCCATCTTCTGTCCACACCTCTTCCTCGATCCGGCTCACGAGGCTGATCCTCTTTGCGGGCGGCTCCGTACAGCCCATGAGCACCGCCTGATCGCTGCGCGCATTCGCCCCCGTGACCGTCTGCGCGCAGAAGCCGCCCAGCCCGTTTGTCAGCAAAAATCCGTTCTCGATTCCCCTGTCGGAATTTTTCCAATCCGACTTTCCGTATATAAAACGCATGTTTTGTCTACTCCGTATTCCGATAATAATTTGTTTTATCCTACCATAGAAGCCCGGGGTTTTCAATCAACGCCGCATACAAACGCGGCACGGTCTGCCGCCGGGATCCCCCGCGCGCAAAACCGTGCCGCCCTGTTTTTTGCTTTTATTTCCAGCCGATGCCATCCGCCGCCGTTAAAGCTCCTGCTCTACGTATCTTCTTACGCCTCCAGCAGCTCCTTTACGCACGCCGCGATCTTCTCATCCTTGCAGTTTGCAAAGAAATACTCCTGAAAATGCGCGCCTGCAACCGCGCCCTTTACCAGCTCGCGGTCAAGATTTTTCAGTATCGTGCAAAGGTCGTTGTGCGTTACCTTTTTTACCTCGTCAAGGATCTTCTTGTTGCGCTGCTCGGGCACAACCCTCTCCTTCGGATAGCCCTGTCCGCTCTCGCCCTCGAACAGCTTTTCAAAAATATACTGTAAATTCAGCTCCGCGCCCCAGCCAAAGCCCTTCGCAAACGGAAGCGCAATCGCGTTGCCGTCGTTGATCTGCGCAAACATATACGCATCGGAAGGATCGACGATATGCCCGCACAGCACGCCCGGAAATGCGTTGCACGCCAGCATCGCGCCCTCGCCCGTGCCGCAGCCCGTCACAACATAGTCCGCCGCGCCGGAATTTAACAGAATCGCCGCAAGGATGCCGTTCTGGACGTATGTAAGCTGATGCTCATCCTCCGCGCTGTACATCCCGTAATTAAATACCTCGTGTCCCTTCGGCTCCACGATTTTTTTCAAAACCTCTTCAATCTGGGCGTTCTTTGCCGCCTGGCTGTTTTCATTGATCAGTGCGATCTTCATATTCAATAACCCCTTTCCTTGTGCATCTGCCCGGCATTTTCCCTTTGCCGCAGCTCCATAGGGTCAGTATAATGGCAAAAGCACCTTATTTCCAGCTCCTTTCTGATACGAAATCTTGCAAAAAGTAGCTTCTGCGGGGATGGCATCTCCTTTTTAATGTGCTAAAATGCACAATCGGTGTGCGCTTGCTGCAAGATACGATACCAGATAAGGAGTTTTTTAACCATGCAGGAACAACGACTAAAAACGAATCTTGACACAAACCTGATCAAACTGATCGCTATTATCGCAATGACGATCGACCATATCGGCGGGGCTTTATTCCCGGAATATCCCGTTTTCCGCTGGATCGGAAGAATCGCCTTCCCGCTTTTTTGCTACTGCCTGACGGTCGGTATGCTGTATACCCACGACATCAAAAAATACCTGCTCCGTTTAGGGGCGTTTGCCCTCATCTCACAGCCGTTCTGGATTCTGGCTTTTAATGCGGACGATTTTGCGGGCAATATTTTCAATCTGAATATTTTCTTCACGCTGATCGTGAGCCTCGCAGCCACATGGGGCTTCAAGGAGAAAAAATGGTGGCTGTTCATTGCGGGCATCCTTCTGCTGAGCTTTATCAACTTCGACTATTCGACAACAGGGCTTGTTTTGATGTTGATTTTCTATCTCTGCCGAAATAAGCCGTGGCTGGGAGCCGTTATTTATACGCTCAGCTACCTGCCTGCGCTCAACGGATATATGGAAGACCCGCTCGCCCTGAAAATCGGCGGGCACGCCGTCGGATTTGAGATCTTTTCGCTCTTGGCTTTGCCGTTTATTTACATCCATACAAAGTCCAATCTCCGGATTTCAAAATGGTTTTTCTATATTTATTATCCGGCGCACCTTTTCGTCATTTTCCTGATCCAGCTTTTTCTATAAAGCTGCGCCTTTGCAGCCTGACGCACAAAAATCCCGGTTCTCCTGCCGCCGCAAGAGTCCCGGGATTTGAATATCCTGATATATGATTCCTGTCTTTTTACTTCAAAACCGGATCCGTCAATTACTCGATATCCTGATCCTTGATATATTCCATAACGTCGCCGACAGTAGCAAGCTTCTCCAGATCCTCGGAAGGGATCTCGATACCGTACTCTTCCTCAAACGCCATAACCAGCTCAAACAGATCCAGAGAATCTTAATGAATAAAGACGAAACAAAGAATACGTTGCTCAGCCAAAATGTAGCAGTGGATAATGGGAAATTATCAAACATGAATATGCTGGTCATCGGGAACGCCGGAAGTTATAAATCGACTTCACTGGTCATTCCCAATGCACTTCTGGCATCGATGACCAATGTATTTTTGGATATCAAAGGAGAACTCCTCAGAAAAACAGGAAGATATTTAGAGAATCAGGGAGTTGCAATCAAAGTTTTTAATCTGATCAACCCGGAAGAATCGGATCGGTGGAATCCCTTTGTTTATATCCGAGACGAGGTTGGCTTGGTCAAATTGATCACAAATCTGCAGGAGTCTGTGAAGCCGCCAGATGCCATGAAAGGGGAACCGTTTTGGGATCAGGCAGTGAGCTTGTATCTGATGTCTCTTTTCTCCTATGAATGGCTGCGGCAAGAACGGGAGAAAAAAGAGCATCCGGAACAGTATCAGGCGGCCACATTGCCGAGGGTTCTGCAGTTGGCAAATTTAGAAATGCAGCCAGGATCGGAGGAAAACAGTACCCGATTACAGGAGAAAATGGATGATCTTGCCAGAAAATATGGGGCAGATTATCCACCAGTGCGTGATTACCGGAAACTAAAAGGCAATATGGAAGCCCAGGAAAACGTCAGCTGCGTCATTTTGATGGTAAACGCAATGCTGCGCCTTTGTGAGATTCCTGCAATCAAGAGAATTCTAGAGTCGGATGATATGGATATCAAGAGTCTGGGAACAGGTGCGGATGGAATCCCAGGGAAAAAGACAGCCCTCTTTTTGGTCATGCCGGATAATGATCCGTCTTTTAATTTTTTGATTTCGATGTTTTATACGACCATGTTTGATGTATTGATCCATGCTGCAGATCATGAGTATGGAGGAGCACTTCCGATTCATGTCAGACTGTGGGCGGATGAATTCTATGCGGGCCCGAAACCAACCAGGACAGAAGTGTTGATGGGAACGATTCGGGGAAGAAATATGTCCATTGTACCGATTCTGCAGTCAATCGCACAGGCAAAAGCATTATTTCCACAGGATAAATGGGAAATTTTTATAGAGAACTGCGCCGTACTTGTTTACATGGGATCTGGCCCGGCTGCAAAAACAACGCACAAGTTTATTTCAGAATTGATCGGGGAAATGACCATTGACGTGCGGAATGATGGCCGTACCTATGGAGCCCATGGAAATGCAAATATACAGAATCAGAAATTAGGAAGAAGTCTGATGACACCGGCGGCTGTGAAAAGAATGAGGCGGAAGGATTGTATTCTTTTCATCGAGGGGCAATATCCGGTTTTTGATCAAAAGGCAATTCCATTCCAGACACCACGGTGGAAGGAAATGGAGAAATTAGCTGGGGAAGACGGATATCATCACTCGGTAAAAGTTATATTTGACGAAGAACAAAGAACCTATTTTACAATTGAAACGAAAAAACAGATCCAATTTTTGAGTAAAGAACAAAGTGAAGCGTACAAAGAGATGGCAAAAAAGGATGACACAATCTATTATCGGGAAATTGATAAAGAGGCATTTCTCTATCTGAATTTCCGGAAGTACCCAAAACCCACCGAAGAAGAGATAACAAAGGCATTTCAAGTAGAACGTCAGGTAAGGAAGGAGCGGGTGGATCTGTTAAAACAGCAGGAGCTTCCGGAGGACGTGAAGCTATATCAGGAAATGGAAGGGCAAGGATCTGCAGAGAAAGGAAAGGAATCAAATAAACAGGAGAAAGATCTGTCAGGAAGCATCTTGGATTGTATGGAACGCTATCATACCATATTAAGCAAGGAACAGAAAGAAATTATGATAGAGAGCCTGGAAAAAGGACTAACAGAAGATCAGGTGAAACATTTGATGTTTTATCCAGCAGAAAAGATGTATCAATATCAAAGAGCATTTTTGTTACAGAATAGCAGTCAATAGTTCGAGTGGCGTTCCGAATTTCGGAACAAATTCATACGCAAAAAATGGGGTGACTTTTTAACAGTCCTGTGATAAAATTGTGGCGGTTATTTGTGGTGTTGATATAGGCTTACTGAATGGGAAGAGAGAAGAAGTAATGAAAGAAGAAACCTTTAAAAACAAAATACTATGGTACAATTTTATCATGTGCCTTCTGGTGGTATGCATTCATGCGCAAAATATGCATATTTTTCTGGAACCTGTGCCGTGGATCAACCAGTCTATTTCATTTTTTGTTGAGAGAATTGCCTGTTTGGCAGTTCCGGGATTTTTTATGTGTTCCGGATACCTGTTTTACAGAAATCTTACCTGGGGAAACATACCAGAAAAATTAAAGCGCAGAGTTTACAGTCTGGTGATCCCATTTTTGATTTGGAATGTACTGTATTATCTTTTGCACTTGACAGCACGTCAACTTCCGTATTTGGGGAAACTGTTTGATACGGCAGTACCATTTTCGTTACAGGAGTTCCTAAATGCAGTATTCTTTTACAAATACAATCCAGTATTTTGGTTTATGCTGTATTTAATTTTGTTTTCTTTTTTAAGTCCGGTTATTTATGGCCTACTAAAGCAAAAGTGGATTGGCCTGTGTGTGGTGATTGTTG
>URRW01000009.1 GCA_900550285.1 uncultured Lachnospiraceae bacterium
CGATTCCTACAAATGAGAGCCGGTGGGATAAAAACACCGGAAGATGGCGTTCGATCGTTTCCCAAAAGCATATTGCGCAGGCGGCAGGATTAGGGACGATCGGGAGACATTCGCTGCTGATAACGCCGGAATTTGGAAGCATGGTCTGGCTGGGGGCGGTGCTGTGTGATCAGGAATTGGAGCCGGATGAAATGAAGGAACCGGTTTGTGATCACTGCAATTTATGTGTGGATATTTGCCCGGTAAATGCGCTGGAAAATCCGGAGATAAAACAGCAGACATGCTGGGATTTTGCATTTGGGGATGATGAAGAAGAGCGCACATGGAAAATTTCATGCCACAGGTGCAGGGATATTTGCCCGTATAATCTGGGAAGTCAAAATGCGATATTGGGGGAAAGAAAGTGGCAGCATTTATGAAGGAACGCTGTTGGAAAACAATAGACTTTTAAACAGCATCTATATTGGGGAATATTTTTGATTGAGATTAATATCATTTGCTCCCCAATATTACAAGAACTCGAAATTACAGACAAATAAAAAGTTCCGGTATTTCACATTTGAGTGTTTTTCCAACGATGAGGAAACGTTGCTGGCTATGAGAAAAAAATTAGAGAAGATGAAAGAAGATTTCTGCAGTCCAGCAGTCACAAAGAAAATAGGACATTACCGGTGGAACAGACAGAGCCTTTGCCATACTTTGTATTGTGAGAGATATTCTTCAGAGATTGGAGCTTGAAACAGAGAAGTAAAAAGCACTTATTTTATGGTTAAGGAGCAGGAAGGTAAAGAGGCAGGAAAATGCTGCAAATCAGATATGTTCAATTAGAAGATAAAGCGTTTTGGTATTGTCTTGATAAGCATTTGCCGGAACAGGAATTTGAGCGTAAAGTCAGAGAAAAAAGGGGATACGTTTTATTAGATGATAATAAACCGATCGGATTGCTGAGATATAATCTTTTTTGGGACAATACGCCATTTTGTACCATGTTATTTGTTGATCGGAATGATCAGAAAAAAGGCTATGGCAAAAAGCTGATGGAGCATTGGGAAGCTGATATGAAATCCCAGGGATACGGTATGCTTCTGACCTCTACACAGGTTGATGAAAAAGCGCAGCATTTTTATAGAAAATTGGGATATAGGGATTGCGGCGGTTTTGTTATAGATGTTCCCGGATATGAGCAGCCGATGGAACTGTTTTTGATTAAGGATATTCAGTAAATTCGGATGGAACAGAAACTTTGGATTGACAGAGCAAAGCGAGTAAGGATTCTTGTCTGCAAGGGCAAGAAAATGGGAATGGAAAAAACTTGAATTTGGAGGATAGTAAGATGTTAGAATTTAAATATGATACTCAACTTTTAATAGAAGGCGAAAATCTTGACGAAGATAAAATTAGCGAATATTTCACAAACAATTTTAACGGAGATTGTTTGTTAGCAGTTGGAGATGAAGAACTTATAAAAATTCATTTTCATACAAATGAACCATGGAAAGTATTAGAATATTGTTCACAGCTTGGAGAAATTTACGACATTGTTATTGAGGATATGGACAGGCAAGCGAAAGGTTTAAAAGGCTGAATCCCCGCTTGTTCCATTCCCCTTTATCAGCATGGCAGCAAATCCCCCCAGAGCCGGAGGTCAGCGTTCCTCCGGCTCGTTTTTTAGCATTTTTGCATCATCCACAAATATCCTGTAAAAATCATGGTAAGCGTCCCGCCCTGAAAAATGGGGGCGAGTGTTTTTTCAAACCATTTCCGGACGTCGGAGGGATTTTTGGAACCATTTTCGATCCGGACATTTACGTTGACTGGATCATCATAAACTCGATAAAGGAGTCCAGATCAAAGGAATAGGTCAGTTTCAGCGTTTCCCGGCAGAGAAACTGAAATCCAAAAGGCTTTACATCGGCGTCGCTCCATTCCTGCTCGTTGCGGAAGGGCTTTGGAAATTCCGGCAGATATGCTTCGTGCCACCATTTGGCGTAAGCATTTTGCGGCACAGCGCTGTCGGAAACGGCAGGATCAGGCGCAAAAGAGGCTGGAACTGCCCGGTCAGATACCGCAAAATCATAAACAGCCAGAAAACCGTGATCAGACAGGAGCGGGAATAGGTTTTTCAAAAAAGCCTCGAGGTCGATCCACTGGATCGCTCCGGCAGCAGTGACAATATCTGCAGGGGCGTCCAGCCGCACCTTTTCGGCGCTGCTGACAAAAAAGGAAAGCTCCGAGCCTGCGCCGCAGATTTCATTGGCGGCGCGGATCATTTCCGGGGAAATATCCGTGCCGATAACGGTCCGGCAGATGGCTTTGAGCGCCTTTGCGGACAGACCTGCGCCGCAGCCGACGTCCAGACCGCGCAAAAAGGAATCCGTGCCGGCAAGCTGCGCGATTTTTTCAATGACCTGCGGATGAAGCCAGGGACGTTTTTTGTAGCCGTCGGCGATTCTTTGCGCGTCAAAAGAATGGGAATCCATGGAAAGCCCTCCTTTTGTCAGTCTTGTTTTTGGTCGGATAAAAGCTGTTCCTTCTGATATTTGTAATGAAGCGTTTCCAGCGCTTCGTTTGCGGCGGTTCTGTTGATGATGGATTTGACAAGAAGATCCAGATCCGAATTTTCCGTGTAGTCTGCCGGGACAAAATAGCGGATCCGCCCGTCGCGCATCATTTTGTAAACCTTATTTTTGTCCATTGTGGAGTTGTTGTAAACGCCGATGGAATGCCCGCCGTTGGCATGGACGAGCTTCATGCACGGGATGTCGGTGTCGCTGTCTCCGATATAGACCATATTGCGGAAAGGAACCCTCATCTGATCAGGAGAAAAAAAGTCGTTTACCGCAGGATCGTTAATGTCCAGCGTGCCTTTTTCGATGCGGAACAAAAACTGCGTTTTGCTCGTATAGTTGATGACCTGGGCGGGCCATACCGCGACGCCGTTTTCATTATAATAAAAAGAGCTGGCATAAATCTTTTCAAACGCTCCGGCGCGGGCGACGCAGGTTCCCTCGATCATTTCCTTTAAGCCGGAGGAAATGATATAGTGCTCGACGATAACCCCTTTTTGCATCCCGTATTCGCGGATTCGTTCAAACCACTTCTCCACGCCGGGAAATAACTGGACTTTTGAACCGTATTCTTCCAGCTTCTCCCTTGTAAAAAGGACTTTTCCCTCGGATTTGAGCTTCATCATGTACATGTAGGCAAGATTCTGATCCATTTCATTTTTGGTGGAGAGCTCGTTTGTTTTCTGCCAGAAATCCGGCACGTCATAGCCGACGGACTGAATGTAGCCCTGCGCCTGCATATCGTCGGGGGACAGCGTTTTGTCGAAATCGTAGCAGATGGCGATAACGGGTCTGGTTTCCTTGTGTTTCCGGTTGTATTCTTTGTCAGCCATGCAATGCCTCCTTTGTCTGGGTGTTACTATGATTTTACAATGATTATCGGAGGGATACAATGATTTTTGAAAGTTTTATCCACGGAAACGGGAGAAATCCGGTAATGAAGGAGTTAATGGAAGTTGGGAGGAAATCCGGTCTGAAAGATAGTATCGCTTCCCGGCGTTGATCCCCCCTGCTGCAGGTCGGCGCGGCAGGGAGGTTCAGACTTCTTTTGGGGAAGGTTCATTTTTTTAGGAAATTTATTTTTCTTTGCATTTGATCCCGTAATTTCCGCGGCTGCCGTTTTCGTAACCACGGTATATTTTGTAAGCATTGCCGTCGATTTCCACTTCGTCATCAGAGATAAAAGTGCAGGAAAGCCCGTTTTCTTCACAGTAGCGGGAGATAGAGTCCATTGTTTCAGAGAGGGACGGATAAACGGAACCGTTGTTATAGGGAACCCAGAATGATTTTTTAAACATGGTAAATCCTCCTAAAATATAAAAAGTTTTTGAACAGGGAAAGCGCCGCGCTATCCGCGGAAATTTTTCCCATAGCTGTAATAGATAAAGAACAGGTCGCTGACAAATAAAACGCCGATAAAGAGGAGCATGAGCCAAACGGACGGCTCGCTGAAATCCAGATCCCGGAAAAGGTACAGGTTGGAGATCAGAAATATCAGCAGGGGCAGGGCGGCAACGGAAATGATCCGGTAAAGCTTATATTTTTTTGAGGACATTTCCTTGGGGACGTAATCTGTAGGATTCTTCATCTCACAGTGGACAACGATGCCCCAGCGTCCCGAGGTACGGTAGGCGTGGTATTCGATGCCGTCCAGAAAAAAGTCAGGCGACATACCCCTTCGGGAAATGGATATGTTCCGGTTGTTTTCAGCGGCGTATTTTAAGAGCGCTTCTTCAAACTCCTCCGGCGTATCGCAGCGGGTGTCCGGCATGAAAGAAAATTCCCGGACAGCCTCCGAGCGCACAACGTCCCGATAGTCGTTGACAAACTGGATGAATACGGAGCCGCCCCGTTCTGCTTCGTCCATTTTTTGCAGATACTGATCCACGCCCAGATCTGCAAGCTGGGATTCGTGGATTTTTTTACAGAAATCCAGAGCGGCATTCAATTCGTTTTTTTGCGATTCCAGACGTTTTTCCTGTATTTCCATGGCGCTTTTCAAATCTGTTTCTCCGTTTAACAGCCGCCGCAGATCTTCGATCGGCATTCCGAGCTTCCGAAAAAGGCGGATCAGCTTTAAGCGCTCGATGTCATCCTCAGAGTATTCCCGATAGGAATTTTCTTCATTCCGGGAGGGGCAGATCAGCCCCTGCTTTTCGTAGTAGCGGATGTTCTGGCTGGAAATTTTCGTAAGCTGTTCCACTTCCTTGATATTTTTCATAAAATGCACTCCCTTCTGCGCATATGACCGGGTTGCTCCGGTTGTCTATGGGGTGATTATAAGGGTTATAGCGGGTATAAGGTCAAGGGTTTTGGTAAATTTTTCTTTGATTGTGAGCCGGTTGGCAAAGAATTCATGCCGGACAGTGGCTCGCAGGGGGCTGGAATGCCGGATTTTGACACAAGTACAGTATGAGTGCCTTTTATGAAAACGAAATATAGACAGAGGAAGGGAACGCTCATAATGCGGCATAATAAAACCGGAGTATATCATAAACTGCAGCAAGGTACTGTTGATTGAAAATGCGTTGACGCTGAAAAAAATGGACAGTATAATAAAATCAAAAGGAGGTACAGCGGATGGATGTAAATGCAATAAATGAATTGGTTGATGGAATTCTTACCATATTTAATACTCAGGTTGTTCGGATTGTGCTGTATGGTTCTTATGCAAGAGGGACAAATACCTCTGAATCAGATGTGGACATTGCGTTATTATTAAAGGGAAACCTGAATGAAAGTACAGAAGATAAGCTTTCAGATCTGGTTGTAGATTTAAACTTAAAATACGATAAAGTGTTTTCGGTTATTGATATTGATTATGCGGTTTTCCAGAAATGGGAAAAGATTACACCGTTTTATAAAAATATGAATGAGGAAGGGATTGTTTTATGGAAGGCGGCATGATTGATTTATCCAAATATCGCTTTCAGTCAGCAAATGAGGATTTGGAAACAGCATATCTGCTTATGGAGAGCGGAAAATTTAAAGCTTCCGTTAACCGTTCGTATTATGCTATTTTTCATGGGCTTCGTGCAGTTACAGCCTTGGCAGAATTTGATTCCAGCAAACATTCCGGGGTGATTGCTTTTTTTAACAGAATGTATGTAAAAGAGGGGATTTTTGATAAAGGTGTTTCAAAGCTGATTGATACAGCATATCGTTTAAGGGAAAAAGCGGATTATCAGGATTTTATCATTATATCAAAAGATCAGGCAATCGAGCAGATTGAAAAAGCAGAACAAGTGCTTAAAATAATAAAACCTTATCTGGAGGAATGCTGGAATAAATAATTTGAATGTGCAAAACCTCCCGCCGGTTCAGAAGTGACATTTTTCTTCTGATCCGCCGGGAGGTTTTGAAATGCACACAATTTTAACGGCTGTGGTGCATTTGCCAAAAGAATTTTACATCAGCGACGCATACTGCGACATATACAGGTGGTAATATTCGCCCTTTAACGCCATCAGCTCGTCGTGGGTTCCTCTTTCCAGGATCGTGCCCTTGTCCACATACATGATGCAGGAGGCGTTTTTGATCGTGGAAAGGCGGTGGGCGATGATGAAGGAGGTACGCCCTTTCAAAAGCTCATTTAAGCCCTTTTGCAGCACGATCTCGGTTTCTGTGTCGATGCTGGACGTCGCTTCGTCGAGGATCAGGATCTTCGGGTCTGCGAGCAGGGCGCGGGCAAAGGAGATGAGCTGGCGCTGGCCTGCGGACAGGCGGCTGCCGCGTTCGTTTACCTGCGTCTGGTAGCCGTTTTCCATTTCCATGATGAAGTCGTGCGCGCATACCGTTTTGGCGGCGCGGATCACCTCTTCGTCGGTGGCGGTAAAGTTGCCGTAACGGATATTGTCCATGATCGTGCCGGAGAAAATGAAGCTGTCCTGCATCATAACGCCCATCTGCTTGCGCAGGGAGTGGATCGTCACGCCGGAAATATCCGTGCCGTCTATGAGGATCCGTCCGGAATCCACGTTGTAGAAACGGCTCAAAAGGTTGACAAGCGTGGTTTTTCCGGCTCCGGTAGGGCCGACGACCGCGAAGGATTCGCCCTGCTTTGCGGTAAAGCTTACATCCTTTAAAATGGGCTGTCCCGGTTCATAGCTAAAGGTCACATGGTCAAAGGCAACGTCGCCGTGGATAGGGGGCATTTCGACCGCGCCCTCTGCATCCTTGACAAGAACCGGCTCGTCGATTGTTTCAAAAATACGTTCCAGATAGGAGATCGCCGTCAGCAGCGAGTTGTAAAAGCCGGCAAGCGTATTGATCGGCGCCCAGAAGCGTCCGATGTATGCGGTAAAGGCGATCAGCACGCCGACGGTAATATCCGCCTCCCCGGTCAGCATCCAGTTGACGCCGAGCACATAGATGGCGGCTGTGGTAAGCGCGGAAATGATGTCTACGCTGGGGCCCATCGTGAAATTGTACATCACGGCGCGCATCCAGGACTGGCGGTAGCCGGAGCTGAGCTTATTGAAAATGCCGCTGTTGACCTCCTCGCGGACAAACGACTGGGTCACGCGGATGCCGTTGATGCTCTCCGCGATATAGGCGTTTAAGTTGGACTGCTTGTTGCTCTGGATCTGCCATGCCTTGCGCTGTTTGCGCTTGATAAAAATGATGACGGCGGCAAGGATGGGCAGGCCGCAGAGGCACACGAGGGTAAGCTGCACGTTTAACATCAGCATGAACAGGATGATGAACACGAGGTTGCACAGGTCTGTGATCGTATTCAGGATACCGTTGGAAAGCAGGTCGCTGATGCTGTTGACATAGTTGACGACGCGCACCTGGATCTTGCCGTGCGGCCGGTCGTCATAGTAGGAAAAGGGCAGCTCCTGCAGGTGTTCAAAAATATCATAACGGATGTCGTGGATGATCTTTTGCCCGATCAGGTTGGTATGTTTGATCTTGTAGCGCAGGCTGACGGCGGAATACAGCGCCGCAAGCAGCGTCAGGAAGCTGTAAAAAAGGATGCCTTTCATATCCTTCTGCGGAATGCAGACGTCCATGACCTTTTGAAAAAACTGCGGGATCAGCATCGTAAAGGCGGACGCCGAAAGCATCATGAAGCCGACGCTGAAAAAGCGTTTCCGATAGGGTTTTAAATAACCGAGCAGCCGCTTAAGCTGTCCGACGTCAAAGCTGTCCTCTAAAATCTCGTCCACATCGTATTTATTGCGTGCCATTTCCGGTTAATCCCTCCTCTCTGCCGCGCGTTTGCGGTATTCTTCCTGTTCTTCTTCGGAAGGCAGCTCGCCGTACTGATGATAAAATGCGCTGGCATAATAGCCTTTATGGGCAAGAAGCTCCTGATGCGTGCCGTGCTCGATGATCCGCCCGTTGTCCATGACAAGGATCTGATCCGCATCCTTAATGGAAGAAATGCGGTATGCGATGACGAAAATCGTGCACTGGCCGTCCAGCTTTTTGAGCTGATCCTGAATATAGCTTTCCGTCTCCATGTCCACGGCGGAGGTAGTGTCGTCGAGAATCAGGATGGAAGGCTTTTTCAGCAGGGCGCGGGCAAGGGAAATCCGCTGCTTTTGTCCGCCGGATAGGCCGACGCCGCGTTCGCCCACGATCGTATCGTAGCCGTCGGGCATTTTTTTGATGAAATGGTTGGCGTCCGCCATGATGGCAGCCTGCCGGATCTCTTCAAAGGAGCAGTCCGGACGCCCGTATGCAATATTTCCTTCGATCGTATCAGAAAAAAGAAATATATCCTGCATCGCCATTCCGATGTTGTCGCGCAGATCGTAAAGGTTCCAGTCCTTTACATTGACGCCGTCTACCAAAACCTCGCCGGAGGTAGCGTCCACAAAGCGGCACAGCAGGTTCATGATCGTGGATTTGCCGGCCCCGGTGGAGCCTAAAATGCCGACGGTCTGACCTTTTTTGACGGAGAAGGAAATGTTTTTCACGATATCCTCGTCGTCTGCCGTATAGGAAACGTCCTTAAATTCCACGTTGCCGTCCATATGCTGGCGGTTTTTGGGCACGGGGGGCATTTTGACAACGGGCTCCTCCACATAGGTGGTGTAGATCTTTTCAACGGAGGTAATGAAGCGGTGGATGTCGTTGACCCACCATCCCGCCATTCTTAAGGGAGCGTTTAACATCCACAGATAGCCGTTGACCGTAACCAGATTGCCGATGGTCATTTCGCCCTGAATGACCATCCAGCCGCCGTAAAGCAGCAGGACGACGTTTAACACATAGGAGAGCACTTCAAAAATGGGAAGATATTTCATCCAGATGTCGGAGGACGCAAGCTGGGCGTCCATGTAGGCGTCGTTTTCTTTATTAAATTTTTCGATTTCAAAATCTTCCTTCGCGAATGCCTTTACGACCCGGTTTCCGCTGACATTTTCCTGAACGAAGGCGTTCAGGGAGGAGAAGCGGTCGCGGATGCGCTGGAAGGTGGGACGCACCGCCTTGGACTGGCGGTAGGTCGTCAGCGCCGTAAAGGGCAGTACGACGAGCATGCACAGCGCCAGCTTTACGTTGACGGTAAAGATCATAAACAGCGCGAAGCCAAACAACAGCAGGTTTTCATAGACCGCGTAAATGATGTAGGCGACAAAGTGCCGGATCGCGTCCATATCGCCGGTCTGGCGGCTCATTAGGTCGCCCGTCTTTTTTTTGCTGTAAAATGAAAAGTCTTCCGTCAGAAGCCGTCTGTAAACGCTGTCGCGCATATCGTAGAGCACGCCCTGGGAACAGACCTCAAAAATGACCTGATAAAAAAAGCGCAGCACGCCGCGCACCGCCGTTACCAGAAGCAGGATGACGACGAGCTTTGTCAGAAGACTAAGCTGTCCGCCCTGGATGACGTCGTCTACGATCAGCCCGGAAACATACGGGTTGACGATCGCCAGAATGGAAATAACGGTGGTCATGATCAGGCCGAGCAGCAGCTTGAAGCGGTATTTCCGCAAAAAGCCCCAGAACCATTTCATCGGTGTCATAACGATTCTTTTTCCTCCTTTTCTGCCGCACAGGCGGCAGTCCTATTATTAAAAAAATACTCAATTTTCTCGCTGATTTGAATGTACTTTCTTGCAGGTTTCATGTAAAATGTTGTCAAGCAGACAAAAGGAATGACAAGGCAGGAATGCTGCGGTCAGGATGAGAGGGAGATGTGTTATGGAGCGCGAAGGCGCGGTGTTTGAGGAAAAATTTGATCCGACTTTTTTGTTTACATGGAAAGGGATCCGCACGGAGGATGAAGAGAGCTTTCACAGCCACGAGCATCTGGAGCTTTGCTATATCCAGTCGGGAAACGGCAGGCACAGGATCGGCGAGACGGTTTATGATGTGCGGGAAGGGGATCTTTTAGTGATCAACGCGGGAACCTATCATCAGGCGCTGATGGGGCCGGAGCGGCGTCCGATAGTGGAATTTTATGTGGGGCTGACGGATTTAAAGCTTGGCGGGGCGGAAAAAAACAGGTTCCCGCTGTGGGACGGCAGCCCGGTTTTCCACACACAGGGAGAGTTAAAGCTCAAATTGAGCAAGCTGTGCGTCGCCATGGAGGCGGAGCAGGAGCGCTGCAGGAACGGCAGGTATTATATGATGAAAACCTATGCCATGCAGATGATTATTTTGCTTTTGCGGGAACAGGAAGCGCCGGAACGGGAGGAAAAGCAGTGGCAGTATTCCTTTGAATCGGTCAGCCGGAAATATCTGGTCGAAAAGATCATGGATTATTTTGAGGATCATTATGAGGAGAAGATTTCTTTAGACCAGATCGCCAGCAATATGTATTTGAGCCCGTTTTATGTGTCGCGGATTTTTAAGGCGGAGACGGGGAACACGCCGATCCACTATCTGATTGAGGTGCGTCTGACAAAGGCGTACCGGCTTCTGGAAGAGGAGCCGGAGCGGAGCATTCAGGAAGTGGCGGCGAAGGTAGGCTATGACGATGCCTATCATTTCAGCAAGCTTTTTAAGAAAAAATACGGGATCGCGCCGTCGGCAGTCAGGCGCGGGGAAAGAGGAAATAATGGATAATCCGATCATACTGACGGCGGAGATCATTGGGACGGTGGCGTTTGCATCCTCCGGCGCCATGCTGGCGATCCGGAAAAATATGGATTTGTTCGGCGTACTTGTTTTGGGGCTGTGCGTTGCTGTGGGCGGCGGCATTTTGCGGGACATCATTCTGGGGCAGACGCCTCCGGGGGCGTTCCGCGATCCGGTCTATGCGATGGTCGCGATGGGGACGTCCTTTCTTTTGTTCGTTGTCGTCTATTTAAAAAAGGAAATTTTAAACAGCAAATATCTGACTTTGTATGAGCAGGTGATGAACTACTGCGACGCGGTGGGGCTTGGGATCTTTACGGTGGTCGGAGTGTATACGGCGCACAGCCTTGGTTATCACAACAAATTTTTCCTGATCTTTCTGGGAATGCTGACCGGTGTGGGCGGCGGCATGATCCGCGACGTGCTGGCGGATTCGATGCCCTTTATCCTGCGCAAGCATGTGTATGCGGTGGCGGCGCTTGCGGGCGCCCTCGTGTGCGTCAATCTGATCGACCAAAACCTGTATCTGTCGCTTGCGGCGGGCACGACGGTGATCATCGTGATCCGGGTGCTGGCGACGAAGTTCTGCTGGGATCTGCCGCGGCCGCTGCCGAAGGAGAAAAAGGAGGGATGAACAGATGAAGTTACTGATTAAACAGCGTGTATTTTCGTGGACGGACACCTATGATGTGTACGATGAATGGGAGCAGCCGAAATATTTTGTCAAAGCGGATTTTTTCTCATTGGGACATCAGATCCGCGTATATGACAGGAATGACCGTGAGGTGGGCTGTATCCGGGAAAAGCTTCTGTCCTTTCTGCCTGCATTTGAGGTGGAGGAAAACGGTGTGACAGCCGGCACAGTCCAGAAGCAGTTTTCTTTTTTTAAGCCGCGTTATGAGGTGGATTATAAGGGCTGGCGCGTGGAGGGGGATTATCTGGGCTGGGATTATGATGTATATGACGGCTGCAGCGCGGTGGCGCATATCAGCCAGAAGCCGCTTCACTGGGGAGACACTTATGTGATTGAGTGTGCAGACAGGACGGATGAGCTGGCATGCCTGCTTCTGGTTGTCGCGATCGATGCGGCGAACTGTCAGGATGATTAAAGAAGCCGGTTGGGATAAAAAATCCGGGTACAGATAAGGAGGAAACCGGGGTGGGATTTTGGCAGGAATATGACAGATTCTGGGACGAATTTGGAACACATAAAAAGATGGTTTTGTCCACAGCGCTTCACGATATTGTGACTTCAAGGATGATGAGCCTGGTTGTATTGAATAAGAATTTATATTTTCAAACAGACAGGACCTTCCGAAAGTACGCTCAGCTAAAAGGCAATAAAAATGTTGCCCTCTGCATCGATAATATCCAGATAGAGGGGCAGTGCATGGAATTAGGAATACCTGCTCAAAACAGGGAATTTTCCGACGCATACAGGGAATATTTCCCGGGATCTTACGACAGATATACGCTGCTTGAAAATGAAAGGCTGTTTGCGGTAAAACCGACAGTTATAGAGCGATGGATTTATGTGGAAGGAATCCCATATATGGAGATATTTGACATTCTAAATGAAAAATACGCCTTGGAAAGATATGAAGGAGACGGAAGTGTTTAAAAGATTAAACTCATAATTTCCACAGAGAAATATCTGATAAAAGAGGAAAGCAGGACAAAAGAGAGATGCAGGAATGGGAAAAACAGTTTGACGAGATTGCCTTAGAGAAGGGAAGAAAGCTGTATCACTCAAGCAAAGTAAGGGATTTTAAGCAGGAGGGCGAAAAGCTCAGCGCTGTCTTTGCAGGGGTGCAGGTTTATCGGGTGGAAATGGCGCTGGAGAAAAATCTGCCTGTACGGATGCACTGTCAGTGCCCGAAAGCCAGAGGCGGAAGCAAATGCGAGCATATGGCGGCGATTTTGTTTTATCTGTTTGGAGACCGGGAGGCGGAGCAGGAAAAGGCGCGGGAAGGGACACCGCGCCAAAAGCCGGAAAAAGAGGCACTCCAAAAGAAAAAAATGCAGGAAGAACTGGAACGGAAACGGCTGGAGGAAGAGGTGCTTCAAAAGAAGCTGGAAGAGGAAGAACGTCAGAAAAAAGCGGAAGAAGAGCGGCAGAAAAGGGAAGAGGAACGAAAGAAAAAGGAGCGGCAGATGCAGGAAACAGGGCAAAATTTTGAGCAGAAGTATCAGTATTTTGACATGAAAAAGATCCGGGCAGAACTGAATATTTCTGCAAGAGACAAGAGCAAGGGCAGTCAGCTTCTTCAAAATGGAAAAATCGGAGGAATAGAGGTCAGTACGGGATATTATGACGGCGACGAGGAGCTGGTAGGAAGCGTGGAGGCGACCGGGACAGAGAATGGCAATCGCTTTGGCATACGGATCATTTTTAACCGGGACAGCGTGCTCGAATGCAGATGCGGCTGCAAAGCGTGCAGAAGAGGCGGCAGTTATTACTGGTATTATGAAAAAGCAAAGTGCGCCTATGTATCCGCAGTACTGGATTATACGGAGCAGTTTCTGGAGGAGCATCAGCTCGGGGATGCGACAACCAAAAAGGCAGCTTATATACTGGGCGCTTTTTCAAAAAAGAGGGAAAACAGCATCGTGGCAAAGGCTACGGGAGCCGTTGAAAGCTTGGGATTGGAGCCGCGGTTAAAAAAGCAGGACAGGGAACTCATACTGTCTTTTCGGATTACCACACCAAAAAAATTTGTGATCAAAGATCTGTTTGAATTCTGCAGGCTGGTCAGAGAGTCGCAGTCGGGAAACTATGGCAGCAATACGAAAGTCAATCATCAGATTGGGAATTTTGACGAACGTGCACGGGAATGGATCGCTTACATCAACAGGGTGGTTCTGGAAGAGGAGCGAAAGGAAGAGCGGATTGAGCAGACGCTGCGCTATCATTACCGGGATAGTAAATGCAGCGGGCTGGAACTTTACGGCTGGCGGCTGGAACAGTTTTATGAACTTTTGGGGACAGAAGGGATCGAATATGAGGAAAATTCGTTTGATGGAAAAATAAAAAAGATGCTGTATTGTGCAGAGGAATCCCCAAAGATAGGAATGGAGATCATGCCGTTTCTTGACGGAAGGAAAAAGGCGTTTGAAGGAATTCGGGTTTCGTGCACAATGCCTCAGTTTTATTTCGGGGACGATCATTATTATTATGTAAAGGATAACTGTCTGTGCAGAGTAAAGCAGGATGTCCTAAACTGTGCAGAGCCGCTGATCAACAGGGCAAAAGAGGATACCCTGCAGTTTCGGATCGGGAGGAATAATCTTTCTGATTTTTATTATTCGGTGCTGCCGCAGATGGAGCAGGTGCTCACACTGACAGAAAAAAATGCGGATCTGATCCGGAAATATCTTCCTCCGGAAGTTGCTTTCCGTTTTTATCTGGACGTGAGGGATGGCGACATTGTCTGCAGGGCGCACGCTTTGTATGGGGAAAAGGAGGTGTCGCTGGCAGACTGGCTTTTGGAAGAAAAGGTTCCGGAAGGTTTTCGGAGCATGGATCGGGAAAATGAAGTTCTTTGCCGGATTGGTTATTTATTTCCGGAAGCGTTTCCGCAGGAAGACGAATTTATGTGCGGAAAGGATGAGGAGCGGATCTATCAGGTTTTGGATCATGGCGTGGACGAGCTGGCAGAAATCGGCGAGGTGGAGTGTACCAGACGGTTCCGCGACATGAACGTGGTAAAAAATGTAAAGGTTTCCGTAGGGGTTTCGGTGTCCGGAGGTCTGCTGGATCTGGAAATCGATACGCAGGAGATTTCCAGGCAGGAACTTTTGGATGCACTGAAAAGCTATCGGGTAAAGGCAAAATACTTCCGCTTGAAAAACGGCGGCTTTTTAAAACTTGAGAATGAAAATATGCAGATGCTGAGCGAAATGATGGATACGCTGCAGATTTCTTCCAAGGATTTTCTGAAAGAGAATATCCATCTTCCGGTTTATCGGACGCTGTATTTAAACAGGCTTCTGGAAGAAAACGAGACAGTCTATCATACGCGCGACAGCCATTTCAGAGAGATGGTCAAAAGCTTTAAAACAGTGCAGGATGCGGATTTTGAAGTGCCGGAGAGCTTAAGGGGCGTGCTCAGAGGGTATCAGGAAAATGGATACAAGTGGCTTCGGACGCTGGAAAGCTATGGCTTTGGCGGCATTCTGGCAGATGAAATGGGACTTGGCAAAACGCTGCAGACGATTGCTTTTTTACTTGCACAGAAAGAAGAGGGAAAGCCGGAAACTTCCCTGATCGTTGCACCCGCCTCCCTTGTATATAACTGGAAGGAGGAACTGGGGAAATTTGCCCCGTCGCTGAAGGCTTTGCAGATTACGGGGACGCAGGAGGAGCGCAGACAGCTTTTGGAGGAGTGGGAAAAATATGATGTGCTCATTACGTCGTATGATCTTTTGAAACGGGATATTGCTTTGTATGAAGAAAAAAACTTCCTGACAGAGATTATCGACGAGGCGCAGTATATCAAGACGCATACGACAGCGGCAGCAAAAGCGGTAAAGGTGGTGCGGGCAAAAACAAAGCTGGCGCTGACCGGAACGCCTGTAGAAAACCGCCTGAGCGAGCTGTGGAGTATTTTTGATTACCTGATGCCGGGCTTCTTATACCAGTATGAGACGTTCAAAAAACAGATGGAAACGCCGATCGTTAAAAATGACGATAAAGACGCGATGGGACGGCTGCAGAAAATGACCTCTCCGTTTATTCTGCGCCGTCTGAAAAAGGATGTATTAAAAGAGCTTCCGGAAAAGCTGGAAGAAAACTATTTTGTACGTCTGGAAGGGGAACAGAGAAAACTGTACGATGCGCAGGTTGTCAAGATGCAGCAGCGTCTGGCGACCCAAAGCGGTGAGGAGTTCCAGAAAAATAAAATGCAGATTCTGGCGGAGCTGACGAGAATTCGGCAGATCTGCTGCGATCCATCTTTATGTTTGGAAGGGTATCGACACGGTTCAGCAAAGCTGGAAGCGTGTATGGAACTGATCCGGAGTGCGATAGACGGCGGACATAAGTTGCTTTTGTTTTCACAGTTTACTTCGATGCTGGAAATTCTGGAAGGGCGGCTGAAAGAAAGCGGCATTTTTTTCTATTGTATCACGGGGGCAACTCCCAAGGAAAAACGGCTGCAGATGGTCAAGGAATTTAATGAAAATGATGTGCCGGTATTTTTGATCTCGCTGAAAGCGGGTGGCGTCGGTTTAAATCTGACTGGAGCAGATGTGGTGATCCATTACGACCCGTGGTGGAATCTTGCCGTACAGAATCAGGCGACAGACCGGGCGCACAGGATCGGGCAGAAGAATAAGGTCACGGTATATAAGCTGATCGCGAGCAATTCAATCGAGGAAAAGATCCAAAAGCTGCAGGAAACGAAAAAGGATCTGGCAGAGCAGATTTTAAGCGGCGGCGAAGGACAGCTTGGAACGATGAGCAGGGAAGAGCTGATGGAGCTGTTGGAATGCTGAGGGCAGAGGAGAAGAACGCATGAAATATATTTTTCTTCATGGTCTGGGGCAGACTGCCCAAAGCTGGCAGGAAGTGATCTGTCAGCTGGATTCGGAATGGGATGTTTTATGTACCGATCTGGCGGAATGGCTTTTGGGAAAAGAAGCCTGTTACCGCACATTATATCAGAAATTGGAAAAGTACTGCGGGCAGCTTGAAGAGTCTTTGTGCCTGTGTGGGCTTTCGCTGGGAGGAATTCTGGCGCTGGATTTTGCAGCCAATCATCCGGATCGGGTTTGCCGTCTTGTGCTGATGGGCACGCCCTATAAAATGCCGCGAAAGCTGTTAAAGCTGCAGGATGTCCTGTTTCATTTTATGCCGGAGCGGGCGTTTTTGGACATCGGATTTGAGAAGAAAGCGTTTATCGGTCTGTGCCGTTCCATGGCAGCGCTGGACTTTGAAAAACGCTTAAACCGGATTGCGGCAGCGATCTGCGATGAGCTGGAACGGACGGTAAAAGGAAAAATTGTGACGCATGCCTCTATTACGGCAAGACCGTTTTTTGAGAAAAGGGGCTATACTGTAATAAAAGAACAGCAGGTGGAACGGCAGGGCGTTTTGCTGACAAATTTTGTGATGGAAAAGGGAAGGTAACAGAATGCCGCAGCATCCGACAAAAAACCCCTACCCCGCGGCAGGATTTTATGATATGATAAAACAAGACAGCCGCAAAAAAGCTTTCAATGCGGCGCAAAACTTCTATCATTACTTTTACGAAAATGCCGCCTGCGCGGCAGAATGAGAGGAATCATGGGAAACGTAAAACGGATTTATGTGGAAAAGAAGGCCGGATACGCGGTCAAAGCACAGGAACTGAAAGAGGATCTTGTCGGTTATCTGAACATGACAAAGATTGAGGATGTGCGGATGTTCATCCGTTACGATGTGGAAAATATCAGCGACGATGTTTTTGAACAGGCGTGCAGAACCGTATTTTCCGAGCCTCCGGTTGATATTTTATACCGGGAAAGCATTGAAGTGCCTGCAAACGGGCGCGTGTTCAGCGTGGAATTTCTGCCGGGCCAGTTCGACCAGCGCGCGGATTCCGCGGTACAGTGCGTGCAGTTTTTAAAGGCGGAGGAGACTCCCGTTATCCGCACCGCCGTGACCTATCTGATCACAGGCGACTTAACGGACGAGGAATTTGACAGGATCAAGGCTTACTGCATCAACCCCGTGGATTCCCGGGAGACGGATATGGCAAAGCCGGAGACGCTTGTGACGGAGTTTGCGGAGCCTGCCGATGTGAAGGTGCTGGACGGCTTTACCGCGTTGGATGAGGCAGCGCTGACAGAGCTGTACAATTCTCTGGGGCTTGCGATGACCCTGCAGGATTTTAAGCATATCCAGAATTATTTTGCGAATGAGGAAAAGCGCGATCCTTCCATGACGGAGATCCGTGTGCTGGATACTTACTGGTCAGACCACTGCCGTCATACGACGTTTTCCACCGAATTAAAAAATGTGGAGTTCGGCGAAGGCTATTACCGCGCCCCGATGGAAAAGACATATCAGGACTATTTGGAAACCCGTAAGGAGCTGTATCAGGACCGTCCGGACAAGTTTGTCTGCCTGATGGATCTGGCGCTTGCGGCGATGAAGAAGCTGAAAAAGGACGGGAAGCTTGAGGATATGGAGCAGTCCGACGAGATCAATGCCTGCTCCGTGATCGTTCCGGTGGAGATGGATTACGGCGAAGGGCCTGTGACTGAGGAATGGCTCGTATTTTTCAAAAACGAGACGCACAACCATCCGACAGAGATCGAGCCCTTCGGCGGCGCGGCAACCTGTCTTGGCGGCGCGATCCGCGATCCGCTTTCCGGGCGCGGCTATGTGTATCAGGCGATGCGCGTGACCGGCGCGGCTGATCCGACAGTTCCGGTTGCGGATACGTTAAAGGGCAAGCTTTCCCAGAAAAAGCTGGTGCGCGGTGCGGCTTCCGGCTACTCCTCCTACGGCAACCAGATCGGTCTGGCGACGGGCTATGTCAAAGAGGTTTACCATCCGAACTATGTGGCAAAGCGCATGGAGATCGGCGCGGTAATGGGCGCGGCTCCGAGACGCAACGTGATCCGTGAAAACTCCGATCCGGACGACATCATCATCCTTTTAGGCGGACGCACGGGACGCGACGGCTGCGGCGGCGCGACGGGCTCTTCCAAGGTTCATACGGAGAAGAGTATTGAAACGTGCGGCGCAGAGGTTCAGAAGGGCAACGCTCCCACAGAGAGAAAGATCCAGCGCCTGTTCCGCAGGGAAGAGGTGTCGAAGCTGATCAAGAAGTGCAACGACTTCGGCGCAGGCGGCGTTTCCGTTGCGATCGGCGAGCTGGCGGACGGCCTGGAAGTGGATCTGGACAAGGTTCCGAAGAAATATGCGGGTCTGGACGGCACGGAGCTTGCGATCTCCGAATCTCAGGAGCGTATGGCGGTCGTGGTTGCCCCGGCTGACGTGGACAAATTCCTTGGTTATGCGGAGGAAGAGAATCTGGAGGCGGTTGCGGTCGCAGTCGTGACAAAAGAGCCCCGTCTCGTATTAAAATGGCGCGGCAAAAAGATCGTGGACGTTGCGAGGGCGTTCCTCGACACCAACGGCGCGCATCAGGAGACGGATGTTTTTGTGGACATCCCTTCCGAAAAGGACAACTATTTCCGTCAGTATGCGGTTCCGGCAGTTGAGGAAGCGGTAAAGGCAGGCGATTATAAAAAAGCATGGAAAGCCCTGCTGGCAGATTTGAACGTCTGCTCCCAGAAGGGGCTTGTGGAGATGTTTGACTCCTCCATCGGCGCAGGCAGCGTTCTGATGCCTTACGGCGGTAAGTACCAGCTGACAGAGACGCAGGCGATGGTTGCAAAGCTCCCCGTCCTGAAAGGAAAAACGGATACCGTGACGATGATGGCGTATGGCTTCGATCCCTACCTGTCCTCATGGAGCCCTTACCACGGCGCGGTTTATGCGGTTGTGGAGTCGATGGCAAGGATCGTTGCGGCAGGCGGCGATTTCTCGAAGATCCGTTTTACGTTCCAGGAGTATTTCCGCCGCATGACGTCCGATCCGGAGCGCTGGAGCCAGCCGTTTGCCGCTCTTTTGGGCGCTTACGACGCGCAGATGGGCTTTGGGCTTCCTTCCATCGGCGGCAAGGATTCCATGTCCGGAACCTTCAACGACATCGACGTTCCCCCGACGCTCGTTTCCTTTGCGGTTGACGTGGCAAAAGAGAAGAACATCGTGACGCCCGAGCTGAAAAAAGCGGGCAGCAGGCTGGTGCGCTTCTCCATTGAGAAGAATGAATACGATCTGCCGGATTACGAAAAGGTAATGGCGCTTTATGCGGGCATTACAAAGCTGATGGCAGACGGCGTGATCCTTTCCGCGTATGCGCTGGACAGCTACGGCGCAGCGGCAGCCCTTTCCCGCATGGCGTTCGGCAACGGTCTGGGCTTTGAGCTGGAAAAGGACGTGACGGCAGAGGCGCTGTTTGCGAACGGCCTTGGCGATCTGGTTGTAGAAGTGGAGGCAGATCGGCTGGATCAGATCGGCGTGCCTTATACGCTTCTGGGAACCGTTACCGAAAAGCCTGCGTTTGTATGGGGCGATACGGAGCTTTCCGAAAAAGAAGCGGTTGAGACATGGAAGAAGCCGCTGGAAAAAGTATTCCCGACAAAGGCGGTCAAGGGCGCAGAGAAGGTGGAAACCGGACTGTACCGTGCGGACAGCATTTATGTGTGCAAAAATAAAGTGGCGAAGCCTACCGTGTTCATTCCGGTATTCCCCGGCACGAACTGCGAATACGACAGCGCGAAGGCATTTGAGCGCGCCGGCGCCAACGTTGTGACGCGCGTGTTCAAGAACCTGAGCGCAGAGGACATCCGCTCCTCCGTGGACGCGTTTGAAAAGGAGATCGGCAACGCCCAGATCATCATGTTCCCCGGCGGATTTTCCGCAGGCGACGAACCGGACGGCTCCGCGAAGTTCTTTGCGACGGCGTTCCAGAATGAGAAGATCAAAGAGGCTGTGACAAAGCTTTTACAGGAAAGGGACGGTCTGTGCCTCGGCGTGTGCAACGGTTTTCAGGCGCTGATCAAGTTAGGGCTTGTGCCTTACGGCGAGATCGTCGGTCAGAAGGAGGATTCCCCGACGCTGACGTTCAACACGATCAACCGCCACATTTCCAAGATGGTATACACGAAGGTCGTTTCCAACAAATCCCCGTGGCTGCAGGGAGCAGAGGTCGGCAGGGTCTATGTCAATCCGGCGTCCCACGGCGAAGGCCGTTTCGTAGCGCCGAAGGAGTGGATCGACAGGCTGTTTGAAAACGGTCAGGTTGCGACCCAGTATTCCGATCCGGACGGCAGCGTTTCCATGGATGAGGAGTGGAACGTCAACGGTTCCTATGCGGCGATCGAAGGCATTACCTCTCCCGACGGACGTATTTTGGGCAAGATGGCGCATTCCGAGCGCCGCGACAGAAGCGTTGCGGTAAATATTTACGGCGAGCAGGATTTAAAGATCTTCGAGTCCGGCGTTTCTTATTTCAAATAATCAGACTGGGGCTGCGCTGTTACAGGCGCAGCCTCTTGCAGTCCGGACCATAAACCGTGCCGGCGTTTGGTGTGACGGATATGGAGATCCGTCTGAGGAGGACTATGAACAAGATCAATTATCAATCAGAGCTGGAAAAGCTGATCAAAACGCTCCCCGATTCCCACAAAAAGCTGTTTCTGCACAGCTGCTGCGCCCCCTGTTCCAGCTATTGTCTGGAATATCTGCGGCAGTATTTTGACGTGACGGTTTTTTATTATAATCCGAATATCAGCTTTGGGGAGGAATATCGCCACCGGGCAGAGGAGCTTCGGCGGCTGGTAAAGGAATTAAATGAAGAGGCTGCCGGATCGGAAACGCTCAATCAGATCAGGCTGGAGGAAGGCGCTTACGAGCCGGAGAAGTTTTTTGAGGCGACAAAGGGGATGGAGGACTGCCCGGAGGGCGGCGAGCGGTGCTTGGTCTGTTATGAGCTGCGGCTTCGGGAGGCGGCAGAAAAGGCGGCTGAGGGCGGCTATGACTTTTTTACGACGACGCTTACGATCAGCCCGATGAAGGATGCGCAGCGGTTAAACGAGATCGCACAGCGTCTGGGGGCAGAATACGGCGTGGCGTGCCTTCCGTCCGATTTTAAGAAAAAGGGCGGGTATTTAAGATCCATCGAGCTGAGTCGGGAGCACGGGCTGTACCGTCAGGATTACTGCGGCTGCGTTTTTTCAAAGGCGGAGCGGAACCGGCGGGAGAAGGAAAAGGGGAAACCGGATTACGGGAATAATTGATCTGAATCACGTAAAAAATGGGCAGAATTGATTTATGTCAATGACGGATCGAAAAAAAAGGGGTATAATATCGCGGTATACAGATGAGGAGAGATGTTGTAATGGATATGAGCGTGAGAGATTTTTTTAGGGAAAGATACGGCATAAAAGGGGAAGAGGCGCTGGATGGGCTGGAGGCGATCACCGAGGTTATCCAGATGAAGCGGGGAGATATTCTGTTAAAGCAGGGAGAGATTGCGGAGAAGGTCTTTTTTCAGGTAGATGGGATCATGCGCGGCTTTTTTCTGGATGAAGAGGGCAGGGACCATACGGAGTGCTTTTCATGGCAGTTCGACCTCCCGGCAATGCCCAGCGGTGATCTTGAGGCGCCGTCTCCGCTGACGATGGAAGTGCTGATGGAGGGGACCTTGTATGCGGTTCCGATCCCGCAGCTGTTTGAGCTGCTGCACCGCAATGAAGAACTGATGGAAACCTACCACCGAATGCTGATCGCTTCGATGGAGCTTCATTATAAGATCAAGCGGGTTCTTTACCAGTATGATACGAAACAGCGCTATGAGTGGTTTGAGAAAAATTTTCCGAATATTCTCGGAAAGGTAGAGCTTCGGTATATCGCTTCCTTTTTGAATATGACGCCGGAAACGCTCAGCCGCGTAAGGAAAGACTTAAGGAAGAGGGCGTGAGCCGTTTGAAAGGAAGAGCTGAGAGGCTGCCGCACTAAGGAATTAGTGCGCAGTCTCTTTTTTTGCCCGGCAGCCGTTAAGGAAACAGCGTGGCAGCGTCGGTAAGTTCGTTGTCTTTTACATCAAACTGCCAGACGCTGTGTCCGGGGATCCGGTGTTCGGTCAGGTAGAAATGCCCGTCAAAGCCGGTGATGTAGTAGGGCGTTCCGCCGCCGATAAAATTGCTGTAAATATCTTCCCAATGTCCGTCGGCAAGGTCGTTTAAATCCCTGACGCGCAGTATCGTGGCATAATCCTGATTTCCGGCAGCGTCGGTGGAAACTGTAATATAAAACCAGTCCTGAATGCGGGCAAGCTGCACCATTCCGGCAATTTCGGGAGGGACGGGGAAGCGTTCCAGCACCTTTAAGTCCTTTTTGCGGGCGCGGATGATGGCGCTGTTTCCGGATACGAAATAGACGTCATCGCCGTCGATCATAAAGGAACGGACATAGACGCCGCTCAGTTCAGGAATGGAGAGGATTTTTTCGAGGGCAACCTGCGGAGAGGAGGGATCGGGGCGGAAAAACACATAGAGCTCCCCGGTCATGGAGCTGAGCGCAAAAAAGCGTTCGCTGTCCTCATCGTAGCATACATAGTGGGGACGGACGCCGACGTTGGAAAACATCTGCGTCATGACAAAGGTATCGTCCTTTTTTTCAAAAATGAGGATCCGGTTATTTTCCGTATCGTCGGCAAGATAAACGACGCCGTCCCCTGCGATCGTGTGCCCCCGGTCGATCTGGGAGGTAAGCACATACCATTCGGAAAGCGGCGCGTTTAAGTCGGCAGAGGTTAAAATCTGGTTATGGTAGCAGTCAACCAGAAAATAGTCTTCGCCGATCTTGGTAAGCTGCGTCGGGACGCTTAAGGATGGCTGCGCATTTTTGGCAAGGGGAGCGGGAATAGACGTCATTGCTTCGGAAAAAGCGAGCACGGACGGTTCCCTTTGCGCCAGCCGGACGGCGACGGCAGCCGCGCCTATAAGCAGAAGAATCAATATGAAAATGGAAGTCTTTAAGGAGAGAAATTTCTTTTTCATAAGGCGAGTATAGCACAAAGGCAGCGGGAAAACCAGAGGCGGACGGAAGCAAACCGCATGGAAACCAGAGGCGGACGGAAGCTACTTCCTGCCGGAGCGTTCGTTGGGGATCTGCGTGCCGTCTGCGTCCATATGATAGTCGCTTTGGAGGATAAGATCGGATACGGGGACGACCTGATAGCCCTTGTCCTGAAGCCCCTCGATCATGGGGGAAAGGGCGTCCGGGGTGCAGCGCGCGCCGTTGTGGCAGAGGATGATCGCCCCGTTTTTTAACCGGCTGCTGTCCAGTACGCGGCTGACGATGTCCTCCGTCCCGTAATCCTTCCAGTCCATTGAGTTGACGGTCCACTGCACCGGGAAATAGCCGTATTCCCGTATGGTACGAATCGTTTCATTGTCATAGTCTCCGTAGGGGAGGCGGAACAGGTTCATTTCATAGCCGGTCAGCTCTTTGACGCGGCGGTGCAGGTTTTCAAGCTCCGCCTGCTTCTGGGGGACAGAAAGGGCGCTCATGGAGGTGTAGCTTTCGCCGTAGCTGCCAAGGTCATGTCCGGCGGCGAGAATGTCTTTGACCGCATCGGGATAGGATCTGACCCAGCTTCCGGTCACAAAAAAGGTGGCGTGCACGTTTTTTTCACGAAGCGTATCGAGGATTTTTTGCGTATCCGTATTCCCGAAGGCGCAGTCAAAGCTCAGCGCGACCTTTTTCTGGGGCGTCTGCACGCTGCATACGGGCAGCTCGATGCCGTTTACGACATTGGAGGAGGAAGCGGTGACCGATTCGGGGGCGAGCATCAGACATGCCTGCAAAAAGGCGAGGATGCCGAGCAGGAACAGGGCGTTTTGAAATGCCGGCGTATGTACGAGCGACCGGATCGACGGCAGGATGGCGTAATGCTTCATTTTGTTCTGGACGAGTCTGAAAAAATCTTTTATCATGGAAATACCCGGCGTTGTTATTGCTAAAGTGTATGCGGAGGAGAGGGAAAAGATGCGCTGCAGGGAAAAAGGAGTATGAGAGCTTTTTTAAACTTTATATTTTCACAAAATTTTCATGACCGCGCGGGCGATTTTCTGGTAATATGATAGTAACCCGAAACGGGAAAGAGAAGCAAAGGAGACGAAAGATAATGTTTTCCTATATTTTATTTGATCTGGACGGGACGCTCAGCGACCCGAAGCAGGGGATCTGCGGGAGCGTGCAGTATGCGTTAAAGAGCTTTGGGATCGACGAGCCGGATTTGGACCGGCTGGAGCCTTTTATCGGCCCGCCGCTGCGCGACAGCTTCATGAGATATTATGATTTTACGCCGGAGCAGGCGGAAGCGGCGGTGGCGAAATACCGGGAGCGGTTTTCGGTGACCGGAAAATATGAGAATACGCTCTATCCGGGCATTACGGTGCTTTTGCACGATCTGGAGCAGGCGGGGGCGAAGCTGGCGGTGGCGTCCAGCAAGCCGACCGTATATGTGGAGGATATTCTGGTTCATTTCGGCATCCGGCAGTATTTTGACATCGTTGTTGGAAGCGAGCTGGACGGGACGCGCGACCGTAAGGAAGAGGTTGTGCTGGAGGCACTGCGGCAGCTTGCGCAGCGCTATGGGGCAAAACCGTGGGAGGTCGTGATGGTCGGCGACCGGAGCTTTGACATTGAGGGCGCGAAGGCGGCAGGGACGCATAATATCGCGGTAGCCTATGGATATGCGCAGCCGGGCGAGCTGGAACAGGCGGGAGCAGAGATCATCGTGCGCGACGTGCAGGGGCTTCGGCAGGTGCTTTTGGGCGGCGCGGGGCATTTTGCGCGGTAGGGCGCCGGACAAAATGGGCGGCAGGACGGCTGGCAGACGGCAGGGCAGAACGTCTGGCAGAATGCAGGGCAAAATGAGCGGCAAAATGGCTGGCAGAATGCCCGCCAGCCCGGCAGAGGCGCCGGACAGGAGCCGCCGGTAGGAAGCAGCAGGCGCTACCGGAGCAGCACATGGCAGAGCACCGGACAGGGAAGCGCGGCAGGCACATGGCAGAACGCCGGACAAGGAAGCGCGGCAGGCACATGGCAGAACGCCGGACAGGGAAGCACGGCAGGCGCATGGCAAAATGCCGGACAGAATGCCGCAGCGCCCGGCGGAAGGAAGCTGTCTGACAAAGCGCGGAATTTCTGGAAGGCGGTCGGCATGAGCGCGCTGGCGATGGGTACTTATTATATGGTAAGCATCGGGATCAGCATGGGAGTGCTGCTGCTTGCGATTTTGCTGTCGCCGGTGCTGGAAGTATTCGGGATCGGAGTTGGGGAAGAGAGCTATAATCTGTGGATGAATCTGGCGAATGCGGCGGCAACGCTTGGCGCTTTTGCGGCATGCTTCGGGATCTGGCACAAACAGATGGCTTTCAAGCCCCAAAAAAGCATCGACGGCCTGTCCGTTGTTCCGATGGTAATTCTGGCGGCAGCGTCTGCGGTGGGGATGAACGGGCTTTTGAACGTGATCGAGCTGTACCGGTATTCCCCGACGTTTCAGGAAATTTCCCAGATCCAGTTTGATACGCCGATCTGGCTTGGGATCCTGTCTTACGGCATTTTGGCGCCGCTGGGGGAGGAAGTCGTATTCCGCGGCGTCGTGTACGGCCAGCTGAAAAAAGTGATGAAGGTTCCGGCTGCGATCGTCCTTTCGGGTCTGGCGTTTGGCTTATTCCACGGCAATCTGGTTCAGGCGGTGTACGCAACGGTGATCGGCGTCCTGCTGGCGCTCGTATATGAGCTGTACGGAACGCTGGCAGCCCCGATGGTATTCCACAGCGTAGCGAACCTGTTTGTGTATATCGTGCTGGATCTGACAAGCTTTGGGGATGCGTTTTTGACTCCCGCAGCATGTATCTTTTTCCTCGTAATTTCGGCGGTCAGCGTTATCATGATGTATAAGCTGCAGAAAAAACAGGCGTAGGAAAACGGGGGTCGGCGCTTTGGAAGGGAGATTTATATGAGGGAAATTCAGGTTTTGCACAATCAGAAAAAGCCGAAGGATTTTTTGCTGAAAGGGCTTACGATCCCGGTTGTGGTCATCATTATTGTCATGGTGTGCAGCTTTATCGTGATCGGGAAGCTGGGGCAGGATTATCGGGAATATAAGGGGTATCTGACGGACAGTATCGTATACGCGGTGGATCACAGAAGCGCTTCTGCCGAGGGCGAGGGCGTGGCGAATTTCATTTTGGAGGAAAATCTGAACCGGATATGGAATTATATCACGATCCGCGACATGGGAAAAAGAAAGGGCGAAATGCCCGGCGCGCAGGCAGAGTATGTGCTGGATTTCGGGGACGGCTCCCGGATTATGTTCTGGGGCGTCCCGCCGGAGAAGAAAGGGAAAGTCGGATCCCTGATCGTGGCGTACGAAAAGACGGGCGGCTATCTTTACATTTATGAAAGCCCGGATATGCAGATCGACGCGATACAGAAATATTTGAGCGCAGACTGGAATGCGCCGAAAAAAAGCAGGCTGTGAGCCTGCTTTTTTTTGCGGGGTAAACACCTTTTCAACTGCTGACCGGAACGGGAAAGCGCGCCGGTATGCCGCTTAAAAGCTGTCCAAAATACGGATGACCGTTTTTAACTCCTCTTTAGAGAGGATGGAAACCGGCTCGTCCTTTAACACGCAGTCCGCAAAATAGCGGATCTCGTTGTAGTAAGCGTCGCTGGAAGGCAGGTTGATGCCGTTTTCCAGACCGCCCTGCGGGGAAAATTCCAGAATGTTTCCGTCCTCCTCGTACACGGTTAAAACATCGTGCTCATAGGTGATAAGGGCGTGCTCAAACTGGAAGCGGTAGCCTGCCGCAAAGGGCGAGGAACCTTTGAACCATGCGGCTTCTGCGGAAATGAAGAAACCGTCGTATTCGTAGACGGCATGGATGTAGTCCTGACCCTCGGAGCGGCCCTCGTGACGGATGATGTTTTTCGGCTCTCCAAACGTATAGATCAGGAAATCAAGATCGTGGATATGCAGGTCATAGGGGACAAGCCCGCTTCGGCTCTCGTCGGTCATCCAGTTGTCCCAGCTCCATTTGGGCGTGCTGCCAAGGCGGGACATGGAGCCGCTTAAAAGCCGTCCGTACGTCTGTTTCTGATACAGACCGCGCAGATAGGTATACTGATCCCAGAAACGGATCACATGGGCGACCATGAATTTGGCATGATGCTTCTGCGCAGTTTCATAGATCAGATCCACGTCGTCTTTGCAGAGGGAAATGGGCTTTTCCACAAGGACATGGATGCCGCGTTCCAGCGCCCTGACTGCATAGGAGGCGTGCAGGAAGGTGGGCAGGCAGATGTCGATAACGTCCAGTTCCTCCTTTTTGAGCATTTCTTCAAAATTGGTATAGCAGGCTGCTTTTGTTTTTTCGGCGGGGGCGGTCATCTGCTCCGGGCGGATGTCGCAGAGCGCAGTGATTTTTGCTTCGGGGATATTGAGCCAGCCGTTAATATGTGCGCCGCTGATCCCGCCGACGCCGAGGATTCCAACTTTCAGCATAATTTTGACCTCCTTATAAAGCGGAAATGATGTCGTTTAAGTAGACGATGGACTCCCGGATGTCGATCATCTGCTGTTCTCCGGAAATCTCCCGTTCGATGGTAACGGGGCCGTCATAGCCGAGGGCTTTGAGCTTTTTGAAAAAGGCGGGAAAATCCACCTTTCCGGTTCCGAGCTTTACCTCCTTGCCAAGATCGTGGCCGTTTGTCGGATAGAGCCCGTCCTTTGCGTGGATGTTGCGCACAAAGCGCCCGAACACGTCGAGGGCGTCCACGGGATTTGCCTTGCCGTAGAGGATGAGGTTGGCGGTATCGAGGTTGACGCCAAGGTTATCGGTGCCGATGTCCTCGAAGGCGCGCAGCATGGCAACGGGAGTCTCCTGACCGGTTTCAAAAAGCAGATACTGCCCGTTTTGCTGTAAATGCCCGGCAACGGTGCGGAGCGCCGAAATGAAGCCGGGATAGTTGGGATCGTGCGGATTTTCCGGGATAAAGCCCATGTGGCTGACAACGTCCGCAACACCCAGAAGCTTCGCAAAATCAGCCCCGTCCATGAGGTTTTTCATCCGCTCAAAGCGATAGGTAACAGGGACGAGCCCGAGCGTTTCCTGTCCGTCGTAAAAATCCCACACGCGCGGCCCGATCCAGCCGCACCAGAAGGCGCTGATCGTAACGTCGTACTGCTGTGCAGCGCTTCGGATCACCTCTGCGTCCTCCTTTGTCCAGAGGGCAGGATTCCAGGAAACGAGCTGGCAGGAATGGATCTTTTCCGCAGCGAGCCGGGCAAACTGCTCCGGCATTTTTTCTTTTTCGATATGGCCGACACAAATTCCGATCTGCATGATTCCCTCCATTCAGGAGCGTCGCTGACGTTCCTATTGAAAACTTTTTTGGTTACCCTTATGATAAGGGAAAGAGGAGAAAAAGACATCATGCAAATTTGCTTCAAAATCGCATGATTTTGACTTTTGGGGGAATTGGAATGAACGAGCTGTTTGAACCTGCGGCGGTGGAATATGAGGATCTGCCGGTGAAGATACTGACGACCCGCTTCGGGGCGCAGGAGGTGTGCTTTGGTGCGCACTGGCACGACCGGATCGAGATTTTGTATGTGGAGGAGGGAAGCCTGGAGGTTGTCTGCGCAAATAAAAAGGTGCGGGCAGAGCGGGGGGAGGCGGTGTTTGTCCATCCGCGCCAGCCCCATGCCGCGGCGGCGGGCAGGGAGGGCGTTTTATACCGGGCGGTAATGTTTGAGCCGTCCGGCTGGGAAGGACAGACGGCGGCGGGAGAAGATGTGGCGGCGCTTTTGCTTTCCGGGAATCTTCGTTTTGAAAACCGGATCAGAAAAAAAGAGCTGTCCAGCCTTCTGCGGCGCATCTGCAGGGAATATGACTGCCGCAGGACAGGGAGCGCCCTGATTTTAAGGGGGATGGTCTATGAGCTTTTGGGCAGCCTGCTTCGGTGGCAGCAGGATACGTCGTATGTGCCGGAGACGGTGGACGACCGGTTTGAGCAGGCGCTTGACTATTTGAACAACCATTATACGGAGGCGCTTTCCACAAGGGAGATCGCACGGAAGTTTTCCTACGAGGAATCGTATTTCTGCCGGAAATTCAGGAAGCGGCTGGGACTGTCCGTGGTGGAATATATCCGGATTTTGCGGCTGGAGATGGCGTGCATGCTTTTGAATGCGAAAAAAGACAGCGTTTCCGAAATCGGGGAACGGTGCGGGTATCCGGATGCGAATTATTTTATCCGATGCTTTAAGGAGCGCTACGGGGTAACGCCGGCGGCGTTTCGGAAAAAGAAAAATAAGCGGACGGAACCGCTGAAAAGAGAAGGAATCGCCGACAGGGCGGGAAAGAGGGCAGAAAATGGGGTATGAAATCAGCCGGGAGGACAAAAAAATCCTGCGGGAGCTGGCAAAAAAGCAGCTGGAATATGCCAACATGCCGGAAAATGTAAAGCGCAGGGAGGAATGGTACCTGCACAACGATCTGAAAGGGGAGCGTCCCATGATCCATTTGGAGATGGCGACCTTTGAGCAGGAGATTTTGCCGGACAGGATGCGCTGCGGCGGGGCGTTTGCCCGTCAGGTGGAAAAGCAGCTTTACGGGAATTTTTTAAATCAGGAATTATTTGACGACGACAGGGTGACGCCGGATCATTTCGGGATGGGGTATGATACTTATTTTACGCTGTTTGGCATCCCGATCCATGTGCAGGAGACGACGGACGCATCCGGCAATAAGAGCGTCGGACACCAGTTCGAGCATGTGGTAAACGATCTGGAAGAGGACTGGGAGAAGCTTGGGAAAACGGAGTTTGGAGTGGATGTGAAAGCCACGCTTGCAAAAAAGCAGGCGATCGAAGAGGCGATCGGCGACATCCTTCCGGTAAAGTTGGAGGGCGGCTGCCTTTACAGCGTGCCTACGCAGATGGTTGTGCATTTTATGGGAATGGAAAATATGATGTACAACATGATGGACTATCCGGAGCTGTTCCAGGAGATGATGAACCGGATCGCCGACGATACGATCGCCTACTACAGGCTGATGGAGGAGAAGGGGATACTGCTTCCGACGACAGGCAGCGGTGGGCTCGGTCAGGGGAGCTGGTGCTATAACAGGACGCTGCCCGATCAGAAGGAGCCGGGAACGTACACGACGAAGGATCTGTGGGGATTTATGGATTCGCAGGAGACGGTCAGCATATCGCCGGAGATGTATGAGGAATTTATTTTCCCCTGCTATAAAAAGATTTCGGAGCAGTACGGGCTTTTATCCTACGGCTGCTGCGAGCCGGTGGATCCGATCTGGGAAAGCTGTATTTCCAAATTGAAAAATTTGAGAAAGGTTTCCATTTCGCCCTGGTGTAAGGAAGAATATATGGGAGAGCGCCTGCGCGGCAGCAATGTGATCTTCCACAGAAAGCCGAGCCCGCTGTATTTAGGCACGGGCACGGCTTTGGATGAGGAAGGCTTCCGCAGCCATATCCGGGCAAGCCTGCACGCGGCGCGGGGCTGTAAGATGGAGATCGCGCAGCGGGATGTATACACGATCAACCATGATATTGCGAAAGCAAAACGCTATGTGGAGATCATCCGGGAGGAGATCGAAAACTGCTGGCAGGGATGATCCGGAGCAGATTTACAGCATCCGCACGCCCTGTTCCAGCGCTGCCCGGCGGGTTTTGTCCGGCCAGATAGAGCACTGCACTTCGCCGATATGGGCTTTGCGCAAAAAGAACATACAGATACGGGACTGCCCGATACCGCCGCCGATGGTATAGGGCAGTTCTTCGTTTAGGATGGATTTCTGGAACGGAAGGCAGGCGCGTTCGGGGCAGCCCGCTTTTTCAAGCTGGTACATAAGCGCCTTTTTGTCCACGCGGATGCCCATGGAGGACAGCTCCAGCGCGATGTCCAGCACCGGATAATATACGAGGATGTCGGCGTTTAACGCCCAGTCGTCGTAGTCGGGGGCGCGCCCGTCGTGCGGCTTTCCGTTTGAGAGCGTATCGCCGATCTGCATCAGGCAGACAGCGCCCTTTTCCTTTGTGATCAGATATTCGCGTTCCTTCGGCGTTTTGTCCGGATAAAGGTCGAGCAGCTCCTGCGTGGTAATAAAAAAGATTTCACGGGGCAGGATTTCTTCGATATAGTCGTACTGGATCGCCATGTACATTTCCGTTTTGCGCAGCGCCTTGTAAACGTCGCGCACCGTGTCCATGAGCGTTTCCAGATTCCGGTCGTTTTTGCCGATGACCTTTTCCCAGTCCCACTGATCCACAAAAATGGAATGGATATTGTCGGTGATTTCATCCCGGCGGATCGCGTTCATGTCGGTATAGAGCCCTTCCCCGATGGAAAAGCCGTATTCCTTTAAGGCATAGCGCTTCCATTTGGCAAGCGACTGGACGACTTCGGCGCGGTAGTCGTCCTGCTCCTTGATGCCGAAGGATACCGGGCGCTCATAGCCGTTTAGGTTATCGTTCATGCCGGAAGCAGGATCGACAAACAGCGGCGCGGAGACGCGCAGCAGATTCAAGTGCTTGATCAGAAGGCTCTGGAAAAAATCCTTTACCGTCTTAATGCCGATCTGGGTGTCATGCAGGTTCAGGGCGGAAGCGTATCCGTCCGGGATGAATAAATGTTCCATAAATTCCTCCATTCAGGAGCGTTTCAGACGCTCCGGGCTCTATGGGGTCAACGGGGTAACGAAGCTGCCTTTTTGCGGCGCAGCCAGAAGCGGATCGCAAGGAAAAGCGCGATGCTGATGAGGCTGACTGCGATGCCTGCGGTAAGGCCTGCAGGGCGGTAGCTTAATTTTATGGTATGGCTTCCCTCCGTCAGGGAAACGGAAAGGAAAGTGCCGTCATAGGCTTCATGTTCGGCAGTCTGTCCGTCCACCTTAAGCGTCCAGCCCGGTTCGTCCGGAATGGAAAGCACAAGCTGTCCGGCGTCTGACACGTCGATCGTGCCGTTTACATGCTCGGAATCCCAGGAATCCACGACAAAGGGCTGCGCAGAAAGGGTATCCAGCACCTGTGCGAGCACGGCTTCATCCAGCATGACGACTGTGGCATCCAGCGCCTGCCCTTCCTCGTCGGAGAGGGTAACGGTTTCGCCGGCGTTATGCCTGCCGAGATCTAAAATGTAGTCGTATTTTACCTTTTTAAAGGTTTTTGTCAGGCTCTCCGAATCCATTTCGATCGTGTCTGCCTTGCGGTTTTTGGTGTAGGCGTAGTAATGTCCTTCTTTTTCTGCCGTAAACGAAGTGGCGTCGTCCGTTTCAGAGGAAACGACGGGGACAAACAGCGGGGAGGCTGCGCCAAGGGAATACGCCATCTGGTTTTGCAGCTCCAGCGGGTCGGAGGAAGAAGCCTCCAGCTCCAAAGAGGAGAGGTTTTGTCCGTCCGTCAGTACAAAGCCCGCAGGCAGGGTGTAATTGCACTTGTATAAATAGACGCCGTCCTGCTCGCCGATCAGGGTATAGAGATTTGGATCCTCGCTGTCTGTCCGGGAGAACATATAGCGGACGTTTAACAGGGCGGAGGTAAAGGGCGTCTGCCCGTCAAAGCAGTAAAATACCTTGCTTTCGCTCATGCCCATCCGGTCATACCAGCCTTCCACGGCGGCGTTTGCCGTAGAGGAAAACAGGGATGCGGTAGGATAGCCCGCCAGCGCGCCGTCGTTTTTGGTGACGCGGCTGAATTTTTCAAAGCGGTAAAAATCTGTATCCTCCTGCATCGTGCGCTCAGTCAGCGCCTGATAGGCGGGAAGCGGATCCAAATAGCTGGAGCGGCTCGTGGTCGATACGCTCGTATACGCCATGTTGAAGGTGGCTTCAAAGGCAACGCACGCCAGCGTAAGGACAGAGATGAGCTTCATTGCAGAAGCGTTTGCCTGGTATTTTTCCCGGCAGTACAAAAGCAGCGCGTAGAGGGCGACGAGCGCTCCCGTGAGCAGGAATACGCCGGTGGAAAAAGCGTCGTTGTCCACAAGTTTCTGCGCCAGAAGCAGATAAAAAAGCCCGAAGCCGGCGCAGGAGAGCAGCTGCTTTGCGGTAAAGCCTTTATAACGGTATACTGCCTCAAAGCACATGGTCAGCACAAGCAGGATGTACAAAAAGGACTGGCGCGCCGGAAGGGAATCCGGATAGTTTAAGCCGTGCCAGATGAAATTCAAGTTGTTCACCGAAAAGCTGACGATGAGAAAAGCGCACAAAAGGAGCTTTCCGACCTTTTCCTTTATCTGGATCCGGCAGTTTGTGACATAGAGCGGGATCAAAAAGAACACGGCGCTGGAACAAAAAATATTGGGCCAGTGGTCGAGTCCGGTTTCCCGCTGTACGCCCGCAGCATGGCGCGCGAGTACGTCAAAAAAGGAGAAATACCACGTCACCTTTTTCGGAAAGTTCACGTCGGAAAATTCGGTCGCAGTCAGCGCCGCGGCTTCGGGAATGAGGATCACGGAAGCCATGCCGGCGGCGAGCAGGGAATAAAGCGCGAAGCGTCCCACCGCGCCCCCAAGCCGTTTCCAGAACGCCTTCCAGCCGTCCGCGCCGTACAGTTCCGGTACGAGAACCAGCGCGTACAGGCACAAAAAGAGGCAGACCATGATGGAAAGATAGTAGTTGGAAAGGATGCACAGCCCGAGGGTAACGCAGTAAAGCCCGCCCTTTTTCTCCCGGACAAGGCGCTCTAAGCCCAGCACGATGAGCGGCGCAAGCACCAGCGTATCCATCCACATCACGTTCCAGTTATAGGCGGCAACGAAGCCGCTCATGGCATAAAAGGTCGCAAAAAAGAGGATGGAAAGCTGTCTGGTCTGAAATTTTTCCTTCAGGTACCAGGCGAAGGTAAAGCCGCACAGCCCGATCTTGAACACCACCATGTAGCTCATAAATTCGATCAGGAACTGCTGGGGGACAAGGAGCATCAGCCAGTTGAAGGGGCTGGCGCTGTAATAGCCGTAGAGGGCAAGGTAGTTGGAGCCCATGCCGATGCGCCAGGAATGGTAAAGGGGCTCGCCGTCTTTGACTTTTCGCAGGAATTCCTCCAGAAAGGGAACGTACTGATGGTACATATCGGAGTGCATGAAGCTGCCGTCGCCGAAGGGATAGATGCCGTTGCCGATAAAGATCGCCAGCATGGCAAGAAAGGGCAGCAGGAACGAATAAAAGCAGATCTTGTTGTCTGCAAAAAAGCTGCGCACCCGCCCCGTGCAGGGGCGGGCAGAACGCGGTTTGCTCAAAAATTGTTTCATCGGATGGATACTCCTTTTCGGGGTCATTCAAAAAGCTGGTAATACTGGAAGGTTCTGTACTCGTTCAACAGACCGTCCTGCTCGTCGGCGGCAGAAAACGTGCCGTCGGATAAGGAAACGTGGTTGGCGGAGATGACGGGAACCTGTTTTTCAAGCTCAGTTAAGAAGCTGAAATAGCCGGGCTTTGGAAGCCCCGCAGCGTCCAGCGTTCTGGAAGCCAGATAGTTGGCGCTGATGTTTAAGCCGCTTTCCTCTTCAATATCATAGTTTGCCCAGATAAAGAACGGAACCTGATACCGGCTTGCTTCCTCTTCGGGAGAAAGGGCGGAGGAGGTCGTGCCGTTTAATTTCAGGATCGGATTGATCACGGAATCAGTAGGCTGGTGGTCGCCGAAAAAGACGATGACCGTATCCTCTTCTTCCTCTGAAAAATATTGAACCAGCTCTTCGATCGCCTGATCGGACAGCTTCATCAGGGACAGGTAGGCGGACAGGACGTCGGAATCGATGCCGTCTGCTGTGATGTCGGGGGTAAAGTTGTCATAATCCGCCCAGTCGTTATAGGAGGAATGGTTCTGCATCGTGACGTTGAACAAAAACAGCGGCTCGCCGGGTTCTTTCTGCTCATAGATCCGGATGAGCTTTTCGTAATCCGCCTCGTCGCTCACATATTTGCGGATGAGGGCGGAATCCTCATAAAATTCCTCGAAATACATCTCGTCAAAGCCCATCAGCGGATACACCTTGTTGCGGTCCCAGCCGGCGGCGCGGTAAGGGTGCATTGCGACGGTGCGGTATCCAAAATCAGACAGCCAGGACGCCATAGAAGGCGTTTCGTCCTTGATATACTGCTGATAGGGGATGCTGCCGTAGGGCAGGAACGCCATGGAGCTTCCGGTCAGATATTCAAATTCGGTGTTCGCCGTGTTGCCGCCCTTGACGGATACGTTCAAAAGCCCGGAAACGGTATCCTCAGCGCCGTCTAAAAGGCTGTGGACGAAAGGCATGTAATCCTCGTTTGTCGAAAACTGCCCCAGAACCGCGGGATCGGAAAACGCCTCGTTCATGATGACGATGATGTTTGGGGTACGCTCGGGCACATCTTCCGTTTCATAGGAAGCAAGCGCTTCTTTGGCGCTGTCCTCGCTGTAGCCGGCAGGCTTTTCCACGGACATATACTGAAGCTCCATCAAAAACGCGGTAACGGTCCCGTTTTTGAACTGGATCGTGGTCGGGGTAAACAGCTTGTCGTAAAGGCGCAGTTTTTTCTGGACGAAATCCTCGTTGTGGAGCATCTTCGTATAGCCAAAGCAGAGCAGCCCGGTCACGAGACAGAGCGCCGTGCGCGCAATCCAAATGCGGCGCTTTTTGCCGGAACGGGGAAAGCCTGCCCGCAGGAAAAATTCCATGACGAGCAAAACAAGCAGCCCGATCAGCGCGGTAAGCGCGTCTTTGTCCAGTTTGTATTCATAGTTGTCCGCGACGCTGGCAGCCGTGCCGATGGAAAGAATGTCCCAGGGCTGGATGGGCGCGCCCCGAAATTCGAGCACGAAATAGTTTGCCAGGCCGTAAATGATGCAGAATACGGTCTGGATGCCGAGAGCCCGGCTGACCCGCCCGGTGAGGCCGAATAAAAAAAGTGCCGAAAACCAGAACAGCGCGACGTTCATCCACTGTACATAGGGCTTCATTGTTTCAAAGGGATTGTGGGTAAACCATTCCAGCAGCCAGAAATTGAGAACCGGAATGATAATAAGGAAGAGATAGGGCACGCATTTTTTTGCCCTGTCGGTCCATTTTTGCATAAAAAACCTTCTTTCTTTCGCATTTAAGGCAATTTTTAGCCGGATTGCGGCGAATAGCCTTGTTTCATAATAATAGTCATGAGTTTCAGGGATGTCAAGGGAGGATTCGGCATATATATGAAAAAAGGATCAGCCTTTCGTTTTTCTTAATAAAGTTTATATGGGAAAAGACGGAAGCCTATGATACAATAAAAAAACTGGAGGAGATGAGTACATGGAGGATAAAAAGAAAGATCTGATCCCGGTTGCGGCGATCGCCCTGTTTTTAGTCATTATCATCATTTTATGCGTGGTGCGCCTGCAGGAGAAGAAGGCGGACGTAAACGGCGGCGCAGAGGCGGTGCAGGGCATGGAGACTGTCACGGCAGTACAGGAAACTGCGTCAGAAAGCAAAGAGACGGAAGAAGGCTACAAGACAGAGGACGGGACGCAGGCAAAACCGGAGGAATCTGCCGAAGCAGCGCAGGACGCAGCAGAGACGGAGAGCGAAAGCATTGCAAACCAGCTTCCGTCGGGCAAGCCGAAGGAAAATAAGACCGCAGGCGCATCCATGCGCACGATCAGCGGCAACGACCCCTTTGCGGGAGCGGACAGCGCCAACAAGAGCAATGAGCAGATGCTTCTGGAAATGGCTGCCTACTGGGAGCAGGACAACATGGAGGCGGTGGAGGATCTGGCAATGCTGGCATGGTATATGAAGATGTCTGCAAGCATTGCCGATGAGGACACGTTCTATTATTATGGGGAGCGCAACGACGAGGGCCAGCCGCAGGGCAAGGGCATCGCCTGCTATGCGGACAACGCCTACTATTACGGCGAATGGGAAGGCGGCAGGCGCTCCGGCCAGGGGGAGTGGATTCATTATTATGTCTATTATGACGACGACACTGCTTCGGATAGGGCGTACCGGATGCATATGTACATGGGCGAATGGGCAAGCGACATGCCAAACGGCGAAGGGCAGGAGCACTATGAGCTGGACATGGCGCATGCGGCAAAGAAGGACCGCTACATCCAGAACGTGATCGGGACGTTTCAGGACGGCCGCTACAGCGGCGAGATGTATCTGACCACCTTAAACTGGGACGGTAATCAGGAGGAGTGGAACGGCGTGGCTGACAGCGGCGTATGGAGCCCTTACGGGGCGGGGACGAACGCGAAGGAGGTGCCGATCTGCCGCGATGTGGACGACGACAACAATTATTTGTGGATTTCCGTGCGCGACAACAAGGAGCAGGGCATCGGGGAGCTGATGCCCTGACAGCCTTCAGAAGTTTTCAGAAGTTTTCAGAAGTTTTCAGAAGTTCCCGGCTTTCAGAAGTTCCCGGTTGAACAGATCCGGCGGGTATGGTACAATGCAGAAAGATACCGACCGGCAAGGTCAATACATACGGGGATGAGAAGTACATGAATGACAAGTTTTTTGATTTGAAACAGGAAAAGCAGGACCGGATGATCAACGCAGCCCTCAAGATATTTTCCCGCAAAGGCTACAAGCACGCCAGCACGGACGATATTGTGAAGGAGGCGGGGATCAGTAAGGGGCTGCTTTTTCATTATTTCGGGAGCAAGATCGGGCTGTATAATTTCCTGTTTGATTACAGCGCCCGTTTTATGCTGCTGGAGCTGTCCCGGGAGGTAAGGCGCTCCGAGACGGATTATTTTGCGCTGGTCAAGCAGATGGAGCGGGCGAGGATGCAGGTAATGAAGCTGTATCCGTATATGCAGAAGTTTTTAAACGGGGCGATGCGCGAGGAATGTCTGGAGGCGGTGACGCAGATCGCGGACAAGCGCAACGATTACATGGAAAAAATGCGCGCCTACAACATGCAGGCGGACTACAGCCGCTTTGCGCCCTACGGGGATGCAGACCACATGGTGCGGCTGGTGCGCTATACGATCGACGGGATCACAGAGGACATGACGAGCCGCTATGATTTTACGCCGGAGCGGCTGTATCATGAGATCTGCGTCTATGTGGATATGCTGCAGAAAATGACGGAAAGGTGAGGAGATTATCATGAAGGAGAAGCTGTATACGATCCCTTTAAACGACGCGGTAAATGCGGACGATGAGTGCCCGTTCTGCTATATTGAACGGAATGTGGAGCAGGATCTGATGGATTTTGTGCTCGGCTCCTGCGCCTCCTATATGGAGAGCGATGTGCGGGAGGATACGGACAAGGAGGGCTTCTGCCGCGTCCACATGAAAAAAATGTTTGATTACGGCAATACGCTGGGAAACGGCTGGATCTTAAAAACCTACTATAAGAAGCTGTTAAAGGAGATGGAGGGCGAATTTGCGCGCTTTAAGCCCGGAAAGCAGTCCATGGCGGACAGGCTGCGCCGTGTGACAAGCCGGAATGCCATCGGCGTGTGGGCTGCCCAGAAGGAGGAGAGCTGCTATATCTGCGACCGCTTCAAAAAGGAATATCCGCGCTATCTGGACACGTTTTTTTACCTGTATGAAAATGATCCCGCCTTTGCGGAAAAGATCCGGAAGGGAAAAGGATTTTGCCTGCACCATTTCGGGGAGCTGTGCAGCCATGCGGACGGAAAGCTTTCCGATAAGGAAAAGGAGACGTTTTTCCCGGAGATTTTTGAGGTCATGCAAAGAAACATGGAGCGCATGAGCGCGGATGTGGACTGGCTGATCGAAAAGTTTGACTATCTGAACAAGGACGCAGACTGGAAAAATTCCAAGGATGCGGTACAGCGGGGCATGCAGAAGCTGCGCGGCGGCTATCCTGCCGATCCCGTTTACAAAATGAACAAATAAACACCGGAGGAGATTATGGGTAATTCAAAAGAAACAAAAGTGGTGGATCACGATTATTCGCTGATGCCTGTGCCGAAGTTTGCGAGGCGGCGTTTTCTGACCATGTTTATGATCATGCTCGGATTTACGTTTTTTTCCGCGAGCATGTGGACGGGGCAGCAGCTGGGCGACAGCATGGATCTGCCCGGATTTATCGGGGCGCTGGCACTGGGCGGTGCGATCCTGGCAGTCTACACCGGGGCACTTGCCTATGTGGGCGCAAAGACGGGGCTTTCGCTGGATCTTCTGGCGCAGCATTCCTTTGGCGCAAAGGGCTCCTATCTGCCGTCGGTGCTCATCAGCTTTACCCAGATCGGCTGGTTTGGCGTAGGCGTGGCGATGTTTGCGATCCCCGTCGCGAAGCTGATCGATCCGGAAAACCAGTGGCTTCCCTATGTGCTCGTGCTGATCGCGGGCGCGTGCATGATGGGATCGGCGTTTTTCGGGATTAAGGCGATGACGGTTGTAAGCTACATTTCAGTTCCCCTCATCGCAATCCTGGGCATCACGGCGATGGTAATGGCGGTACAGACAGGCGACGTGCCGCTGGCGGAGAAATTTGCGGAAAGCCAGGGCATGAGCGTGATCACAGGCGCGGGGCTGGTGATCGGATCTTTTGTCAGCGGCGGCACGGCGACGCCGAACTTTGCCCGTTTTTCCAAAAATGCGGTGCAGTCCGTTGTCGTAACGGTGATCGCCTTTCTGATCGGAAACAGCCTGATGTTCTGCTTTGGGGCGTTCAGCGGCGTGTATGTGGGCGGCAATGATATTTTCGAGGTGATGGTTGCCTTAAACCTGACGTTTTTTGCGATCATCGTGCTGGGCTTAAACATCTGGACGACCAACGACAACGCCCTTTATACGGCGGGGCTTGGGCTTTCCAACATTACGAAGATCAGAAAGCGCCCGATGGTCATGATCTCCGGCGTGCTGGGAACGGTGAGCGCCATCTGGCTGTACAACAATTTTGTGGGCTGGCTGAACATTTTAAACTGCACCCTGCCCCCGGTCGGCATGATCATCGTGATCGACTACTTTTTCCATAAAAAAGAGTACGAGCAGTGGGATGTGATCAAAAAGCAGGTGAACTGGTTTGCCATCGCAGGCGTTGTAATCGGCGCGGTCGTGGCAAATCTGGTGCATGTGGGCATCGCGTCCATCAACGGCATGGCTGCCGCGGCGGTGTGCTATCTGATCGGAGAGGCTGCCGGGCGGAAGAAAAAATAATGCTTCGGGCTGCAGGGATAGGGGCAGAGGAAGATAAAAGACAGCAGAAAAATAGAAAAAATGGGAAAAGAGGATGCGCTGTGAAATTTTTGCAGCGCATCCTCTATGAGGAGATTTATGGGATTTTTAAGAAACAAAAGATCGTCTATCGTGGATGATGATAATTTCAGGAGCAGGGTGATTGCCCTTGTCGTGCCGATGGCGCTGCAGAATCTGATCAATGTCGGCGTCAATGCGACGGACGTGATTATGCTGGGAAGGGTCGGGGAAAAGGCGCTGTCCGGGGCTTCGCTGGCTGGACAGGTACTTTTTGTCCTGAATTTATTCCTTTTCGGCATGACCTCGGGAGCCTGCGTGCTTACCGCCCAGTACTGGGGAAAGGGCGATAAGGATTCTATCGAAAAGATACTTGGCATCGTGATCCGTCTGGCGGAGACGGCGGGCATCGCGTTTATGGCAGTGACCCTTCTTATGCCGGAGCCGATCATGCGGATCTTTACGAACGATCCGGAGGTGATCGCAGAGGGCTGCAAATATCTGCGGATCGTGGCGCTGACCTATCCGGTGACGGTATATACGATGGGCTATCTCAACGTGATGAAGTCCGTGGAAAAAGTGGTGATCTCCACGATCGTGTATGCAAGCTCGCTGGCGCTGAATTTTGTGATCAATGCAATTTTGATCTTCGGACTTTTGGGCGCGCCGAAGCTGGGGATCGTGGGCGCTGCGGTCGGGACGTTCTGCGCCCGTATGCTGGAGCTTTTGATCGTGCTGATCTATGCGAAACGCTGCAACCATGATGTAAAGGTACGGCTTAAATATGTGCTGCATATGGATCCGGTGCTGTTTCGGGATTTTATGCATTACTCCGGGCCTGTTATTTTAAACGAGCTGTTCTGGGGGCTTGGCTATTCCGCAAATGCGGCAATCGTCGGCCATCTGGGAAGCAGTGCGGTGGCGGCAAATTCGGTCGCCCATGTATGCAGGCAGCTGGCACAGGTCGTGGTATTTGGTCTGGGCAATGCGACCGCGATCATGATCGGCAAGGTGATCGGGGAGGGCAGGACTGCGCTTGCGGAGGAATACGGAAGAAGATTTGTCCGCCTGTCCCTGATCGGCGGAGTGATCGGCGGGGCGCTGCTTTTGCTCATCCGTCCGCTGGTTATTTCCGGGCTTGCCTTTGAGGGACAGACTGCGGCTTATATGAATGCGTTTCTGGGCGTCATGTCCTATTATGTGGTGGCGCAGGCGCTCAACACGGATCTGGTCGTCGGCGTATTCCGCGCGGGCGGCGATACGCGCTTTGGCATGATTCTGGACATCGCCTCCATGTGGGGCGGGTCGATCCTGATCGGCTGGCTGGCGGCGTTTGTCTTTAAATGGCCGGTCGTCGTAGTTTATGTGATCCTTTTGTCGGACGAGATCATCAAGCTTCCGATCTGTCTGTGGAGATATAAGCAGAAGAAATGGCTTAAAAATGTGACGAGATAAAAATATGGGGAAATGAAGCCTGCGGGAGGGCGGATTAGGGAAGGAGGCAGACCTTATGTGCAATCTGTCCGGATATGTTGAAAAAAGAGCGATTGAACGGGGGATGGAGTGCGGGATTAAGCAGGGAATTGAACAAGGACTGGAACAAGGACTGGAACAAGGACTGGAACAGGGACTGGCAGCGCTGGTACAGACGCTGAAACCCATTTATGAGTTTGAGAAATTGTATCAGGCAGTGATTCAAAATCCGGTTTATGCGAATGTGATAAGAGAAGAGGTTTATCGCCTGTATGAGAAGTAAGGAGGATTGACAGAAGCTGCCGGAGCGATTTTTATGATGGCGTTTTACGATAACGGTCAGGAAATTTGGTTTCCTGACCGTTATTTTAAAGTACAAAATTTCCCTGACTGCCGGAGGGGACATATGCTGTAATACGGGGTACAGCTTTTTTGACAGAAGATCACGTTTTTTTGGCCGCTGGCAAAGTGCGGCAGAGATGCTGTGGACGGGCGCCGGAGATTTTGTGAAATAGGAGCAATTTTTGCTTGTCAAAATCCCGGTTGTAGCATACAATGAACCTATGCGGTGTGATATGGGGTCCTTTTCATGGAATGACTGAAAAGGAGATAAAAAATGCCGATATTTCATTTGATGAAAAAAGCGCCCGGAACAGCTTTGTTTTTGGTGCTTTTGTTTGTTACTGTTTTTTTGCCGGGCTGCGGGAAAGACGAAGGGGATCTGTTTTCATCGTCAGGCGGCGCAGCGGAAACGGCGGCTTTTTTTGATGTTGCGGACAGCGGGAGCGCGGACGGGGAAGCGGAAAAAAGCAGTTCTCCGGCAGAAGCGGAGGAAGGCTTAAAAGACGATGGGACAGCACCGGTAGACGCTTTGCGGGAAACCGCAGAGGAGATGGAAGCGGTTATCGTCCATATCTGCGGGGCAGTGGCGGAACCGGGCGTTTATGAGCTGGAAGTGGGCAGCCGCGTGATGGACGCGGTAAAAGCCGGCGGCGGTTTTTTGCCGGAGGCGGATCAGGACAGCTGCAATCTGGCAGAGCCTGTGGCGGATGGCTGTCAGATTTATATTATGACAAAAGAAGAGAGCCTTGAAGCAAAGGCAGCAGGAAGGACGGCGGGGATACAGCGGGCCGGACAGGCGGGCACAGGACAGGCTGGCGGTCAGGCAGAAGGCGCAGGCAGAGTCAACCTGAATACTGCGGACAAGGCGGCGCTGATGACGCTGCCGGGCATCGGGGAGAGCCGCGCGGACGATATTCTGGAATGGCGCAGCAAAAACGGCCGTTTTGAGAAGCCGGAGGATATTATGAAGGTCAGCGGCATTAAGGAAGGCGCTTTTGAAAAAATAAAAGATAAGATCACAGTATAGGGATGCCGGAAGGCAGAATGGGAGAAGAAATGGGAAGAAAAGTTTTGGTTGTGGACGACGAGAAGCTGATCGTGAAAGGGATCCGGTTCAGTCTGGAGCAGGACGGCATGGAAGTGACCTGCGCTTACGACGGGGAAGAGGCGCTTCAGTATGCAAAGGAGCAGCAGTTTGACATTATTTTGCTGGACATCATGCTGCCGAAGCTGAGCGGGACGGAGGTATGCCAGCAGATCCGCGAATTTTCCAACGTCCCGATCGTGATGCTCACAGCCAAAAGCGACGACATGGATAAGATCATGGGGCTGGAATACGGCGCGGACGATTATATCACAAAGCCCTTCAATATTTTGGAGGTAAAGGCGCGGATCAAGGCGATCATGCGGCGCACGGCGGTAAGGGAGACGCCAAAGGCGCAGGAAAATATGCTGGAAAGCGGGGATATGCGGATGGACTGCGACAGCCGCCGCGTCAGCATTGCCGGGCGGGAAGTAAATCTGACGGCAAAGGAATTTGACGTTCTGGAGCTGCTGATCCGCAATCCAAACAAGGTTTACAGCCGGGAGAAGCTGCTGAACCTGGTCTGGGGCGCGGATTATCCGGGGGATGCGCGCACGGTGGACGTCCATATCCGCCGTCTCCGCGAAAAGATCGAGATAAACCCAAGCGAGCCCAGATATGTTCATACAAAGTGGGGCGTGGGATATTTTTTCCATGCGTAAAAGCAAACCTGTTTCTGATTCCGGAGCCTTGTATTTATGAATTTTCACTTAAAAAAAGACGGATTTATCCAAAAACTTCTTTATAAGATCCCGGTGCTGCGAAGCCTTAAGGCATATATTTTTGTGCTCATGCTGATCATCGGGATCGTTCCAAGCGACATCATGCGGGTGGGCATTCTGGAAAATTATGAGGAACGGGCGGTGAGCCTGCGGGCTTCCGATGTTTCTTCGCAGTACCGGATCATCGCGGATCACCTGCTCAATTACAATTACCTGCAGGACAATACGTCGGAGGTAATAAACGCGGAGCTGGAACAGATGTCTAATCTGTATGACGGGCGGGTGCTTATCATCAACGGGAATTTCCGGATCGTCAAGGACACCTACGGCATGAGCGAGGGAAAGACAATGATCTCCGAAGAGGTGATCCGGTGCTTTAAGGGAGAGAGCGCGGTGCGCTACGACAAGAAAAACGGCTACATCGAAACGACCGTTCCGATCGTGGAAAAAACAGACGGCGACGGCAGCGGGGGGTTAAGGGTGCGCGGCGTGATTCTGGCGAGCGCGTCTACGGACAGCATCGTATCGACGATGGATATTTTGAGGCGGAAGGCGCTGATTTTGGAGATCGTGATGGGAATCGTGATCGTGGGGATCGTATTTTTCTTTTCCCATATTTTGTTAAAGCCGTTCAAGCGGGTGACGCAGGCGATCAGCGAGGTCAAGGACGGCTTTACGGACGAGCCGATCTCGGTTCCCGATTATCTGGAAACGGAGCATATCGTGGATGCGTTCAATCAGCTTCTGGGGCGGATGAAGGTCATCAACGATTCCAGGCAGGAGTTTGTTTCAAACGTCTCCCACGAGCTGAAGACGCCGATGACGTCTGTTAAGGTGCTGGCGGATTCCCTGAATCAGCAGCCGGACGCGCCGGTGGAGCTGTACCGTGAATTTATGGCGGACATCACAGAGGAGATCGAGCGGGAGAATAAGATCATCAACGACCTGCTTTCTCTTGTGAAAATGGACAAGACCGAGGGCGTTATGAACATTTCGACCGTGGACATCAACAGCCTTTTGGAAACGACGTTAAAAAGGCTCCGCCCGATCGCGCGCAAGAGAGACATCGAGGTGGTGCTGGAAAGCCTCCGTCCCGTGACGGCAGAGGTAGACGAAGTCAAGATGTCCCAGATTTTTACGAATCTGGTGGAAAATGCGATCAAGTACAACCGGGAGCACGGATGGGTCAAGGTGCTTCTGGACGCGGACCATCAGTTTTTTACCGTGGAAATCTCGGATTCGGGCATCGGCATCCCGCAGGAGGATTACGAGCATATCTATGAGCGGTTTTTCAGGGTGGACAAGTCCCATTCGAGGGAGATCGGCGGGACGGGCTTAGGGCTTGCAATCACAAGAAACGCAGTGCTGCTGCACCGCGGCTCGATCAAGGTCAGCAGCGTGGAAGGTCAGGGAACCTGTTTTATCGTAAAAATTCCGCTGACCTATATCAGATAGGAGGAGACGGCATGAAGCTGAGAAAAACGATGCGGGGCTTCCGGCGGGCGGCTCTCTGCGCAGCGCTGTGCCTGTCCGTTCTGGTAGGCTGCGGCGGGAAGCCGGAGGAGGAAGCGGCATCCATATCCGTTTATTATATCAACAAAGAAGAGACGAGGATCACGGCGGTGGAGAAGCCGCTGGAAGGCGATACACTGGAACAGCAGACGCAGAATGTGCTGGAAATGCTGGCGGAAAATCCTGTGGAGCTTTCCCTGCGCACAACGGTAAACGGCTTTTCAATCAAGAGCTGGGAGGTAAAGGACGCCCAGCTTGTGCTGGACATGAGCACGGAATATAAAAAGCTTTCGGCAACTGCGGAGGTGCTCATCCGCGCGGCGATCGTGCGGACGATGACGCAGCTGGAAGGGATTGAAAACGTCTCGTTTACGGTAGGCGGGGAGGCGCTGACGGACAGCCTTGGCAGCATTGTAGGGCCGATGACGGCGGATATGTTTATCGACAATGCGGGCAAGGAGATCAACGCCTATGAAAAGACGCGGCTGAAGCTTTATTTTGCGGACGGGACGGGGGAGAGGCTCGTGGAGGTCATCTCCCAGCCGATCGTTTACAGCAGCAATATTTCCATGGAAAAGCTGGTTTTGGAGCAGCTGATCGCAGGACCGTCCGCAGAGGACGGCGAGGCTTACGCGGTGCTCAGCTCTGCGACGAAGGTGCTGGGCGTGACGGTCAAGGACGGCGTATGCTATGTCAACTTCGACGAAAACGCGCTGACGCCGGTGGGGAATGCGACGGCGCAGGTGCAGATCTATGCGATCGTCAATTCGCTGGCGGAGCTGCCGAACATCAACCGGGTGCAGATTGCCGTGGGCGGAAAGACGGACGTCCTGTTTGGCGAAAAAATACAGCTTTCCACCGTGTTTGACCGGAATCTGGATCTGGTGTACGGAACGGAGGAAAAATAAAGGTTTCATTCAGAAGACCATTGTGCGCAGCGCTTCTGGTTTTCCTGATAGTCCGGACGGCGTTTGCAGGGCTGTCGGGAGAACCGTTCCCGGAGTATAGCGGGCGGGAAGGGGAGCGGCTGCGCGTAACAGGAATTGTCTCAGCGCCATATGAGCCGGCGGACGGTTCGATGGAGGGGGCTTCTTTTTATCTGTCCCAAATCGAAGGATTTTCAGAAAAATCTCAAAAAATCATTTGTTATCCGGAAAAAAATATAAAAACCATGCCGAGGGCAGGCAGCCGCGTGCAGGTGGAAGGAAAGGCAAAGCCCTTTCGGAAGGCTTCCAATCCCGGCGAATTTGACGCGGCGGCATATTATGGCAGAAAGGGAATCCTGTTTTCCCTGCAGGATACGGAGATTTTGCGGGAAAGCAGCTCCTACAGCCGGGCAGGGGAGCTGTTGGCAAGGCTGCGCCATTGGGCGGACGCCTGTTTTTTGCGCGTGCTTGGGAAAAAGGACGGGGCGACGGCGTCCGCCATGGTTCTGGGCGTTAAAAGGCAGATGGACGAGGAGGTAAAGGCGCTGTATGCGGGGGCCGGGATCAGCCATCTGCTGAGCATTTCCGGGCTGCATCTGTCCCTGATCGGGATGGGGCTGTTTGGGCTGCTGCACCGGCTGTTTCGGCGGCTGCCGCGCCGGATCCTGCGCGGGCATGCCATAGCGCTGTGGACAGCCTCCGGCGCTTCGGCGCTTGTTTTGTATGCTTATGCGCAGATGACGGGCATGAGCGTTTCCACAAGCCGCGCGCTGGCGATGTTTGTCCTGCTTCTGGGTGCGCGGCTTGCAGGCAGGACGACGGATCTGGCGACGTCCCTGACGGTGGCTGCGGCGCTTATCCTGACTCAAAATCCGCAGAATATTTACGACGCAGGCTTTCAGCTGTCTTTTTCGGCAGTGGCAGGGATCGCGGCGGCAGTGCCGGTGATGCAGGAAGGATGGGAGAGCCGGCGGCTGGGAAGGGCGCAGGATTTTTCGGGAAGGCTGCGCCGCTTCGGGGCAGGGCTTTGGAAAAATGCGCTGGCAAGCTTTGGGATCACGCTTGTGATGCTGCCCTTTCTTCTGGCGCACTATTATGCATGGAGCCCATGGTCGGCGGCAGCGAATCTGGCGGTCATCCCGCTGATGGGGATTTTGCTGCCGTGCCTATTTGGGATTCTGGCGGCAGGCGGGATCGGGGAGCTGGCGGCAGCGCTGGGGACAGGCATTATTTCAGAGCTGGTTTTGGGGCTTTCCGACGCAGCGGCAGCCGGAACCGCCCTGCTTGCAAAAGGGATTTTGGGATGCTATGAAGCAATCTGCCGCATCCTGCTTAAGCTGCCCTTTTCAGTGGTGCATACCGGAGCGCCCAAGGCTGCCGCGCTGATCGTGTTTTTTGCAGGGCTGGCGCTGCTTTTATGGAAAGGAAAGATGCAAAAGCCCGTATGGCGGCTTTTGTGCGCGGCAGGGCTGACCTGTGTGTTTTTGATCCGCTTTCCGGAAGGGCTGCGGATCACAATGCTGGACGTGGGGCAGGGAGCGTGCGTCTGTGTGGAGACGCCCTCCCGGGAGGTGTATCTGCTGGATGCAGGCAGCACCTCAAAAAATGATACCGGGAACGGACAGATTGTGCCCTATCTGAAATACAGGGGCGTAAAAGCGTTGGACGGGATCTTTGTGAGTCACTGGGATGCGGATCATATCAATGGAATTGAAGCGGTACTGGACTGGTCAACGCTTGAAAATGTGTCGGTAAAACGGCTGTTGCTGCCGGATACGGGGTTAAAGGATGAAGCGCTGGCAGAGCTTTTGGCACTTGCCGGAAAGCATGGGGTGCCGGTGGAATATGTGTCTGCGGGCAGCGTGACAAAGTCCGGGAAGGTAAGGCTTTTTTGTTTTCATCCGCCGGCAGGCAAAACAGAGGAGGACAGGAATGCGGTTTCGATGGTTCTGCGGCTGGAATATGGGGGATTTTCCGCGCTGTTTACCGGGGATTTGGAAGAGGAGGGAGAGGAATGGATGGTGCAGCGCTATGGGAGCGCGCTGGAAAGCACGGTTCTGGACGCGGGACACCACGGAAGCGGGAATGCGACAAAAGACGGCTTTCTGGATGCGGTAAAGCCCAAGGCAGTGCTGATCTCCTGCGGAAAGGACAATTCCTATGGACATCCGGCAAAGGAGATGATCGCCCGGGTGGAAAAAAGGCGGATCCCATGGTATGTGACGGCGCGGGACGGAGCGTTGACCATAAAAGTCAATAGGAATGGGGAACGCTTTTTCATCGTTCCGTTTACGGAGCGCAGGCAGGGGAAGGAACCGTGAGTTATGGCCCGCCGGATTGCCGGTGAACCGCAGCAGCCGTGATGGCGGCGTTTCTCCCCTTGCCTTGGCAGGAAAGATGCGGTATAATTTGAAATACACTTGGACGGCTGGAGGTACGAGATGAAGAAATTTTTGGAACTGATCTCCGAGGAGATGGGAAAAGGCTTCGCGGAAGCAGGCTATGAAAAGGAACTGGGACGGGTAACGGTATCCAACCGTCCGGATCTGTGTGAATATCAGTGCAACGGCGCGATGGCGGGCGCGAAGAAATATCACAAGGCTCCGCTGATGATCGCAAACGACGTGGCAGAGAAGCTGGCAGACAGCAGCGTATTTGCGGAGGTGTCGGCAGTTGCGCCCGGATTTTTGAATTTAAAATTAAGGGACAGCTTTGTCCGCAGCTATGTGGAGGAGATGGACAAGGCGGATAAATTTGGTCTGGAAGCGCCCGAAAAGGCAAAGACGATCGTGATCGATTACGGCGGGCCGAACGTGGCAAAGCCCCTGCATGTGGGACATCTGCGTTCTGCTGTCATCGGCGAGAGCATCAAGCGGATCTGCCGCTACAAGGGACATCAGGTGATCGGCGACGTGCATCTGGGCGACTGGGGGCTGCAGATGGGTCTGATCATTACGGAGTTGAAGCTGCGTAAGCCTGAGCTGCCCTATTTTGACGAGAGCTTTGCAGGCGAATATCCGGCAGAGGCTCCTTTTACCGTATCCGAGCTGGAGGAGATTTACCCTACCGCAAGCGGCAAATCCAAAGAGGATCCCGCTTACAAAGAGGCGGCGCTTGAGGCGACGCTTCGCCTGCAGAGCGGCGACAGGGGATACCGCGCGCTGTGGAAGCACATCATCGCGGTTTCGGTGGAAGACTTAAAGAAGAATTACAGTAACTTAAACGTGGAATTTGATCTCTGGAAGGGCGAGTCCGACGCGGATCCCATCATTCCGGGCATGGTTCAGCGGTTAAAGGATTCCGGGCTGGCGCATGAAAGCCAGGGCGCGCTCGTTGTGGACGTGAAGGAAGAGACGGATACGAAGGAAATCCCGCCGTGCATTATTTTGAAATCCGACGGGGCGGCGCTGTATGCGACCACCGACCTTGCGACGATCGAGGACCGTATGGAAAACCTTCATGCGGACAGCCTCATCTATCTGACGGACAAGCGTCAGGAGATGCACTTTGTTCAGGTATTCCGCGTAGCGAGGAAGGCGGGGCTTGTAAAACCGGAGACGGAGTTAAAGCATATCGGCTTCGGCACGATGAACGGCAAGGACGGCAAGCCGTTTAAGACAAGGGAAGGCGGCGTGATGCGTCTGGAGTATCTGATCCGCGACATCAATGAGGAAATGTACCGCAAGGTGCGCGAGAGCAGGCAGGAGCTTCCCGAAGAAGAAGCAAGGCAGATCGCGCAGGTAATCGGGCTTTCCGCGATCAAATACGGCGACCTTTCCAATCAGGCGGCAAAGGACTACATCTTTGACATCGACCGGTTTACCTCTTTTGAAGGGGATACCGGCCCGTATATCCTGTATACGATCGTCCGCATCAAGTCCATCCTTTCCAAATATCAGGAGCAGGGAAAGAGCCTTGAAAATCTGGTATTTGGCGAGCCGTGCAGCGACGCCGAGAAGGATCTGATGCGCCAGCTGTGCAGCTTTAACGCCATGATGGACAGCGCCTGTGAGGAGACTGCGCCCCATAAGGTATGCGCATATATTTATGACCTGGCAAACGCCTTCAACAAGTTCTATCACGAGACGAGGATACTTGCGGAGGAGGATGACAAAAAGCAGGCGGGCTGGATCGCTCTGCTGCTTCTGACAAAGCGTGTGCTGGAGACATGTATCGACGTGCTGGGATTTGAAGCGCCGGATCGGATGTAATCAGAAAAACAACATAAATGGAGCAGCAAAAACACCGGAATGTGGTATAAAGCCACCCGGTGTTTTTTTGCTGCCTTGCAGGAGGCAGCTGTATTTGATTCGATAAAATTCAGATCATCGGACGTCCTGTGGAGCGGCAGATTTCAAGGCGGGGAGAAATGACCTTATGACAAACCTGAAAATCGGAAGCTTCCATCTGCTGTTTTAAAATCAGTCCGGCTTCCCGTCCCATGATATATTCGGACTGGTCGATATGGGTAAAAAAGTCCGGACGCTGGCTGTTTACAAGCGGCTTATCAAAGGAAATGAGGGATACGTCCTCCGGGATCCTGATATGCAGGGAGGAGAGCAGGTCGTGCAGATAAGCGCAAGTATTGGATTCAGCGGTAATGAATGCAGTGAACTTCTCCTGAAGGATGAGCCGGGAGAAAAGCTCCTGATAGTGGCTGAATTTTTTTGCCTTATCAAGATATTCGATAACTCTCATGGACGTTTCGGAAAGCCCGCATGCTTCAAGCTCTGACATGGCGCCTGAGATCCTGTATTTAACGGAGAAGGTATCCCTTCCCGTGGAGGAAACAAAACAGAATCTGCGGTGTCCCAGATCATGAAGATGCTTTAAGCACATTGCGCCGCCGGTTTTATTGTCTCCGATCACATAGCTGGTATTGAGACGGGGCAGATAGCGGTCAAGCAGGACAAGCGGATACTTTTTGAGCTGCATGAGCATGAGCTGGTCGCTGAAAAACGGCTGATCCCGGGGGAAAAGGACGATCCCGGAAATATTCGTATCCAGACAAAGCTGTAAAAGGTAGTTTTCAGTTTCCGGAGTCCTGCTCTGGAAAATATGGCAGATATAAGCGTCTCCGGGAAATACCGATAAAATACCGTTTACGAGAGACAGGGCAAACTGATCCGAAATGGTCGGAAGGATGCACGCGATCTCGGGACGGGAAATGCCTGCTGTGCCGGAAGCAGAAACGGGGACAGCAGGAGAAGAGAAAGCATGGGACTGAGATACAAAGCTGCCCTTGTTTGGGAAGCGGGTAATGATCCCGTTCGCTTTTAGCTCATTGAGCGCCTTGGAAACCGTGATCCTGCTGACCTGATATTTCTGTATCAATTCGTGTTCTGTAGGAATCTTGTCGCCCGGATGCAGAATTCCCTGATTGATCTGGGCCAAAAGATCTTCTTTGATCTGCTGATAAAGAGGCAGACTGCTTTCGTTCATAAATAAAATCCCCCTTGTGTTATTGAAAACATCTGTTTCCCTGTCAATCAGACACTGTCGGAAACAGCGTATCTGCAGGGAAATAAAATTCCTATACCCGTAAAAATGGAAAAAATATAACTTTATTATAGAAATAAGGATAGCATATGGCATTATGAATGTCAACAAGACAAATAATGCAAAATGAATGTTTATAATGACAAAATATGAAAAAATAGAATTGGCAATATTTAATAAAAATGGCAAAATTAGAAAGAAAAGCATTGCAAAATGCACATGAAGAGATATAATAAACTTAAATTAAGCAATGCAAAACAGAAATCAAACCATAAAAAAGGAATACAATATGTTTTGCTATAATATTGTATTGATATGTTTGTATTGTGAATGAATTACGCGGCGTCAGATCAAAAGGGACTGCGGGAAAAAGGAGAGGATCGTATGGGAAAAGCAAAAGCGGTATCTGCCATGAGCGCAGAGCAGAAAAAGAAAAATAGTCATGATCTATGGATACAGGTAAAACGACACAGGATTTTGTACCTGTTTTTAGTTCCTCTGGTCGTATGGCTGCTCACGTTCTGTTACGTCCCGATGGCAGGTATTGTGCTGGCTTTTAAAAATTACCGGTTTGATCTTGGAATTTTCGGGAGCGAATGGGCGGGTTTTAAGCATTTTGAAAAGTTCCTGACGTCGCCGGAGTTCTGGATCACGATCCGCAATACGCTGGTCATTACCGGATTAAAGCTGGTCATCTGCTTCCCAGCACCGATCATTCTGGCGCTTTTGCTAAATGAAGTAAAAGCGCCGAGATTTAAAAAGGGAATCCAGACATTATCCTATCTTCCAAACTTTGTATCATGGGTAGTAGTTGTTCAGCTGATGACGGCGATCTTTACACCGTATGGCGGTATTTTCAATGAGATCCGCGAGATGATGGGCTTGGAACCGCTTTTCGTAATGGGCGAAAAAAATGCTTTTCTTCCGCTGGTTATCTTTTCAGATCTCTGGAAGAACGTGGGCTGGGGCTCCATCGTATATCTGGCGGCGATCACGGGAGTGGATCAGGAGTTATATGAAGCCGCAGCAATCGACGGGGCGGGACGCTGGAAATGTACATGGCATATTACCCTGCCCGGCATTGCGATGACGGTGGGAATCATGTTTATCATGGCGGTGGGAGGCATCCTGAATGCAGGCTACGATCAGATCCTTTTGCTGCAGCAGCCCGCTAATATGGAGATTTCGCAGGTACTTGATACATACATTATCCAGACCGGTATCCGGTACGGAAAGTTTGAATACGCGACGGCGATCGGGCTGTTCAAATCGGTATTCTCACTGCTGCTGGTAGCAGGAACGAATTATCTGACGAATAAATATGCAGAGATCGGTCTGTGGTAAGGAGGACGGTATGAAGATTAAAGAATCCAGAGGACGCAAAATATTCAAAGTGTTTAACTATACCTTTCTGGCGCTGCTGGGGGCGGCAACCTTTTATCCCTTCTGGTATGTGCTGATCGCCTCCTTTAACACGGGGCGGGATTTCATGCGGGGCGGTGTCTGGCTGTTCCCGAGAGAGTTTACTTTGGAAAATTACCAGTTGGCGTTTGAAGATCCTTCCATTGTAAATGCGCTTGTGATTTCCGTTTTATCAACGGTACTGAGCGTTGCATTTGGACTGGTGTGCACGGCGCTTGCGGCATATGCGATGAGCATAAAAACGCTGCCGGGACGTACCTTTATCAATTTTTTCTGGTACTTCACAACAATTTTCGGCGGCGGCATGGTTCCGTATTACATGGTTTTAAGGGATCTGCATCTGACAAGCAGCTTCTGGCTGTATGTAATACCGTCACTGTATAGCTTTTACAACTTTGTACTTTTGAGGACAAACTTTGCGGCAATCCCGACAGAGCTGCGGGAATCGGCGCAGCTGGACGGGGCAAGCGAGCTGACGATCATGAGCAGGATCTACATTCCGCTCTCCAAACCGATTCTTGCAACGCTGGCGCTGTTTATCGGAGTCGGGAAATGGAACGACTGGTTTACAGGCGCTTATTACCAGAGCAAAACGGCGCTGTATCCGGCGGCGACCCTGCTGCAGAAAATCCTGAGCGAAGCGTCCGCGACAAACCAGATCAAGCTTGGACAGGAGACACAGATCGGGGCGGTAACAAGCTATACTTCCCAGTCCCTGCAGATGGCGTTCGTAATGATCCTTACGATGCCGATTGTCATTATTTATCCGTTCCTGCAAAAGTATTATGTAAAAGGCGTGATGGTTGGATCTGTAAAGGGCTGAAAACAAAAAACATGCGGTTTATGGATGGAATAAGCCGCCTGTATATAAAAGAAGGAGGAAAACAGTATGAAGAAAAAAGCGATGGCGCTGCTGATGGCGGCGGCGATGGCGGCAGGGATGCTGACAGGCTGCGGAGGAACGCAGACCGCATCGGAAGGAGGATCAGGGGAAGCACTGGTCGATGAAAATGGGGAGGCAGAGTATTACACGGATGAAGACGGCAACAAGTATCAGAAATTCGATGATGTAAAACTGAAAATGCTTGTCTGCTGGAACGGCGATTTCCCTCATGCGACAGACCAGTACAACAACGACGTTGCCAAAGCGATCCGCGACAAGATCGGCGTTACGGTGGAATTTGAAGGCATTATGATGAGCGAAGCGGAAAAGCTGAATATGATGTTTGCCTCCGGGGATATGCCCGATATGGTAAACGCTCCGTACTGGGGCGGTACGGCGGGAGAAACGGCGATCATCAAAAAAGCCGGGGCAGAAGGCAGGCTGATCGATATTAAGGATAAGGTTCCCAACTATCCGAACATTTCAGACTGCTGGGATGTGGGCGTGATCAGCCAGAAATATCTGGAAAATGATATTGATGATCCGATGTTTAACGGCGCAAGATATGTGATCCCGACCGAGGTTGCCGGAAGCGTGGAAGATATTGCGCTGTGGGCATACGGCGTATTTGTAAGAGGCGATGTGCCGGAAGCGCTTGGTATTGACCCCAAGTCCATCAAGACGACAGAGCAGCTCGTGGACTTTATGAAAAAGGCGCAGGAATACGGATTTAAGGACATCAATGGAAATGACTGTATCGTAGCGACAACCTATCATGACGGCTGGTCTTATGACGATTATTTACAGAGCTACAAGCAGAAGAAGCTGACCCAGTATACAACGGATGAAAACGGAAACGTGACGCTGGATAAGCTGACCCAGAACTGGATCGATCAGTATATGGTAATCTGGGAGCTGGTGCATGAAGGAATTCTGGATAAAGAATGTTTCACAACCTCCGACGATATGGCAAAGGAAAAAGTCGGAAGCGGCACGGCGCTGTTTACCTGCGCGCAGTATGGCGTGACGATCGACGCGACAAAGCAGAGCGGCCTGTATGACTCCAATCCCGAGATGCGTTATACATGGGTCGGCCCCCTGGATTATCAGGATGGTTCGGCACTGACACAGATCGAGGCGGATGGCAGAACAGGATCTCCGGTAATTTTCTTCCCGACAACCTGTTCCAATATTGATGCAGCGCTGACATGGCTGGATTATGTAAACAGCAAGGAAGGCATGAGACTGATCAGCTACGGCTTTGAAGGCGATACCTATGAATTAAATGAAGAGGGACAGCCCCGTATGACGGCAGAGCTGACGGAGCGTTACGCAAAAGAGCCTGAAAATGTAAAGAAGGAGCTGCGCGAAAGAGGAATTAACTATATGGCGTCAAGAACCTATGTGGCAAAGAAGAACACAAAATGGTTTGGCGAGTCGGCTCCGTTTGATTCCGATGCGCTGGATCCGTATCTGGAAGAGTACAGGAAAGAGCGTCCGGTCGAGATCTTAAAGGGGTATCCGATCGATGCGCTGGCTCCCAACTATGAAGGGTATCAGGAGTTTGCGGAATGGGCGTTTGATGACGTGAAGGAAAAAGAATACAAGGAACGCGCATTCTTTGCGGAAACGGAAGAAGAGGCAAGACAGATCCTGGAAGAGTATCAGGAATATCTGATGACAAATGAGGATGGACAGATGCAGGAGTTCTTGGACTTTATGACAGAACAGTCCAAGACAAGGGACGATATTGTATATTGATTTTTGACTGACGAGAGGGCAGGAGCACAAACTTAATGCAAACGATTGGGTTAAGGGTGTTTCCTGCCCTCTTTCTATTCAATTTTATGCAGTCGGAGCGGCGAAGGGAGAGAAAAATGGCTTATATCAGGGATAAAAAAGAGGAGCTGACCGGTTATCAGGCAGGCGACCCGTATCGGGAGTCGGTGGATCTGCAGTGCGATTTTGTAATGGTATACGGCATCGATCCGACGATGCCGGAACGGATCCGGCAATACCGGGAAAAAGGGTATGTAGTGCATCTTATGACGGGGATCGCGTGGGGAGAATATCAGGAATATCTGGACGGGAAATGGGATGGCAGAAAGCACTGGGACGAGGGGCAGGTGGACCGTTATGGAAATGACGTGATCCATAATCCGACGGTTCCCTATATGGTGCCGACGGTTTCCTTTGCGGAGTATCTGACGGAACGGATGAAGGCAGCAGTGGATGCGGGAGTGGAGGCAATCCATGTGGAGGAGCCGGAATTCTGGGACAGAAGCGGATATTCGGAAGCGTTTAAAAGAGAGTATGAGATCTTTTACAAAGAACCGTGGCAGCCGCAGCATGAAAGCCTGGATGCCCAGTATAAATGCGCAAGGCTGAAAGCCTACCTGTATAAGCGCACGATCGACAGGGTCAGCGCGGCATTAAAAGAGTATGCAAAAGTAACTTACGGCAAGGATCTGAGATTTTATGTGCCGACGCACAGCCTGTTAAACTACACGCAGTGGAAAATCATGAGCCCGGAGGCGGAGCTGATCGGGATTCCGACCGTGGACGGGTATATTGCCCAGATCTGGACGGGTACGAGCCGGGAGGCAAATGTATATGAGGGCGTATATCGGGAGAGGACGTTTGAAACAGCATATCTGGAATACGGCGTAATGCAGGAGCTGGTCAAAGGCACGGGGCGCAGGATGTGGTTTTTAAATGATCCGATCGAGGATCTGCCCTCCTATACATGGGAAAATTATGAATACAATTACCGGCGTACGGCGGTTGCGTCGCTTCTTCATCCCCATATCTGGCATTATGAGATCTGTCCGTGGCCGCACCGCGTTTTCGACGGACGCTATCCGAGGTTCCAGCCAAGGATTGAGGAAAAAATCGAAACCAGCTTTGAAACGGATCAGTCCAGGCCGATCCCGCAGAGCTATTCCACGCTTTTATCGGGGATGTTCCAGCTGTTTGGGGATATGGAGCAGAAGGAGTTTTATTTTGAAGGAAAAGCGGACGGCGTAGGTGTCTTTATGTCGGACAGCGGGCTGTTCCAGCGCACTTTCCCGGATGGGATCGTGAACGGGGAAAAGCTGGGAGACAGATTCCGGGCGGCGATGCACAAAAACTCCGGCAATCCGGTGGATGAAAAGGCTGCGGAGGAGCTGATGAAGGAAATCGGGGAAAAGGATTCCCTGATGCTTGATTTTATCCAGAGCGCAGCGTTCCCGAACTTTTTCGGAATGGCGATGCCGCTTGTAAAATACGGTCTGCCGGTGCATCCGGTACAGCTGGACAATGTGCGGCGTTTTGCGGGCTATCTGGAAGATTATAAGTGCCTGATCTTAAGCTATGAGTATATCAAGCCGGAAGCCCCGGACGTGAATGCGGCGGTCGTTTCGTGGATCCAGGAAGGAAATACGCTGATCTATGTGGGCGATGGAAGCGATCCGTTCCATCAGATCGATTCCTGGTGGAGAAAGAGCGGATATTCAGATCCGGCGCAGCATCTGTTTGAGCTGGCAGGCATTGGAAGAAATCCGGAGGAAGGGGAGCACCGCGTCGGAGAAGGAAGCATCGTGATCTGGAAAAAGGCGCCTGCGCGGATCTGTCTGACAAAGGAGCTTGCGGATGAGTACCGGGAGGCCGTAAAGACCGCGCTTGCAGACAGAAAAATCGAGTGGGAGTACAGAAACGACCTGACATTGCATCGCGGCCCTTATGTGATCAGTTCGGTAATGGCGGAAAGCGTAAGCGACAGCCCGAAGGTGTTTGAGGGCGTTTATGCGGATCTTCTGACCAATGAGTATCAGATCGTCCATGAAAAGAGAGTGAAGCCGGATGAGGTGGCGCTGCTGTTTGATTTAAAAAAGATCGATGGGGAAGCGTTCCGCATCGTCGGGACGTCAGCACGGGTTCTGGAAGAGGCATGCGCTGAAGACGGTCTGACGATGAGAGTAAAGACTGCCGACAAAATCAGGGCGTTTATACGCGTGCGGCTGCCGGAAGCGGTAAAAAATGTGCGCGCGGCAGAGGAAACGGGAGAAGCGGTGGATCTGGAAAGCGCGTGGGATGAGGAGACGCGCACGCTTCTGGTATCCTATGACAGTAAGGCAAAAGAGGTTATCATCACGGGAGAGTGGGGATAAGAGGAGAAAATAATGGGGCGGCAGGCGAATATTTTTAATATCCAGCATTTCAGCGTCCATGACGGACCGGGAGTGAGAACGGTTATTTTTTTCAAAGGCTGTAATCTGCATTGTAAGTGGTGCCACAATCCGGAATCCATTCATCCGGAAAAGGAAATCCTTCTGTATCCGGACCGCTGTATCGGCTGTATGGCATGCCGGGATCTGTGCCCGGCGGGAGCCCATCTTTTTACGGAGCAGGGGCATCTGATCGACCGGAAAAAGTGCGGACACTGTTTTTTATGCTGCAGGGAGTGTTATGCGGACGCGCTTGTGAGCGTGGGGGAGCTGCGGGATACGGACAGGATTCTGGAGGAAATCTGCAGAAATAAAGCGTATTTCGACCAGTCAAAGGGGGGCGTGACATTTTCCGGCGGGGAATGTATGCTGCAGAAGGATGCGCTGATGGAGCTGCTTGAAGGATGCAAAAAAGCAGGGATCCATACGGCGGTGGATACGGCAGGAAATGTGCCGTGGAGCTTTTTTGAAGAAATTTTGCCGTGGACGGATCTGTTCCTCTACGATATTAAGGCGTTTGATCCGCAGGTACATAAAGAATGCACCGGCGTGACAAACGAAAGGATACTGGATAATTTTGCGCGTCTGGCAGAGCGCAGGGCAAACCTTCTTATACGGATTCCGTATATTCAGGAGTTAAACGGCGGCGAGCTGGAAAAAATAGCAGCTTTTTTAAAGAAATGGGAAGTGCCGGCGGAGCTTCTTGCGTATCATAAGCTCGGAAACGCCAAGTACCGGGCGCTTGAGAGAGAGGACGTATTTGAAGGGGTTGTGCCGGATAAAAAGAAAGTGGCAGAGCTGAAAGAAAAATATCATTTTATCTGACAGGGGTTATCAGGAGGTATGGCATGAACACAGAAAAAGTAAAGGTTTCCCCTCTGTATCTGGGGCTGATCGAGGGGATGCACAGCGATAAGCTGAAAATCAACGATGAAAAAATTGCGCGGCATGGTTCGATCGATATTGACGACCACGGATTTATCGACTTCCCGGAGTTTCATTTTGAACCGGAGACGTGTGAGGACGGTCTGGTACACGGCTGCGCCTGCATCGGACGCAATCTGCGCAGATTTTTGAATGAAATGCCCAAATACATCAATCCAAACAGCGCGCTGGCATGCTGCTGGGTGGGGACGTTTGACCGGTTTGCGCCGTTGGAAACGGCAGACGCCGATAAACCGTATGAGCTGGACGGGCTGATCCAAAAGTACCGGATCACGCAGGCGGGCTTTGGAGGGATGAACCATCTTTGCCCGGATATGGAGATCGGTTTAAAGGAAGGCTGGCGGGGGCTTCTGGAAAAGGTAAGATATTACCGGAAGAAAAACCGTCCCGCAGACCCGGATTTTTACGAGGGCGAGGAGCAGCTGCTTGTGGGGATTCTGGAATGGGTAAAAGCCCATCAGGAGCTGGCAGAACAGCGGGCGGCTTCCGAACCGGATCCGTTTCGGAAGGAAAACTATCTGGAAATTGCAAAGATCAACGGCGCATTGTGTGAGCGGGAACCCCGGACATTCAGGGAGGCGGTACAGTTTCTGGCGCATTTTCAGGCGGTGGACAGAACCTTTTGTGCAGGAGGCGCGCTGGGGGCTTTGGATACGCTGCTGGAAGAATATTTTGAAGCAGACGTGCAAAACGGGATCCTGACAGAGGAAGAGGCGGTGTGGATCATTGCCAGCCTGTTTTTTAACGACACCCATTATGCCCAGATCGGAGGGCTTACTCCGGCGGGAGACCGGGAAGTGACGAGCAGGCTTTCCTTTGTAATTCTGGATGCGATGCACTTACTGCATATCCCTACGAATCTCGGAATCAGGGTGCATGCCCCTGTCAGCGGGCAGGGACCGGAGCCGGAAATTCTGTTAAAGCGCGCGGTGGAATATACGATTGAAGACGGATATGGAGTGTGCTATTCTCTGGATAAGGGGATCGCGGAAGGCTTTTCCCGCAACGGGTTTGCGGTGGAGCTGGGACGGATGCGGGTAAAATGCGGCTGTAACTGGGTGGCAATCCCGGGAAGGGAATATCCGCTGCAGGACGTAACCCGCGTCAATATGGCGGTGGCGCTTCATTATGCGCTGAAAGATCTGCAGGAGGAGAAAGAGCGCTCTATGGAGCGTTTGTGGGAGCGCTTCTGCTTCCATTTGGAAGCGATGGTGGACTGCGTGAAAGCAGGCTATGACAGGCACTATGAGGTGATCGGCAAAAACAAGCCGGAGATCGTGCTGAACCTGTTTATGCACGGCCCCATTGAAAGAGGGTTAAACTGTGCAAACGGCGGCGTGGACATCATGGATCTGAATATTGACGGAATCGCGTTGGCAACAGTCGCAGATTCCTTCGCGGCAGTAGAGCAGCGTGTGGAACAGGAAAAAAAGCTTTCATGGGAAAGGTTGTTTGAGCTTCTGGATATGAATTACGAAGGGGCGGAGCGGGAGCGGCTGATGCTCAAAAACATCCGCAGATTCGGCTCTCCGGATTCCAGGGCGGAGGAATGGGCAAAGAAGATCCGGGATTATTATGTGGGATTATGCAAGGGATCGCTGACGCCGAAACATCATCTGATGATCGTGCCGGGGCTGTTTTCCCATGGGGATGTGTATGCCTATGGAAAAACACTGGAAGCAACGCCGAACGGGCGGTTCGCGGGAGAACCCATTTCCCATTCCTCGGAGCCGGATCCGGGATTTGCGAGAGGCGTGGACACATTTTCTCCTGTCTTAAAAGCAAATGCGGTAGCAGTTTCGCAGGCAGGCTACGGCAATTCCGCGCCGCTGCATCTGGATATTGATACGGGGCTTCTGGAAAATGCGGGCGGCGCAGACGCGCTGGTAGCCCTGATCCATGCCCATGAGCAGGCGGGCGGTACGTTGATCAACATGAACTGCGTGTCGAAGGAAAAGCTGTTAAAGGCTCACGAAGACCCGAAGGCTTATCCGGATCTGGTGGTAAGGGTAACGGGATATTCGGCGTTTTTCGCATCCTTGTCAAAGGAGTACAGACAGCAGATCGTAGATCGTTTTCTGGCATAAAAAGAAAACGGGGCGAAAGAAAACAGGAAAGGCGGGAATTTAAAATGACATTGGCAGAAAAATTTACGCGTCTGAAGACGGGAGTAGGGGGCAACCGGGAAAAATTCCATTTTGAGGATACGTTCGGTATGCCGAAGGAAGAACAGGCGCATATCACACGGCCGAACCGGGCGAATACGAGAATTTTGAGCGAGCTGGAATTTGTACTCCATCTTTCGGAAGAAAAGGAGGGCAAATACGACGGCATCCTGACAGATGCGCTGGATTATCTTCTGGAAAAGCAGAGGACGGAAGGCGTGCTGACAGACTGCGCATGCGAGGAGGCGGAAGAAATATTGGCTCCGGCGGCAGAGGAGGCAAAGTCGTATGAGCTGATCCTTGCAGCCCATGCCCATATTGACATGAACTGGATGTGGAGCTTTACGGAAACGGTTTCCATCGTGCTTGCGACGTTTCGCTCCATCCTGAATGTGATGGACGAATATCCGGATTTCTGTTTTTCACAGTCTCAGGCGGCAGTTTACAAAATCGTAGAGGATTATGACCCGGAGCTGATGGAACGGATCAAAGAAAGGATCGCGGAAGGAAGATGGGAGGTTACGGCGTCGGCGTGGGTGGAGACCGATAAAAATATGCCGTCGGGGGAGTCGCTTTTGCGCCACATCCAGTGTTCGAGGGAATATCTGGAAAAGGTGTGGGGCGTAAAGGAATTTGATGTGGACTTTTCCCCGGACACCTTTGGGCACAGCGCGAATGTGCCGGAAATTGATGCGTTCGGCGGCGTGAAATATTTTTATCATTGCAGGGGAAATGCGAGAAAAGACGTGCTGTACCGGTATCAGGCGCCGTCGGGCAGGGAGGTGCTGGCTTATCGGGAGCCGAACTGGTATAACGGGGCGATCACGCCGCAGATCGGAGCCGGATTTTTGGAGATCGTGCGCAGAAGCAGCGGGCTGAAAACAGGGCTGGTCATTTACGGTGTAGGCGATCATGGCGGCGGGCCGACAAGACGGGACGTAGAACGCGCGCAGGAGATGATGACTTGGAAAATTTATCCGAAGATCCGCTTTGGCACAATACGGGAATATTTTCATGAGGCGGAAAGCGTGAGGGACAGACTTCCGGTTGTCAGTGAGGAGCTGAATTATTTTGCGCCGGGCTGCTATACGACCCAGAGCAGGATCAAGCGGGGAAATAAGAGGCTGGAAGCGGCGCTTTACGACGCTGAGGCGATGAGCGCGCTGGCAGGGGAAAAGGCAGGATTTCCGTTTGCCAAGGAAAAGCTTACAAAGGCATGGCAGGACGTGCTGTTTACCCATTTTCATGATATATTGACAGGCTCCTGCGTGCAGGATTCCAGAGAGCATGCCATGGGGCTGTTCCAGACTTCCATGGCGGCAGCGAATACGCAGATTTCCAATGCAATGCGGGTAATCGCGGAAAAAATTGATACATCGTCTATTCCTGTGGATATTGACGCTTATAACAGCCAGTCGGAAGGCGCGGGAGCCGGATACGGGATTGAGAATTTTGTGGGCGTCCCGAGCACGGAGAGAGGGAGCGGAAGGACGAGGATCTTTCATATTTTTAACAGCCTGACGTATCCCAGAAAAGAGGTGATGGAGCTGACGGTATGGGACTGGACCGGGGATTTGAGGCGTCTTGCGGTACGGGATGCGCAGGGACAGGACATTGCGTTTCAGCTTGTTGACCAAGAGCTGCAGCAGTATTGGGATCATAAATATGTCCGGGTGCTTGTCGAAAAGGAGGTTCCGGCGCTGGGCTATACAACCGTTGTGGTCTATCAGAAGGAGGCGGAACGCTACCCGGTATATCTGCAGGAAAATGAGCAGGTATCCCGTTTTTATGACGATATGGTTCTGGAAAATGAAAAAACTGCCGTGCGGATCAGCGCAGAGAGCGGAAGGATCGTTTCCATGACAGATAAAGCGACAGGGCAGGAACTGATCGGGGAAGGACAGGAAGCAGGGCTTGTTTATCAGGAAACAGAGTGTGCCACATCAAGCGCATGGAACATCGGCAGGACATTGAAAAATGAGGCGATGGACAGATGCCTGCGGCTTGAAAAAACAGAAAGCGGAAGCCTAAGAAGCAGCGTGAAGGCGTTTTTTGCGATCGGGGATTCGACGGCGGAAGTGACGTATGTGCTGGAAAAGGATCAGCCCCTTGTGCGGGTTGAGTTAAAGATCGACTGGAAGGAAACCGGTAAGGAAACGATTCCGGTGCTGATCTGGAAAATTCCGCTGGCGTATCAGACGGATGCTTTTTGCTATGATATTCCGGCAGGAAGCACGGTGCGGAGGGCGCTGAATAATGATGTGCCGGGGCTGCGCTATGGGATGGCGCTGCGGATGGACGGCAGCAGCGCGATTCTTGTTTCGGACAGCAAATATGGCTATCGCGGAGGAAAGGACAGTATAGCGCTGTCGCTGATCAACAGCTCTGTAAGCCCGGATCCGTATCCGGAGCGCGGCATCCATACGGTCACGCTATGGATGGGCGCAGGAAGCGGCAATGCAAAAGAGGCAGAGGAAATGGCATTGGCATGCAGCCACAGGCTGTTTTACCAGCCGTCCAACTGTCACTGCGGGACGCTTCCGTTAGAAAGCGGTCTGGTATGCGTACGGTCGGAGAACGCGGTGATCACGTCAGTACAGCCGGCAGAAGACGGCGGCATTCTGGTGCGGGGCTGCAATCTGGCGGCAGAAGATGCGGAAGTATGTGTGGAAGCTGCATCGAAGGTCAGTGAGGCGGAAGCTGTCAGCCTGTTCGGAAAAAGAACGGATGCAGAAATAAGAATTGACGGAAAAAGCGTTGTTGTGCAGGCAGATGGCAAAGCGCTGTTTGCGGTAAAAATGAAATTGTAATGGAGACAGATGGCATATGGTATAAAGAAGCAGCCCGGCATTTTTGTGCAGGGCTGCTTCTTTATAAAAAGTGTGGGTTATTCCTCCATCATATATTCCAGAAATTTCAGCGCATTTTCCGGATGGGGTGCGTTGCTTACGACAGTAAACCATGCGGGCAGCTGGTCGGAAAGCATATATTTGGAATCGCGGACGTCGATGCCGATCGGGATTTCTTCCTCCGTATCGTCATCCCCGAGGTCTTTCCAGAGGATCTTTTCCTGACTGTCCCACTCTGCGATCTGTTCTTCGGAAAAATAATCCCGCAGATCCGCGAACAGCCCGGCATCAAGGGCGTGGTCGATATAGGCGTCGTCTGCGATGATCGTATCGACCGTGCGTGCACTGACCATTGCCATGACCTTCTGGATGTTGGCATAGGACATTTCGTCGGCGCTCTCATAGCTGATCGTCATGGCGTCGATGACCGCCAGCTCCTTTTCGGTGTCGATGCCCGCGTAGGCTGCAAAATCCTGCGCCATCACCTCGTTGTCGGGGGCAAGCTCCGTTTCGGTAGTCAGATAGGTGTTTAAAAATATGGCGTCCATGACGGGATCTTTCTGCGTAACGATGGAGTAGACCAGACTGCCGCCGAAAATGAGGACTAAAACGGTAACGAGTACATGTACCTTATAATATTCCCAGAAATAGGCAAACTGCTCCTTCTTGCTCCTGCCTTTCATCTTCTGATGCTGTTCTTTGATTTCGTCGTTGACGGAATTGCCTGCTGCCATGCTGCGTGCCTCCTTGGTAATGAAATGAGTATTCTTTTTTTATCATAAAATGAGTATTCTTCCTAATGATAAGCGGTTCAATGTATAAAGTCAATGGAAGGTAAAAGTGAAAATTTTCTAAACAGCGCCAAAGCGCGCCGGAAAGCCTTGAAAAAGGGAAAAAACTGTACTATGATAGGAAAAGAACCATTGCAGTGACCGGAAGGATGGCTGCGAATAATTTACGAAGGTGGTAAGCGACATGAATGAAAGCTACGTGGAATGTCTGGTGGCAAAGAAGCCGTCGGGGATGATGAATGCGCTCAAGATCTTTTTATGGGTAGTTGCCGGGATCGGAGTGGTCGGGGGAATGATCTTTTTCCCGTTGTTGTTTGTAGGCCTGGCAGCGGCGGCAGGGGCTTATTTTGCAGGACAGTACGCGAACATGGAATTTGAGTATCTGTACGTGGACAGGGAGATTTCCGTGGACAAGATCTTTAACAAGACGAGACGCAAGCGGGCGGAGAAGTTTGAGTTGGACCGCATCGAGATCTTTGCGCCCATCAATTCGTGGCATCTGGACGGCGTAAAGAACCGCGACTTAAAGACGACGGATTATTCCAGCGGCGTGGCAGGGCAGCCTGACAGACGCTATCTGATGATTTATAACGGAGACAGAAAGGTAATCATGGAGCCGAACGCCGCAATGGTAAAAGCGATGCAGTCGGTTGCCCCGAGAAAAGTATTTTCGGATTGACAGAGAAGTTTAATTCTGTTACACTTTCTTCAAACAAAAACTGTCAGTAGATTTTTACTGGCAGTTTTACATTACTTTTTTCAAAATACACAGGAGGAGAGAAGATGGGTCAGATTATTGGCGAAGGCATTACCTTTGACGATGTGCTGCTTGTTCCGGCATACTCTCAGGTAATCCCCAATCAGGTAGATGTGACTACATGGTTGACGAAGAAGATCAAACTGAACATTCCGCTGATGAGTGCCGGAATGGATACTGTCACAGAGCACAGAATGGCGATCGCAATGGCCAGACAGGGCGGTATCGGTATTATTCACAAGAACATGTCCATTGAAGCGCAGGCGGATGAGGTGGACAAGGTTAAGCGTTCTGAGAACGGCGTCATCACAGATCCCTTTTCTTTATCTCCGGAGCATACGCTTGCCGACGCGAACGAGCTGATGGCGAAGTTCCGTATCTCCGGCGTCCCGATCACGGAAGGCAGAAAACTGGTGGGCATCATCACCAACCGTGACCTGAAGTTCGAAACAGATTTTTCCAAAAAGATCAAAGAATCCATGACAAGCGAAGGCCTGATCACCGCTCCCGAAGGCATCACGCTGGAAGAGGCGAAGAAGATCCTGGCAAAGGCGAGAAAAGAGAAGCTTCCTCTTGTTGACAAGGATTTCAACTTAAAAGGCCTGATCACGATCAAGGACATCGAGAAGACGATCAAATACCCTCTGGCGGCAAAGGACGATCAGGGACGGCTTCTGTGCGGCGCCGGCGTCGGCATTACGGCAAACGTACTGGACCGCGTGGCGGCTTTGGTTGAAGCAAAGGTTGACGTGATCGTTCTGGATTCCGCACATGGACACTCTGAGAACGTTCTGCACTGCCTGCGCATGATCAAGAAGGAATATCCGGATCTGCAGGTAATCGCAGGAAACGTGGCGACCGGCGAGGCGACAAGGGCGCTGATCGAGGCGGGAGCAGATGCGGTTAAGGTCGGAATCGGTCCCGGTTCCATCTGTACGACCCGTGTGGTTGCAGGTATCGGCGTTCCGCAGGTAACGGCGATCATGGACTGCTATGCAGTGGCAAGAGAGTACGGCATCCCGATCATCGCAGATGGCGGCATCAAGTACTCCGGCGAGATCACCAAGGCGATCGCAGCCGGCGGCAACGTATGTATGCTCGGCTCCATGTTCGCAGGCTGCGACGAGAGCCCCGGCGACTTCGAGCTGTATCAGGGACGTAAGTACAAGGTTTACCGCGGCATGGGCTCCATCGCAGCGATGGAGAACGGCAGCAAGGACCGCTATTTCCAGAGCGACGCAAAGAAGCTTGTTCCCGAAGGCGTGGAAGGCCGTGTGGCATACAAGGGACTTCTGGAAGACACCGTATTCCAGCTGATGGGCGGCCTGCGCGCAGGTATGGGATACTGCGGCGCACAGACGATCGACGAGCTTAAGGAAAACGGCAAATTTGTAAAGATTTCGGCGGCGGCGCTGCGCGAGAGCCATCCTCATGATATTCATATCACGAAGGAAGCTCCCAACTACAGCTCCGCAGACTGATAACGGCGCGCACGGACGTGCGGGCAACGGCAAATAACTGAATAGCAGGGCGCGCAACTGGCGGATTAGTGGAGTTCACCACGGGGAGCGCGCTTTGCATGAGGATCGGCCGCCTGGGTACTGACAGCATGAAAAAGAAGGTTCCCAGGCGGCTTTTGCTGTTTTTTATTCGATCGGAAAGTTCCTTTCCGATCGAATAAAAAACACGATTATGCGCACTCGCGCAAGGGGATCCTATTGCCTGACGGCAAAGGCGCTCGGCGCGGGTGTGCGCCAAGGCACACACTTTTTTAATACAGAAAGAGAGGAAAAGATGGAAGTACGTAAGCTTGCAGAAGAATTAAAGAACAACGCCTATCCCGGCAGAGGGATCGTGATCGGCACGACGCCGGACGGCAAAAAGGCGGTAACGGCATATTTTATCATGGGCAGAAGCTCCAATTCCCGCAACCGCATTTTTGTAACGGACGGCGAAGGGATCCGCACACAGGCATTTGATCCGTCCAAGCTGGAGGATCCCAGCCTGATCATTTATGCGCCGGTGCGCGTTCTGGGCAACAAAACGATCGTGACAAACGGGGATCAGACCGATACGATCTACGAGGGAATGGACAAACAGCTCACCTTTGAGCAGAGCCTCCGGAGCCGTGAGTTTGAGCCGGACGGTCCCAATTACACACCCCGTATTTCCGGTATCATGCACATTGAAAACGGGACCTACAACTATGCGATGTCGATTTTAAAAAGCGACGACGGGGATCCGTCCTCCTGCCAGCGTTTTACCTTTGCTTACGAAAGCCCTAAGGCAGGCGAGGGACGCTTCATCCATACTTATATGCACGACGGCAATCCGCTTCCGAGTTTTTCCGGCGAGCCCAAAAAGGTGGAGATCGCAGGGGACATCGACGAGTTTACGCAGATGCTCTGGGACAGCCTGAATGAAGAGAACAAGGTTTCCCTGTTCGTGCGCTATATCGACATTGCATCCGGCAGCTATGAAACAAGAATCGTAAATAAAAATAAATAATCATCGTCAAAAAATACACAGGCGGATCGACGATCTGCGGAAAGGAACCACATGAACGAAATTCAGTTAAAATACGGCTGTAACCCGAATCAGAAGCCTTCGAGGATCTTTATGGAGGACGGCAGCGAGCTTCCCGTTACCGTATTGAACGGCAAGCCCGGATATATCAACTTTTTGGACGCTTTTAACGGCTGGCAGCTTGTTTCGGAGCTGAAAAAAGCGACGGGGCTTCCGGCGGCAACGTCCTTTAAGCACGTTTCCCCTGCCGGAGCGGCGGTAGGGCTGCCGCTGACAGATACCCTTGCCAAAATCTACTGGGTAGACGATCTGGGAGATCTTTCCCCGCTGGCATGCGCGTATGCGAGAGCGAGAGGGGCGGACAGAATGTCCTCCTTCGGCGATTTTATCGCCCTGTCCGATGTGTGTGATGCGGATACCGCAAAGCTGATCAAAAGAGAGGTTTCCGACGGCGTGATCGCGCCCGGCTATACGGACGAGGCGCTGGCGATCTTAAAGGAAAAAAAGAAGGGCGGCTACAATGTGATCCAGATCGATCCGTCCTACAAGCCTGCCGAGATCGAGAGAAAGCAGGTGTTCGGCATTACCTTTGAGCAGGGGCGCAACGAGCTTGACATTGACGAAGAGCTGTTGTCCAACTTTGTGACAAAGAACAGGGAAGTGCCCGAAAAAGCGCTGATCGACATGAAGATTGCGCTGATCACGTTAAAATATACCCAGTCCAATTCCGTCTGCTATGTAAAAGACGGTCAGGCGATCGGAATCGGCGCAGGGCAGCAGTCCCGTATCCACTGCACGAGGCTTGCAGGTCAGAAGGCTGACAACTGGTGGCTGCGCCAGTCTCCGCAGGTGCTCGGCTTACAGTTTGTAGACGGTCTGGGAAGAGCGGACCGGGATAACGCCATCGACGTTTACATGGGCGACGAGTACGAGGATGTTTTGGCGGAAGGCGTATGGCAGACCCGCTTTAAGGTAAAGCCCCCTGTATTTACAAGGGAAGAAAAGCGCGCGTGGCTGGATCAGCTTTCCGGCGTGACGCTTGGCTCCGACGCATTCTTCCCGTTCTCCGACAACATCGAGAGAGCGCATAAGAGCGGCGTTTCCTACATTGCCCAGCCCGGCGGCTCCGTGCGCGACGACGCGGTGATCGAGTGCTGTGATAAGTACAAAATGGCGATGGTATTTACCGGGATCAGGCTGTTCCACCACTAAGCGGCGCTGTTTGCAGATGCTCCTTCTGCGTCAGGGCAGAGGCAGACCAAAGACTGCGTTTGGGCAGAAGAAATCACTTTTTGACTTTAAAGTGATTGACGGGTTGAAGTGTAAAAGTGTATAATGAATCCCGACAGAACCCGGCATGACTGTTTTACAGGACTGTGCCGGGTTATTGTTTCATATGATAAGCAGGTTCGTTTCCTGCCGTATTGAAACAACAGGCTGATGCGCACTGGCGCAAAAGGGAGGATTTATGAACGGCAAAAATCACAAAAACGGTAATTTTTCATCCACGATAGGCTTTATCATCGCCTGCGTGGGTTCGGCGGTGGGGCTTGGGAATATCTGGATGTTTCCGTACCGCCTCGGGGAGTACGGCGGTGCGGCGTTTCTGATCCCGTATCTGTTGTTCGTCTTTTTATTCGGATGGGTAGGGCTGTCTGCGGAATTTGCCATTGGTAGGCGAGCGGGGACGGGGACGGTCGGGGCGTACCGTTACTGCTTTGCATCCAGAGGAAAGGAAAAGGCAGGCAAGGTCTTGGGCTGGTTTCCGCTGCTTGGCTCCCTCGGGATCGCAATCGGCTATTCCATCGTTTTGGGATGGGTGCTCCGGACACTGTTCGGTGCGGTGCGGGGAACGCTGTTTGAAGCAGACCCGGCGGCGTTTTTTGCGGAGGCGGCGGGAGCGTTTGGAAGCGTGCCGTGGCATCTGCTCATCGTGGCAGGCGTGACCGTCATTCTGGTCACGGGCGTGACAAAAGGGATCGAAAAGGCGAGCAAGGTAATGATGCCGCTGTTTTTTGTATTGTTTGTGGTCGTGGCGGTGCGCGTGGCGTTTCTGCCGGGGGCGGCAGAGGGCTATGAATTTTTGTTTGTCCCCAAATGGGAAAAGCTTTTGCAGGCGGATACGTGGGTAATGGCGATGGGGCAGGCATTTTTCTCCCTGTCGATCACAGGCTCCGGAATGATCGTATACGGGGCGTATCTGGGAGAGGATGCGGATATTCCGAAGGCGTCTGTGCGGACGGCTGTTTTTGACACGCTGGCGGCGCTTCTTTCGGGGCTGGCGATCATGCCGGCGGTATTTGCCTTCGGCATCGATGCGGGGAGCGGCCCGTCCCTGATCTTTGTGACGCTTCCGGAGGTATTCCGGCAGATGCCGGGCGGGCGGCTGATCGCAGTATTTTTCTTCATTTCCGTGATCTTTGCGGGCGTGACGTCCCTGATCAATATGTTTGAGGCGGTGATCGAAAGCTGGCAGACCCAGTTTGGGGCGTCCAGAAAAAAAGCGGCGCTTCTGTGCGGCGGGATCACGTTTTTAGCCGGCCTGTTTTTGGAAAAGGAGAGCAGCGCGGGCGCATGGCTGGATATGGTATCCATCGGCATCGTTCCGGCGGGCGCGGTGCTCGGGGCGGTTTCCGTTTATTATGTGCTGGGTTATCCCAAAATCCGGGAGGAGCTGGAAAAGGGACACGGCAAAAAGTTGAACCGGGCGTTTGGGATCGCGGCGAAATATGTTTATGTGCCGGTGACGGTGCTCGTTTTAGTGCTGGGATTTTTGTACGGCGGAATCGGGTGAGAAAAAATGAAGCTTACGGTTTTAACGGAAAATACGGCGAATAAAAGAGGCGTGCTGGGAGAGCACGGGCTTTCGGTGCTGATCGAGGCGCAGGGGAAAAAGCTGTTGTTCGATACCGGCCAGAGCGGCGTCTATGCGCACAATGCAAAGCGGCTGGGCGTGCGGCTGGACGATATTGACGCGGTGATATTGAGCCACGGGCATTACGACCATGCGGGCGGTCTGGAGGAATTTCCGGATACCCTGCCGCCCGTATATGTGCGCCGGGAGGCGTTGGAGGACAAGCTCTGCAAAAATGCGGACCGGGTCAGCTTCCGGCAGATCGGGATCCCGTGGGTCAGCCATGAAAACGGGGAGCCAAAGGCGCCGGGACGGATCGGGGACAGGCTGCATTTTACCGGGGAAAAGGAAGAGATCTTTCCGGACATTTTCGTGCTGGGGAAGATCCCGGCGGGAAGGGAGCTTTCGCTGTTCTGGAAGCAGACGGCAAAGGGGCTTGTGCCGGACCGGATGGAGGATGAACAGCTTTTGGTCGTGCGGGAAAAGGCGGGGCTTTCCGTATTTGCAGGCTGCGCCCATGCGGGCATCCTAAACTGCCTGTCTTATGTGGAAGCAAATTTCCCGGGGGAGCATATCCGGTTTTTACTGGCGGGGATGCACCTGCGGGGCTGCGGAAAAAAGGAGATCGAAGAGACGGTCAGCAGGATCGGGGAGTATGGGATCGAACGGATCGTCCCGCTGCACTGCACGGGGCTGAAAGCCATTTCCATGATGCAGGAAGCCTTTGGAAGCGCCTGCCTTGCCGGGGAAGCAGGGCTTACATGGCGGGAGGAGCCGTGACCGGTTCCTGTAAAATGAGTGCGTATAAAAAAAGAAGGAATCAGGCGTCTGCCCCGGTTCCCTCTTTTTTTACTGTTTATTTTTTACTTTTTACTGTGCGCCTTGCGGCATATGCTTTTTATGGACGGTTTGGAAGCGTTTATCAGAAGGAATTCTGATTGCCGTCAAAGCCGCCGGTCTGCGTATAGGAAGCGTTCGTATAAGGATCCTCCGGCTTTAAGCTCAAATAGTAGCCCGCGTTTGTGATGGTCATATAAGGCGTCACATACAGGTTTGCAATGCCGCAGGTCACTGCGCCAAGAAGCGTCCAGAGGATGAAGGAGAGCTGCAGGACGAAATACTCCCAGAGACGTCCGCTCATCATCATTTTGCTCTCGTTGACGCACTGGCGGATGCCCTTGTCAGGATTCTCGGCGAGGATGTAAAACGCCTGCGAATAGCGCAGCGCCGCGATGATGCCGGGAATGTAGCAGAGGCATGACCACAGGAAGATGAACAGCCCCATCCACAGGGACAGCCCGAACACCTTAAAGATCATCGAAAAGTGGGAGAACAGTTCGTTTACACCGGTCTCTTCGCCCTTGAATACCTTCAGGCTGTAGGCGGTATAGCCGAACTGGACAACGCCCAGAACGAGGGAAAGCAGGACGGCAACAACGAGATAGATGAGGATTCCTGCTGTGCTGACGGTGTTGGCAGCGGAATAATCGGAATAATATCCGCCGGATTCCATCATGATCCCCATTGTGAGGGAGCTGGCAACGCCGAAAATGGTGGATACGAGGTAGAGCACCACCTGGGCGGCAACCTGAATCGCCATGAAGGCGAGGGTCGTGAGCACGGGATGGGGATTTGCCATGCTCATCGCGTTTTTGGCATCCTGTTTGAGTAATGCACGGTTCATAAGTAAGTCCTCCTGAAATAAGGGATATTGCAGCACAAAACGGCATTGCCTGCTGTACTGGTCTATTTTTGATTCTAGCACAAACCCGGTCAGATAGCTATCAGTTTTTTAGAAGAAATGTCTGAATCGGCATTTCCCTTATTGTATTTTGACGTTCAGTTTGTTAATATAGAGTAACAATTATAATATAGAAATCGCAAGCGAGAGGAGACAGGAGATTATGAGCAACGAGAATCCTGTTATGGAAGAAAACAAAGAGCCGGTTTCCAGAAACTTTATCGAGCAGATGATCGACAAGGATCTGGCGGACGGCGTTTACGAGACGGTGCATACCAGATTCCCGCCGGAGCCCAACGGCTATCTGCATATCGGCCATGCCAAGAGCATTCTGTTAAATTATGGGCTGGCGCAGCAGTATCATGGAAAGTTCAACCTGCGTTTTGACGATACAAACCCGACCAAGGAGAAGATCGAGTTTGTGGAGTCCATCAAGGCGGACGTGAAGTGGCTGGGCGCAGACTGGGAGGACAGGCTGTTTTTTGCCTCCGATTATTTTGACCAGATGTACGAGGGCGCGGTAAAGCTGATCAAAAAGGGCAAGGCGTATGTGTCCGACCTTTCCGCAGACCAGATCCGGGAATACCGCGGCACGCTGACAGAGGCGGGCAAGGAGGATCCCGGCAGGGAAAGAAGCGTGGAAGAGAACTTAAAGCTGTTTGAAGAGATGAAAAACGGCGTTTATGAGGACGGCACGAAGGTGCTGCGCGCAAGGATCGACATGGCAAGCCCCAACATGAACATGCGCGATCCGGTCATTTACCGCGTGGCGCACATGACCCATCACAATACGGGCGACAAATGGTGCATTTATCCGATGTATGATTTCGCGCATCCGATTGAGGACGCGATCGAGGGCATTACCCATTCCATCTGTACGCTGGAGTTTGAGGATCACCGTCCGCTCTACGACTGGGTTGTGCGCGAGCTGGATTATAAGCCCTTCCCGCCCCGTCAGATCGAGTTTGCAAAGCTGTATCTGACAAATGTGGTAACGGGCAAGCGTTATATCAAGAGGCTGGTAGAAGAAGGCATCGTGGACGGCTGGGACGATCCCCGTCTGGTTTCCATCGCGGCGCTCAGAAGAAGAGGCTTTACGCCGGAATCCATCAAGCTGTTCGTGGATCTGTGCGGCGTTTCCAAGAGCAACTCCTCCGTGGACTATGCGATGCTGGAATACTGCATCCGCGAGGATCTGAAATTAAAGCGCGCCCGCGTGATGGCGGTCATCGATCCGGTCAAGCTTGTGATCGACAACTATCCGGAAGGGCAGATCGAGTATTTGGACGCACCGAACAACCTTGAAAACGAGGCGCTGGGAAGCCGTCAGATCCCGTTTGGCAGAGAGCTTTACATCGAGAGGGAGGACTTTATGGAAGAACCTCCGAAGAAATATTTCCGCCTCTTCCCCGGCAACGAGGTGCGCCTGATGAACGCGTATTTTGTAAAGTGCACCGGCTTTGAGAAGGACGAGAACGGAAACGTGACGGTCGTTCACTGCACCTACGATCCGGAGACGAAGTCCGGCAGCGGCTTTGAGGGCAGAAAGGTCAAGGGCACGATCCACTGGGTTGCCTGCGAGACGGCGAAGAAGGCGACCGTGCGTCTGTATGAGAACATCATTGACGAGGAGAAGGGCGTTTACAACGAGGACGGTTCCCTGAACTTAAATCCCAACTCCCTGACTGTAAAAGAGGCATGGATCGAGCCTTCCTTACAGGATGCGAAGCCTTACGAGAGCTTCCAGTTTGTAAGACAGGGATTTTTCTGTGTGGACTACAAGGATTCCAAGCCCGGCGAGCCGGTATTTAACCGGATCGTGTCGCTGAAGAGCTCGTTTAAGCTCCCCAAAAAGGACTGAGCGCCGGGACAAAAAGCGTTGGAGCGGCAAGATGCAGGATCTGATGATCGAATGGAAGGATGACAAAAGTCATCTGTATGAACAGATTTACAGCTATATAAAAGAAGAAATCAGAAAGGGGAAGCTTCTCTATCGGGAGAAGCTTCCCTCAACGCGTTCTCTGGCACAATATCTGCAGGTGTCGCGGAGTACGGTGGAGGTTGCTTACGAGCAGCTTTTGTCGGAGGGGTATATTGAGGCGGTTCCCTATAAAGGCTATTTTGTGGCAAAGGTGGAGGAGCTTTACCGGCTCAGGGAGGTCATGGCAGATAAGACGGATCGGGAAAAAACGGATGGTCAGACAGGCGGCGCGGCAGGCTGCATGGCAGAGGAAAACGCCGGCTGGGTGGATTTTTCCCCGAACGCCATCGAGATGCGCAGCTTCCCCTTCGGCACATGGCGGCGGATCAACAAAAATGTGCTCAATCAGGATAACAGGGAGCTGTTTTTGCCGGGCGACCCGAAGGGGGATTTCGGGCTTCGGGAGACGATCGCCCGCTATCTGCACGCCTCCCGGGGCGTAAACTGCAGCGCCGCCCAGATCATTGTCGGCGCGGGAAACGATTATCTGCTTTTGCTTCTTCGGTATGTGCTGGGGGAAGACTGCCGCGCGGCGTTTGAAAATCCGACCTATCCGAGGGCGCGGCAGATTTTCGGGCTTTTTTCAAAAGAGGTAACGTCGGCAGCGGCAGACGAGAACGGGATCATCGTGGACGAGCTGGAAAAAAGCGGCGCAAACGTCGTATACGTAATGCCGTCGCACCAGTATCCGACAGGCCGCGTCATGCCGATCGGGCGGCGGGCAGAGCTTTTAAACTGGGCGGCGGCAGACGATCGCCGCTATGTGATCGAAGACGATTACGACAGCGAATTCCGTTACAGGGGCAAACCGATCCCGTCGCTGCAGGCGTCGGATACGGCGGAAAAGGTCATTTATATCGGAACCTTTTCCAAGTCCATCGCGCCCGCCATCCGGGTCAGCTTTCTGGTGCTCCCCAAAGGGCTGATGGAGCGGTATGAAGAGCGGTGCTCCTGCTTTTCCTCGACGGTGTCGCGCATCGATCAGGCGGTGCTGGAGGAGTTTTTAAAAAGCGGCGCCTTTGAACGGCATTTGAACCGGATGCGGAAGGAATACAGCAAAAAGCATGAAATCCTGCTGGAAGGGTTAAAGCCCTTTTTGAAAAATTTCAGGGTGAGCGGGGAAAACGCGGGGCTGCATGTGCTTTTGACAAGCTGCAGGGGACGCAGCGAGGAGTGGATGAAGGAGCGGGCGCGGCAAAACGGCGTGAAGGTGTACGGGCTGTCCGAGGCGATGACGGGGACGGACGGGCAGAAAAGGGATCAGGCTGTGCGGGCAGGGCTTTTTTCAGAGGCGGATGCAGGCAGGTACGGCAGCCTGCGCACCATGGGCGGGACGGTGCTTTTAGGCTTCGGAGGGCTGACGGAGGAAGCGATTGAGGACGGTCTGGAACGGCTGAAAAAAGCATGGCTGTAGCATTGTATGGAAAAAAGAACAAAGACGGGACGGCGGTCTGGAACCGCCGTTTTCCGCGGTATTTCCGTGCCCGAGCACGTCGCCGATAAAAGTATGTGATTTTTTAGAGGGTAAGTATGACAGAATAGGGATTGACGAACCGCCCTTTAGACGGTATAAAGAAGGTAATAACAGTCCGTTTTTCTGTCGCCGTCCGGCGCTGCGCTGTCTCTGTCTGGGCTGACTGCCGGCGGCGGACGACTGGCGAGCGAAGGGGAATTTGCAAATGATGCAGGCTGTCCGGTATTATGTCCGGGGTTTGTCTGAGCCCGGCATAAGCCGGGCGAGTTTGCCCGGGCATAATACGTTCCGGACCGCCTGCGGCATTTGGCTCAAATTCTCTGTGAGCGAGATTGGAGACCGCCGCCGGCAGTCAGCCCAGACAGAGGCAGCACAGCGCCGGACGGCGGCAGAAAAACGGACTGTTATGAAAAACCTGTACGGAAAAGGCAGGGGAAACGGAGGATACGAGATGGGTATTATGAGCGCTGAGTGGTGCGGCAGACTGAATCACTGGATGCGCACGCTCAAACAGGATTTTTACAAACCCCTCGGGGAAATTTCGTGGGAGGCGTTCCGAACGATGGAGCATCTTTCCAAAGAAGAGGCGATGGCAGGCCCCTTTGAGCCGGTGGAGCCCGGATTTACATGGGGAAAAACATGGGAATACTGCTGGTTCCGCGGTAAGATCGTGCTGCCGAAGGAGGCGCAGGGCAAGCGGATCGTCATGGACTTAAAGCCGGACGGCGAATCGACGCTGTTTGTAAACGGGCAGGAATTTGGAACCTACCGTGCTTCGTGGGTAACATATCCGCATCATTTTATCGAGGATAACGTGCTGGCAAAGGAAGGGGAAGCCGGGACGGAATATGAGATCCTGATGGAAACCTATGCGGGACATTATTATCCCGACGACGGCTGCTGTGCGACCGGACCGGTGCTGCCCGGCTCTTACACAGACCCTCTCACGGAAGGAAAGAGAAGGACGCTCGGAACCTGTACGTTCGGCGTATGGAACGAGGACGCTTACCAGCTCTGGATGGACGCGGACACGCTCGTTCAGGTGCTGGACGGTGTGGATGAAAATTCCCTGCGCGCGGCAAAGATCGCGGAGGCGCTGGAGAATTTCACGCTGGCAGTTGATTTTGAGCAGGAAGAAGAGGGACGCATCGCATCCTACCGCGCAGGCAGGGAGGCGCTCCGTCCGGCGCTGGAAGCGACAAACGGCTCTTCTGCGCCTGTTTTTTACGCGGTCGGGAACGCGCACATCGATCTGGCATGGCTGTGGCCGATGGCAGAGACGCACAGAAAGACGGAGAGGACCTTTGCGGCGCAGCTGCGTCTTTTGGAGGAATATCCGGAATATAAGTATATCCAGAGCCAGCCCGCGGCTTACGAAATGTGCCGCAAATATTATCCCGAGCTGTTTGAACGCATCAAGGAGGCGGTAAAGAACGGCCAGTGGATCGCAGAGGGAGCGATGTGGGTGGAGCCGGATACGAACATGGCTTCCGGCGAGGCGCTGATCCGTCAGGTTTTATACGGTAAAAAATATTATAAAGAAGAGTTCGGCGTGGACAGCCAGATGCTGTGGCTCCCGGATACGTTCGGCTACACGGCGGCGCTGCCCCAGATTTTAAAAAGCTGCGGCGTGAAATATCTGGTAACCCAGAAGATTTTCTGGTCCTATAACGACGGCGAGCAGTTCCCGTATCACTATTTTTACTGGGAAGGCATGGACGGCAGCAGGATCACATCCTTCCTGCCCACAAGCTACACATACCGCACCGATCCCAAGGAAGTGATGAACGTCTGGAAAAACCGCAGCCAGAAGCGCGATCTGGACGCGTTCCTTTTGCCCTTTGGCTACGGAGACGGCGGCGGCGGCCCGGCAAGGGATTATCTGGAATATGCAAAGCGCGAAAAGGATCTGGAAGGCTGCCCGAAGGTGAAGCTGGAAGGCCCGGTTGAATTTTTCGAGGAAATGGAAAAAGAGGGCGGCCCGAAGCATACCTACACCGGCGAGCTGTATTTCAGCGCCCACCGCGGAACCTACACCTCTCAGGCGATGGTAAAGCACAACAACAGAAGAAGCGAGCTTGCCATGCGCGATCTGGAGCTGTGGGGCGCGCTGGCGTCTTATAAGGGACACGCTTATCCGGCTGAGGCGGCAGAGCGTCTGTGGAAGGAAGTGCTTTTGCATCAGTTCCATGACATCCTGCCCGGTTCCTCCATCGCAAGGGTATACGAAGAGGCGGAAGAGGCGTACGGAAAGCTGCTTGCAGAGAGCGCAGAGCTGACAAGGGACGCGGCGGAGGCGCTGGTGGAAAGCGGGGACGGCGTGACTGTTGCAAACTCCCTTGGTTTTGGCTATAAGACGTTGACGGAGCTTCCGGAACGCTTTGGGGCAGGCGCAAAGACAAAAGAAGGCGCGGCAGTTCCGGTTCAGACGGCGGACGGCAAGGTATACGGCCTGGTAGAGCTTCCGGCATACGGCATGGTTTCCATCGTTCCCGCTGCAGAAAATACCAAAGCGGCGGACGAGGCTTTTGCAGCGCAGACGGCAGACGGCTTCGTGCTGGAAAACGGTCAGGTAAAAGCGGTTATAAACGGCTGCGGCGAAGTTGTTTCCTTTGTGTTAAAGGAGAGCGGCAGGGAATTTGCGGCAGAGCCGATGAACCGTTTCCATCTGTACAAGGACGTTCCCCGTTTCTTTGAC
>URRW01000010.1 GCA_900550285.1 uncultured Lachnospiraceae bacterium
CCGCCGCCGGAAACCTCGGAACGGGTCTTTGCTTTCTGTGTTCCCTGACGATTGTTTGCAAGCTGCTGTACAACTGCCATGTGTACCAGATGTTCGTTCACTTCAACACCGAATACAGCATCGCTTAATTCGATTGTATCGATCTGCTTGCCTTCCATATTATAAACAGATACTTTTGCCATCTGAGTGGTCCTCCTTTCCAGTTTTAAGCCTCCACCTTGGTGGTTTCTTTGATCGTTACCAGAGCTTTCTTAGGGCCGGGTACTGCACCCTTTACCAGGATCAGATTCTTGTCTGCGTCAACTCTTACAACGTCCAGATTCTGAACGGTAACCTTTACGCAGCCCATGTGACCAGGCATTCCTTTGCCCTTGAATACGCGGCTCGGAGAGGAGCAGGCGCCGTTGGAACCCTGATGACGATGGAACTTGGAACCGTGAGCCATAGGTCCTCTGTGCTGACCAAATCTCTTGATCGCGCCCTGGAAGCCTTTACCTTTGCTGATTGCCGTAGCGTCGATTCTGTCGCCTGCCGCAAAGATGTCAGCCTTGATTTCCTGAGCCAGTGCATACTCTGATGCGTTCTCAAACCGGAACTCTCTTACATATCTCTTGCAGGATACACCAGCCTTTGCGAAGTGACCCTTCTGAGCTTTATTTACGCCATGTCTGTGAATGACTTCCTTCTTGCCGGCCTTGTCTTTGTTGACGATTCTTTCCTTCTTGTCAACGAAGCCAACCTGTACTGCCTCGTAGCCGTCGTTCTCAACGGTCTTGATCTGTGTAACAACGCAGGGACCTGCCTGAAGTACGGTTACAGGAACCAGTACGCCGTCGTCATTGAAAATCTGAGTCATTCCGACTTTGGTAGCTAAAATCGCTTTTTTCATTGTCTGTTTAACCTCCTGTTTTTGTTCTACATAGCGGAATGTTCGCAGCTTTCCTGCTCCCTTTTATTAAGGAAGTGGTAAAAGCAGTTGGACTATTCATACGTCTCTGTAGAGGTTTGTTTTGAAAATCTTATTTGGTTTTCATTTTGATATCGATGTACACACCAGCGGGCATTTCCAGTCTCTGCAGAGCATCAACGGTCTTGGGTGTGGGTGTGATGATATCGATCAGTCTCTTGTGCGTGCGGCGCTCGAACTGCTCTCTGGAATCTTTGTACTTGTGTACGGCACGCAGGATCGTAACAACTTCCTTCTTTGTAGGAAGCGGTACCGGTCCGCTCACCTGTGCTCCATTTTTCTTGACTGTTTCGATGATTTTCTTCGCAGACGCATCAACTAACTGATGATCGTAAGCTTTCAGTGTAATCCTCATTACCTGATTTGCCATAAAAAAAGTCGCCTCCTTTTCGCGCTTTTGAGATAAGTGCGACAAGCGGTGACTGTACACGTTCCCGTGTGTGTCCTTTTAATAAGCAACCCTGAAAGTTCTCTTTCTCTTATTCTCCGGACTTACACGTTGTTTCCCTTGCCGTGTGGCAAGTGCTGTTATCTGGTACAGTGACTTGTCGTCAGTTTTCTAACTTGACATTCGCTCCACATAAAAACCTGCACGGATTATGTATTTTCCATTGCAGCAACCTTATGTTTCATCGCTATCATGTCACAGCACTTAGTAGTATAATGGAACAAAAATAAAATTGCAAGTGTTTTTTCGATTCTTTTAAAACTTTTTTTGTACAAAATCAAATACAATCCGTCTCCCTTTTTCCGGGAGATACTGCCGCCTATACCGGCAGTATCATAAGCGCCCCCTGCACCGCCAGCTTCGCAACACCGCTTAAAACCATCACAAGGATCGGGTTCATGTCTTTCTTTTTCAAAAGATACAGCGCCGCAATAAAAATCAGGATGGAATCCATTTTTACCGTATCCATTCCGACCGGCCCGTTCCAGAATGCCGTTATCATAATGGAAACACCTGCCGCCGCGATCATCGCCACCACCGCCGGGCGCAGCGTTTCCAGCACGCTCTGGAGCATGCTCAGCTTGCGGTAGCGCAGATACAGCCACGCCAGCCCCATGACGAGAATGCAGGACGGGAGGATGCACCCGAGCGTCGCCGCCAGCGCCCCTGCAATCCCGCCGATCCGGATTCCCACAAAGGTCGCGGAATTGACTGCGATCGGCCCCGGCGTCATCTGGGAGATCGTGATCAGATCCGTAAATTCCGTGGCGGACAGCCAGCCGTTTTTCATTACCTGCTCCTGGATCAGCGGCAGCGCCGCGTACCCTCCGCCGAAGCTGAACATCCCGATCTGCAAAAAAGCCAAAAATAACTGCCAGTAGATCATGCCTTTTCCCTCCTCATCCGAACCAGTGTCCGCACCACGCCCAGTCCGATGCAGATCAATACCACATAAACCACATTTACCTCAAATACCGCCGTCGCCAGAAACGCTGCCGCCATGATTGTCAGGGACAGCTTGTTTTTTCCCTGCACAATGCCGCTTCCCATATCCCATACGACCGCTGCGATCACCGCAGCCACGCCGGACTGCATCCCGTCCAGCACGGTCTTAACGATAAAATTCGAGGAAAATGCGGCGTAAAAAAATGAAATGACCGAAATGATCGCAAAGGGCGGGATGATCGTCCCCACGATCGCCGTCAGCGCCCCGATCAGCCCTTCCAGCTTATATCCCACCACGATCGCCCCATTTACCGCGATCGCCCCGGGCGCGGACTGGGCGATCGCCACCAGATCCAGCATTTCATTTTCATCGATCCAATGAAGCTCGTCCACAAACTTCTTTTTCATCAGCGTCACGATCACATATCCGCCGCCGAAGGTAAAGGCGCTTAAATACAGCGTCGAAATAAATATCTTCCACAGCCGTTTTCCCTTTTTTTCCATTTCTTCCTCCTGAACACCTTTTTCTTCCTTATTTACTATATCCTCTCTTGCAATATAAGTAAAATAGTATTATTTTATAAAATATATAACCGTTTTATTATGTATCTGCGGCGCTCCTTTCCATACAGCGCCCAAAGGAGGTTTCCATGACCCTGCGCCATATGAAAATATTCGTCGCCGTCTATCAGGAGCACAGCGTTACAAAGGCCGCCAACAGGCTGCATCTTGCGCAGCCCTCCGTCAGCCTCGCCCTGCGGGAGCTGGAGGACTTTTATCATGTGCGCCTTTTCGACCGCATTTCCCGCCGCATCTATCCGACGGAGATCGGAAATAAATTTTATGACTACGCCCTCCATATCGTTTCTCTTTTTTCCGAAATGGAAAGCGGCATCCCCAGCTGGGAACACAACGCGCCCCTGCACATCGGCTCCAGCATCACCCTCGGCAACTGCCTGCTCCCTTCTCTTGTGCAGACTTACCGGAGCGCCCATCCCGATATTCCCATCCGTGTCACGATCAAAAATACGGAAATGATCGAACAGTATGTGCTCGACAACAAGGTGGATTTTGCCCTCGTGGAAGGCGGCGTTTCCCATCCCGAGCTTTTAGCGGAGGCTTTTTATTCCGACCGGCTCTGCTTTGTCGCCTCCCCTTGCCACCCGCTCTCTTCCGCCTCCGGCGCAGCGCTGGAAGAAATTGCCCGGCATGATCTTTTGCTGCGGGAGCCGGGCAGCGCCGGAAGGGAAATTGCCGACAGCCTTTTTCTTGCAAAGGGCATCACGGTCACGCCCGCCTGGGAAAGCGTCAGCACGCAGGCGCTTCTGCGCGCCGCCGAAAAACAGCTTGGCGTCGCCATTCTTCCCCGCCTTCTCGTTCAGCAGGAGCTTGCCTCCGGCGCGCTTGTGGAAATACCCGTCCCCGACGCCGAACTTTCCCGTACCTTTTACCTGATCCGCCACCGCAACAAATATCTGCCACCCTCCGCAGACGCCTTCCGGGAGCTGTGCCTTGCGCAAAGCGCCGGCTGACAGCGGCAATCCATCTGCGCTCCGCCTTTTGTCCGGACGCGGCGCTTTCCCTTTTCGCAATTCTGTGCCCCGCTCCTGTTTTTCATTGCATTTTCAGACGGCTTCCTGTATAGTGGGTATAGAAAAACTTCCTATTATAATAGCGCTGCAGATCCGGCAGCGCTGTCGATAAGAATGCAAAGTGAGGATTTGAATATGTGGATCGCAGACAACTGGAACGATTATGAAGTCATTGATACCTCCCGCGGCGAAAAGCTCGAGCGCTGGGGGGATTACACCCTCGTGCGCCCCGACCCGCAGGTCATCTGGAATACGCCCCGCACCAATCCCGGCTGGAAAAAGAAAAACGGCCACTACCACCGCAGCTCCAAGGGCGGCGGCGAGTGGGAATTTTTTAACCTGCCCGAAGAGTGGAGCATCCATTACCGCGAGCTGACCTTCCGCTTAAAGCCCTTCAGCTTCAAGCACACCGGGCTTTTCCCGGAGCAGGCGGCAAACTGGGACTGGTTCGGGGATCTGATCTCCAATGCCCGCCGTCCGGTAAAGGTGCTCAACCTGTTTGCCTATACCGGCGGCGCAACCCTCTCTGCGGCAAAGGCGGGCGCGGCAGTCACCCATGTGGACGCCTCCAAGGGCATGGTTACCTGGGCGAAAGAGAACGCTGCCGCTTCCGGCCTTTCCGAAGCGCCGATCCGCTGGCTCGTTGACGACTGCGTCAAATTTGTCGAGCGCGAGATCCGCCGCGGCAACAAATACGATGGCATCATCATGGATCCGCCTTCCTACGGCCGCGGCCCCAAAGGCGAGATCTGGAAGATTGAGGAAAGTATTTATCCTTTTGTGGAGCTTGCCTCCCAGATCCTTTCCGACAATCCGCTCTTCTTTTTGATCAACTCCTATACGACCGGACTTCAGCCCGCCGTTTTGAGCTACATGATCAATACCGTCATCGTGAAAAAATTCGGCGGCCATGTGGACGCACAGGAAATCGGCCTGCCCGTTACCGAAAGCGGCCTGATCCTTCCCTGCGGCGCGTCCGGACGTTGGAGCCGCTCCTAAGCTTCTGCCGCAGGGCAGATTTTTAAAGCTGTCAGCCCCTGATCCTTTCCCATACGCCCATCACAAGGTTTTCATATCCGGGAACTATCCGTTCCAAAACGTTGCCGGGCGTATAGCAGATCGGGGGCTTTCCCGGAAATTCCATGTACATCCGGAACGCATACACGCCGATCATCATGACAACGATCACTCCCCCCGCAGTCATGAGCCCTTTCGCTTTTTTTCCAAACCCATACCGCATTACGGCAAAATACAGCGCCCACAGGATCCACACCATGCCCAGCGGATTCATCTGCATCCCCGTTTCAAACCGCCCCGTCAAAAAAGCCAGCACTGCCCGCGTCATCCCGCAGCCCGGACAGGGAAGCCCTGCGACGATCACGGACGGGCAAAACGCGCCAAACAGCAGATTCGCCGCCAGATCATAGAGGATAAAGACAACCGCAAATCCCCAATATGCCCGCACATCCTTTGCAGCTCTTTTTCCCGCCTCCCGAAAAAACCTTCCAATCATTTCCAACCGCTTTCTTTTCATCCTTTCCCTTCCTTTTATCCTTCTGCTTCCTTTTCATCCTTCCGCTTTTTCATCCTTCCGCTCCCGTATGCTGCCTTCCGGCATCGATCCTCAGCCTCCTGCCCTCTGCCGTCACGATCCCCTCTGCCTTCATCCGCCCCAGCTCCCGCATCATCGCGCTTCTGTCCACCGCCAGATAATCCGCGCAGTCCGTATAGGAAAAGGGCAGCTCAAAAAATCCCCCTCCCGCGCTCCGGCTCAAATATCCGAAATAGATCAGAAGCTTCTGCCTGAGCGTGCGCTGGCACAGCACATCCACGTGCATCATCGCCCGCCGCTGCGCCCTCATCAGGATCTCTTCCAAAAGCTGCGCCCTCATTTCATGGGAATGATACTGGGCAGACAGCTTGCGGTCATTGATAAACGCCACCTGACAGCGGCACTTGGAAATCACATAGCACACGCCCCGCTCCATCTTCGGAAAGCACTTTCTGGAAAACGTCTCCTTTTCCTGAAAATAGTCCAGAATCCTTCTCTGCCCCTCCATATTCATGCTTTCCAAAAAAGCGTCCCCTTTTAACATAATGCCGATCAGGTCCTGATCCTCGTCCTGATTCATCAATACCTGCCGCTTCCCGAACTCCCGGACAGAGATCATTCCTGCCTCGCTCATATGCAGGATCTGCTCTTTTGTCAAGCCCCAAAAGCCAATAAATTGTCCCATATTTTCACACCATCCTGTATATCATTTTTGTGCAAACCACTATATTTTGTATTATATTATATTTTTGTTGCCAACGCAACTGTTTTTCGTGCCGTCTGGATATATAATGAATCCTGTCGCCGCAGTTGACGCTGCTGCTTCAAAATGCCATTTCTCCCGCCGGGGGAGGCGGAGATTTGCGCTTTCAGCACCTCTGCGGCTTCCGGGCGCGCAGTATGGCAATGGCATTCATAAAAAGGAGAGAGTCTTATGAAAATCATTAAACGAAATGGTTCCGAAGCGAATTTTGACATTGATAAAATTATAGCCGCTGTTTCAAAAGCCAACAATTCTTCCGAGAATAACAGGCTCAGTCCCGAACAGATCCAGGACATCGCGGAATATGTGGAATACAAATGCAGCAAAATGAACCGCGCCATCTCCGTAGAGGAGATCCAGGACATGGTGGAAAACCAGATCATGTCCACCGGCGCCTTCGAGCTTGCTAAAAACTATGTAAGATACCGCTACCAGCGCACCCTTGTCCGCAAGGCAAATACCACGGACAACCGCATCCTTTCCCTGATCGAATGCAACAACGAAGAAGTAAAACAGGAAAATTCCAATAAAAACCCCACCGTCAACAGCGTACAGCGCGATTATATGGCGGGCGAGGTAAGCCGCGACTTAACGCAGCGCCTCCTGCTTCCCCCCGACATCGTGGAAGCGGACAAAAAGGGAATCATCCATTTCCATGATTCCGACTATTTTGCACAGCACATGCACAACTGCGATCTGGTCAACCTTGAGGATATGCTCCAGAACGGCACGGTGATCAGCGAAACCTACATTGAAAAGCCCCACAGCTTTTCCACTGCCTGCAACATCGCGACCCAGATCATCGCGCAGGTTGCCAGCAACCAGTACGGCGGCCAGAGCATCAGCCTTGCGCATCTGGCTCCTTTCGTGCAGGTATCCCGCGAAAAGATCCGCACCGAGGTGCTCGACGAGATCAAAACCCTCAACACACAGGCGACTCCCGAGCAGATCAACACGATCGTGGAAAAGCGGCTGCACCGTGAAATTACAAAGGGCGTCCAGACGATCCAGTACCAGATCATCACCCTTATGACGACCAACGGGCAGGCTCCGTTTTTGACCGTGTTCATGTACTTAAACGAAGCTAAAAACGAGCAGGAGAAAAAAGACCTCGCCCTCATCATCGAGGAAACCTTAAAGCAGCGCTATCAGGGCGTTAAAAATGAAGCCGGCGTCTGGATCACGCCCGCCTTCCCCAAGCTGATCTATGTGCTGGAAGAGGACAACGTGGAAGAAGGCACGGAATATTTTTACCTGACGCAGCTTGCCGCAAAGTGCACCGCAAAGCGCCTTGTACCCGATTATATTTCCGAAAAGAAGATGAAGGAATTAAAGGAGGGCAACTGCTTCCCGGTTATGGGCTGCCGCAGCGCGTTAAGCCCATGGAAGGACGAAAACGGCAATTATAAATTTTACGGCCGCTTCAATCAGGGCGTCGTGACGATCAACCTTGTGGATGTGGCGCTTTCCTCCGGCGGGGACATGGATAAATTCTGGCAGATTTTTGACGAGCGTCTCGACCTTTGCTACCGCGCCCTCATGTACCGCCACAACCGCCTTAAGGGAACGCTTTCCGACGCAGCCCCGATCCTCTGGCAGTACGGCGCGCTCGCCCGCCTCAAAAAAGGCGAAACGATCGACAAGCTGCTTTACGGCGGCTACTCCACGATTTCCCTCGGCTACGCGGGACTTTATGAGTGCGTAAAATATATGACGGGCAAGTCCCATACCGATCCGGAAGCGACTCCTTTTGCGCTGGAGGTAATGCAACATATGAACGACGCCTGCAACAAATGGAAGGATGAAACCGACATCGCCTTCTCCATTTACGGCTCCCCGATCGAGAGCACCACATACAAATTTGCAAAATGCCTGCAGAAGCGCTTCGGTGTGATCGAGGGCGTAACCGACAAGAGTTATATTACCAACAGCTACCATGTGCATGTATCCGAACCGATCGACGCCTTTTCCAAGCTGAAATTCGAGTCCCAGTTCCAGGCGCTGTCCACCGGCGGCGCGATCAGCTATGTGGAAGTGCCCGACATGCAGAACAACATTCCGGCAGTCCTTCAGGTAATGCGTTTTATTTATGACAATATCATGTACGCAGAATTAAATACCAAGAGCGATTTCTGTCAGGAATGCGGCTATTCCGGCGAGATCCGCATTGTGGAGGACGAGCACAAAAAGCTCGTCTGGGAATGCCCCAACTGCGGATGCCGTGACCAGAATAAATTAAACGTGGCGCGCCGTACCTGCGGCTACATCGGCACACAGTTCTGGAATCAGGGCCGCACACAGGAAATCAAAGAAAGGGTGCTTCATCTGTAATGAACTACGGAGAGATCAAAAGCTGTGACATCGCCAACGGCGAGGGCGTCCGCGTCTCCCTCTTCGTTTCCGGCTGTACACATCACTGCAAAAACTGCTTCAACGCGCAGACATGGGATTTTTCCTTCGGCTCCCTTTTTACAAAGGAAACCGAGGACAGGATCCTCAACCTCCTTGCCCCCGGCTATATCAGCGGGCTTTCCCTTCTCGGGGGAGAGCCCTTCGAGCCGGATAACCAGCGCGCCCTTCTCCCTTTTTTAAAAAGGGTCCGCGCTGCGTATCCCGATAAAACGATCTGGTGCTACAGCGGTTATACGCTGGAAAGCGATCTGCTTTCCGAAAGCCGCGCCCGCTGTGAAGCGACCGACGAAATGCTTTCCTGCATCGACGTCCTCGTAGACGGCGAATTTATCGAGGAACAAAAAAACATCAGCCTCGCCTTCAGGGGTTCCGAAAACCAGCGTGTGATCGACGTTCCCAAAACGCTCGCTTCCGGCTCCCTTGTGTGGTATAGGCTCGTCAGCCAAAACATCGAAATGTAGCCGGCGATCTTCTTAAATATCTGTTAAATCCAGCGTTTCCCTATTGCTTTTCCCGCCCTGCGCGATATACTAAAAGTATAGGGAGACGCTTTTTTTGACCAAGAGGCTGACGCGCAGAACGCGGCAGTATCCGGTACTCCCTTAATTTCAGAGAAAGGATGTGATAGCCGATGGATATTACAATGGCGGATGACATCAGCGCCGAGTACCTCGGTCTTGTACAGGGCATATTGGATAATTCCGAATTCAAAAAGCTTCAAAGATACACACAGCACTATCAGACAACGCGCTTTATGCACAGTCTGAACGTGTCCTATATCTCATGGCTTCTTGCCAAAAAATTCGGGATGGACGCCAGCGCCGCTGCACGGGCCGGACTCCTTCATGACTTTTGCGTATACGACTTTAGAGATAAACTCCCCGAAGGAGAGATACAGGCATTCTATCATCCCAAGGTAGCGGCAGAGACCAGTTCTGAGCAGTTCCACATTTCCGCAAAGGAACATCAGGCAATCCTGTCCCATATGTTCCCCCTCGGGCCTATGCCCCGCAGCCGGGAAGCATGGATCATCAGCTTTGCCGATAAGATCTGCGCCATTACCGAGTTTTGCCGCTTCCGCATCGCCCTTGCCCGCAGAGGCAGGGTGGCATTAAGCTACGGCTGACTTACGAGATCTCCCATCAAGATCTGATCTGATGAAGCTGCAGGGCTTCATCGCGAAAAACTCCCCGGTGTCCGTCCAGTGATCATATCACAGCGGACTTCCGGGGAGTTTTGTAAAAAAATTTAAAGTTCAAACACAGATTACATAAACGATACCTGTCTCTCTCATAAATATGCGATTTTCCAGCAATCCCTTTTACTCTATTCCTTCCTTTGAAGTATTTCCTTTCCCTTGAACTCTGATATTTTCTTTTTTATTTTCCAAATCATTATTTTGAATCATTTCAACAATCCGGGTTATGTATTCTTCTTCATTTTCCGGAAAAATATATTTTGTAATTGTTTGCAATAATCCAATGATCAGACCTAGAAAGGTTACACATACAGATATTATTTGTACAACATTGGCTATCGAGTCCATTTTTCCATGAATATCAATTTTACAAATAAATACAATAAAGCTTATGGAAAAGGCTGCCAATATTAAAATACATATGCCAAATAAAATGCTTTTATACCACTTATTGCTTTTACTTTTATCTTTATAGTTTTCTACGTATATAGATAATAATTCAGTAATCTTTCGATCTCTTCTTTTTTGCTGTCTAGTCGCATATGCATCTACATATTCCTTGTTCATATCATTATCATTGTCCACCGGCTGAAAGAATGTCAACGAATCTGATATGGAATCCAACTCATCCAGAAAGTTCTTCTCTTCATTCAAGATAATTCAAGCTCCCCAATTCTTCGTTCTGCCATTCTAACAGTTACAATGAAATGTTTTGATAGAATCTCAATTATTTTTTCTTTATCATTATATATTTTTTTAATTTCACGATACTTATCTTCAAAGCTCTTCCGGGGCATAAGTAAAGATGCGGCAAAAAAATCAGCTTCATTTTCAAGCTCATTATGTCCCCTTTTATGATCTCTGTGCGCATATAAACCTGTCAGATTCTTTTCTTTATAATGCAGTACATAATGTCCAAGTTCATGAGCAATAATAAAACGCTTCCACTCTAAAGGTCTGTCAGAATTTACGCCGATGAGTTTATCCGTTTTAATTCCCATTATTTCATCTTTTCCTTCTTCAACAACAATAAACCCATCATCCTCATCATTCAGGATTGCATTTCCAACAAGAAACCCCAAATTTTTTGCAATATGAATCACGTCAACTGAACGATCCGCAATCGTATATTGAGCTGTCCTTATTGTATCCTCTACACTTCTTTCTATTCTAGCAGCATCCATAATTACACCTCTCAATGCATGTTAATAGAAACTACAATAGTATAACAAATCGCATCACACGTATCAATAAGTATCCTCCACATTTTATATAATATGTATCCCCTATTTAAATGGTAACATATATAGCAAATTTATCAAGCGGTTTCCATGGTGTATTTCTTAATATCTTCTGTGCGATCTGTTGCCAATATACCCGAAAAAAGGGCTTTCCGAAAATCGGAAAGCCCTTTGAAATCCATTATTGATAATTTCCTGTCAAAGATTACTCGATGATAGAAACTACACGGCCGGAACCAACAGTTCTGCCGCCCTCACGGATAGCGAAGGTCAGACCCTGCTCCATAGCGATAGGATGGATCAGCTCGATGGTCATCTCTACGTTATCGCCAGGCATGCACATCTCTGTGCCAGCAGGCAGTTCGCAAACGCCGGTAACGTCAGTTGTACGGAAGTAGAACTGAGGTCTGTAGTTGTTGAAGAAAGGTGTGTGACGGCCGCCCTCGTCCTTTGTCAGAACGTAAACCTGAGCGGTAAATTTGTGATGGCATGTAACAGTGCCGGGTTTAGCCAGAACCTGTCCTCTTTCGATTTCAGTTCTCTGGATACCACGCAGCAGAGCGCCGATGTTATCACCAGCCTGAGCCTCGTCCAGCATCTTACGGAACATCTCGATACCTGTAACAACAGTCTTCTTGGTCTCTTCTTTGATACCAACGATTTCAACTTCCTCGTTCAGGTGCAGAGTACCTCTCTCAACACGGCCTGTAGCAACAGTACCACGGCCTGTGATTGTGAATACGTCCTCGACAGGCATCAGGAAAGGCTTGTCTGTGTCACGCACGGGATCCGGAATGAACTCATCAACAGTGTGCATCAGCTCAAGGATCTTGTCGCCCCACTCGCTGTTGGGATCTTCCAGAGCCTTCAGAGCGGAACCTCTGATGATCGGGCAGTCATGGAACCCGTACTCTTCCAGCTGCTCTGTAACTTCCATCTCAACCAGCTCAAGCAGCTCGTCGTCGTCTACCATGTCGCACTTGTTCAGGAAAACAACGATAGCCGGAACGCCTACCTGACGGGACAGCAGGATGTGCTCTTTTGTCTGAGCCATCAGACCGTCTGTAGCAGCAACAACCAGAATAGCGCCATCCATCTGAGCTGCACCGGTGATCATGTTCTTAACGTAATCAGCATGTCCAGGGCAGTCAACGTGTGCGTAGTGTCTCTTCTCTGTCTCGTACTCAACGTGAGAAGTAGAGATGGTGATACCACGCTCTCTCTCTTCGGGAGCCTTATCGATATTCTCGAAAGCAACAGCTTCGCCAGTGCCCAGTCTCTCGTGCAGAGTCTTTGTGATAGCAGCTGTCAGAGTTGTTTTACCATGGTCAACGTGGCCGATGGTACCAATGTTACAATGGGGCTTGGATCTTTCAAATTTAGCTTTAGCCATTTCCTTGTAATCCTCCTTAAATCAGTGATTTAATGTTTGTTTGAATCAGCTATTTATGATTATATTCGATAATAGCTGTATTTTCAAGCCCTATTTTAACGGGAAACCTTGAAATTTCCCGCTAAAACGGACTGTTTGAAACGAATGAGGTCAGGATCTTATTTCGCCTTTGCAGCGAGCACTTTCTCCTGAACATTCTTCGGCACCTGCTCGTACTTATCAAAGAACATGGAGTAGTTACCACGGCCCTGAGTCTTGGAACGCAGGTCTGTGGAGTAACCAAACATCTCTGCAAGCGGAACGAACGCTCTTACGATCTTACCGCCGCCGATGTCGTCCATACCTTCGATACGGCCGCGACGGGAGTTGATGTCGCCGATAACGTCGCCCATGTACTCTTCAGGCATCGTAACCTCAACCTTCATGATAGGCTCAAGCAGAACCGGGTTGCCCTTCTGCATTGCTTCCTTGAATGCCATAGATCCGGCAATGTGGAATGCCATTTCGGAAGAGTCGACTTCATGGTAGGAACCGTCGAATACATTCGCATGTACGCCCAGTACCGGGAAGCCGCCCAGAATACCTGCTTTTGTAGCTTCTTCGATACCTTCGCCGATAGCAGGGATATACTCTTTCGGGATCGCACCGCCGACAACGGTGGACTCGAACTTGAATGTCTCCTCGCCGTTCGGATCCATAGGCTCGAATTTAACTTTACAGTGACCATACTGACCGCGGCCGCCGGACTGCTTCGCATACTTGCTGTCCACATCGACTGCCTTGGTGAAGGTCTCTTTGTAAGCAACCTGAGGAGCGCCTACGTTAGCCTCTACCTTGAACTCACGCAGCAAACGGTCTACGATGATCTCCAGATGAAGCTCGCCCATGCCGGCGATGATCGTCTGTCCTGTCTCCTGATCGGTGTGTGCGCGGAAGGTAGGATCTTCTTCTGCAAGCTTTGCAAGAGCGATACCCATCTTGTCCTGACCAGCTTTGGTCTTGGGCTCGATTGCCAGCTCGATAACCGGCTCCGGGAACTCCATGGACTCTAAGATAACGGGATGCTGCTCGTCGCAGATCGTGTCGCCGGTGGTTGTAAACTTAAAGCCTACCGCAGCGGCAATGTCGCCTGCGTATACCTTGTCCAGCTCCATTCTCTTGTTTGCATGCATCTGCAGGATACGTCCTACACGCTCTTTTTTATCTTTTGTCGCGTTCAGTACATAAGAACCGGAGTTCAGAGTACCGGAATAAACGCGGAAGTATGCCAGCTTACCAACGAAAGGATCCGTCATGATCTTGAACGCCAGAGCCGCGAAAGGCTCTTCGTCGGAAGAATGCTTCTCGATTTCGTTGCCCTCCAGGTCAACGCCCTTGATTGCGGGGATGTCCAGCGGAGAAGGCATGTACTCTACGATCGCATCCAGAAGCTTCTGGATACCCTTGTTTCTGTATGCGGTACCGCAGCATACAGGAACTGCAGTACACTCGCAGGTTCCTTTTCTCAGAACCGCTTTCAGCTCTTCGTTAGAAGGCTCTTCGCCTTCCAGATAAGCCATCATCAGATCGTCATCCAGCTCGCAGATCTTCTCGACAAGCTCAGAACGATACAGTTCTGCATCATCCTGCATATCTTCCGGAATATCTGTAACTGTGATGTCTTCGCCCTTCTCATCATTATAGATGTAGGCCTTCATCTCGAACAGGTCGACGATTCCCTTGAATTCATCTTCCTTGCCGATCGGCAGCTGAATGCAGATTGCATTCTTGCCGAGGCGGGTCTTGATCTGCTCAACCGCGCCGAAGAAGTTTGCACCCAGAATGTCCATCTTGTTGATGAACGCCATACGGGGTACGTTATAGGTGTCAGCCTGACGCCATACGTTCTCAGACTGAGGCTCTACACCGCCCTTCGCGCAGAACACGCCAACGGCGCCGTCCAGTACGCGCAGGGAACGCTCAACCTCAACAGTGAAGTCAACGTGTCCCGGAGTATCAATGATATTGATACGATACTCGGGTGTGCCGGGCTTTACTTCGCAGCTTGTCTGCGGAGTCCAGTGACAGGTGGTAGCAGCGGAAGTGATGGTAATACCTCTCTCCTGCTCCTGCTCCATCCAGTCCATGGTTGCAGTACCTTCATGAGTATCACCAATCTTATAGTTAACACCGGTATAATAAAGGATACGCTCGGTGGTGGTTGTCTTACCAGCATCGATGTGCGCCATAATACCGATGTTTCTGGTTCTCTCTAAGGGATATTCTCTTCCAGCCAAAGGTTTTTCCTCCTATTGAAATCAGCCAGATGCAGCGCAATGCCTTCTGCATTACAGATTCATTAGAATCTGTAATGAGAGAATGCCTTGTTCGCTTCAGCCATCTTATGAACGTCTTCTTTTCTCTTCACGGAAGCGCCGGTGTTGTTGGCAGCATCCAGAATCTCGTTCGCCAGTCTTTCTTCCATGGTCTTCTCGCCTCTCTTGCGGGAGAACATGGTCAGCCAGCGCAGACCCAGAGCCTGACGTCTGTCAGCTCTTACCTCGATCGGCACCTGATAAGTAGCACCGCCGATACGTCTTGCCTTAACTTCCAGAACAGGCATGATGTTGTTCATAGCCTCTTCAAAAACTTCCAGAGCCGGTTTGCCGGCTTTTTCTTCTACTCTGGCAAATGCGCCGTATACAATCTTCTGGGCAACGCCTTTCTTACCATCAAGCATGATGTTGTTGATCAGCTTGGTTACCACTTTGTCGTTGTACAAAGGATCTGCCAATACATCTCTTTTCTGAATATGTCCTTTACGTGGCACGTTTCTTCCCTCCTTAATCATTTCAAATTAATTCATCGGTACTCACATGTGTCCTCTAATGTGTTCGTGCGGTATATCCATTCGCGAAAGCGAACTGCAGGGAAGCCCTGCATAAGAATTCCAACACTTAATTAGTTTCCGTTTGTGGTACTCTTACGTTACCGCAGCTTATTTCTTAGCGGCTTTAGGTCTCTTAGCGCCGTATTTGGATCTAGCCTGACGTCTGTTTGCAACGCCTGCGGTATCCAGTGTACCTCTGATGATGTGGTATCTGGTACCAGGTAAGTCCTTAACACGACCGCCTCTGATCAGAACAACGGAGTGCTCCTGCAGATTGTGTCCTTCACCGGGAATGTAGCTTGTTACTTCGATTCCGTTGGAAAGACGTACTCTGGCGATCTTTCTAAGAGCGGAGTTAGGCTTTTTAGGAGTCGCTGTCTTAACAGCTGTGCACACGCCTCTCTTCTGCGGGGAAGAGGTAGCAGTCGCCTTCTTGTGAAGGGAGTTGTACCCTTTCTGCAGAGCCGGTGCTGTAGACTTCTTTACAGATGTCTGACGTCCTTTTCTTACTAACTGGTTAAATGTTGGCATTCTGTTTCACCTCCTGCGATACTTATCTCATGTTGCTTCTTCGGGCCAAGATACGCCCATCTGCCTTTCAGGGTTTCCCCTGTAAAAAAGAGATACTATATTTTTTTGCATCAAAATATAGGCATCCCCAAATGCAGACCTTATCAGTGTAAATGCTTTTAATTCATCTGTCAAGTATTTTTATCGCTTTTCCTGAAATTTATGCGGAATGCGGCAGGGTTCATCGCCCTGCCGCATTCCTCTGCTGTACTGCCCTGCGGCAGAACAGTTCTTTATTCTTCGCCTTCTGCTTCCGCCTCTTCTTCGGCTTCTTCATCCAGCTCTTCGTCGATTGCCTCGTCCAGAAGCACCTCTTCGGGAGTCTCTTCTGTCAGCTCTGCGTCCTCTTCGGAAAGCTCTTCCTCGTCAGCGGCTTCTTTTTTCACCTTTTCGGATTTCTCAGCCTCTGCCGCAGCCCTTGCCTCTTCCTCAGCCCTTGCCGCGCGCTCCGCTTCCTCCGCCGCGATGATCGCGTCGGTATTCAGCTGGACGTCACGGTAACGCTTCATACCGGTTCCGGCAGGGATCAGCTTACCGATGATAACATTTTCCTTCAGACCGATCAGCGGATCCGCCTTGCCCTTGATCGCCGCTTCCGTCAGGACCTTTGTGGTCTCCTGGAAGGACGCCGCAGACAGGAAGGAATTGGTTGCCAGAGCAGCCTTTGTGATACCCATCATCACCTGCTTGCCCTCTGCAGGCTGTTTGCCTTCTGCTTCCATCGCAGCGTTGGTGTCCTGGAAATCCAGAACGTCAACCATCGTGCCGGGCAGATACTCGGTATCGCCGCTTGTCTCGATGCGGATCTTTTTCAGCATCTGACGGACGATCACCTCGATATGCTTATCGGAAATATCTACACCCTGCAGGCGGTATACGCGCTGTACCTCGCGCAGCATGTAATCCTGTACCGCACGGATGCCCTTGATCTTTAACAGATCGTGAGGATTTACGGAACCTTCCGTCAGCTCGTCGCCGGCTTCAAGCTCCTGACCGTCCACAATCTTGATACGGGAACCGTAAGGGATCAGGTACGCCTTGGATTCTGCAGTTTCTTTGTTGGTAATGATGATCTCGCGTTTCTTCTTCGTGTCCTTGATCACAGCGGTTCCGCCGAACTCTGCGATAATCGCAAGACCCTTCGGCTTTCTCGCCTCAAAAAGCTCCTCGACACGGGGAAGACCCTGTGTAATATCGTCACCAGCGACACCGCCGGAGTGGAACGTACGCATCGTCAGCTGTGTACCGGGCTCACCGATAGACTGCGCCGCGATGATTCCGACTGCTTCGCCGACCTGAACCGCTTCGCCGGTCGCCATGTTTGCGCCGTAGCACTTTGCACAGATACCGCTCTTGGAACGGCAGGTCAGGATTGTGCGGATCTTTACCTCTTCAATCGGCTGTCCCTTCTTATCAACGCCTGTATCCATGATGCGCTTTGCTCTCGCAGGAGTGATCATATGGTTTGCGCCGACGAGCAGGTTGCCGTCTTTATCATAAATATCTTCGCAGGAATAACGTCCTGTGATTCTGTCCTGAAGTCCTTCGATCGTCTCCTTGCCGTCCATAAACGCTTTTACGGACATGCCGGGGATCACATCCTTGCCTTCCGCACAGTCGATGTCGCGGATGATCAGTTCCTGAGAAACGTCAACCATTCGGCGTGTCAGGTAACCGGAGTCCGCAGTACGCAGAGCGGTATCGGACATACCCTTTCGTGCGCCGTGGGCGGACATGAAGTATTCCAGTACGTCCAGACCTTCACGGAAGTTGGACTTGATCGGCAGTTCGATCGTACGTCCCGTCGTATCCGCCATCAGTCCGCGCATGCCTGCCAGCTGCTTGATCTGCTGGTTAGAACCACGGGCGCCGGAGTCCGCCATCATGAAGATGTTGTTGTACTTATCCAGTCCTTTCAACAGAACGTCTGTCAGCTCTTTATCCGTTTCCTGCCATGTCTCTACGACCGCACGGTAACGCTCTTCCTCCGTGATCAGACCGCGGCGGAAGTTTCTGCCGATCTTATCTACAGTCTTCTGCGCTTCTTCCAGCATCTCCGCTTTCTGTGCGGGCACTGTCATATCGGAAATGGATACGGTCATCGCGGCTCTTGTGGAATACTTGTAGCCGATCGCCTTTACGTCGTCCAGCACCTCGGCGGTACGGGATGCGCCGTGCGTGTTGATAACCTTTTCCAGAATCTGCTTTAACTGCTTCTTGCCTACATGGAAGTCAACTTCCAGCTTTAAGAAGTTCTCCGGATCCTTTCTGTCCACATAGCCCAGATCCTGAGGCAGGATCTCATTGAAAATGAAACGGCCCAGTGTGGATTCTACAAATCCGCTCACTTCCTCGCCCTGCGCGTTTACCTTTGTCATACGCACATGGATGCGGGAATGCAGGGTACATGCCTTGTTCTCATAAGCAAGGATCGCTTCGTTTACGCTCTTGAAGTATTTGCCTTCGCCGGTCACGCCGGGGCGCTCCTGCGTCAGGTAGTAAATACCAAGCACCATATCCTGTGAAGGAACCGCAACCGGTCCGCCGTCGGAGGGCTTTAACAGGTTGTTCGGGGACAGCAGCATGAAGCGGCACTCCGCCTGCGCTTCCTGAGAAAGCGGAAGGTGTACCGCCATCTGGTCGCCGTCGAAGTCGGCGTTGAACGCGGTACATACAAGGGGATGCAGCTTGATCGCCTTACCTTCTACAAGGATCGGCTCGAATGCCTGAATACCCAGTCTGTGCAGTGTAGGGGCACGGTTTAACATAACCGGATGCTCTTTGATCACGTCCTCCAAAACGTCCCAAACCTGCGTATCCAGCCGTTCTACCAGCTTCTTCGCATTTTTGATGTTCTGGGAAACGCCCCTGCTTACAAGCTCTTTCATTACGAAAGGCTTAAACAGCTCGATCGCCATCTCTTTAGGCAGACCGCACTGATAAATCTTCAATTCGGGACCTACGACGATAACGGAACGTCCGGAATAGTCTACACGCTTACCGAGCAGGTTCTGACGGAAACGTCCGGACTTACCTTTCAGCATATCGGACAGGGACTTTAAGGCACGGTTGCCGGGGCCGGTAACCGGACGTCCTCTTCTGCCGTTATCGATCAGCGCGTCAACCGCCTCCTGCAGCATGCGCTTCTCGTTGCGCACGATGATGTCCGGCGCGCCCAGCTCCAGCAGTCTCTTCAGACGGTTGTTGCGGTTGATGATCCTTCTGTACAGATCGTTTAAGTCAGACGTTGCAAAACGTCCGCCGTCCAGCTGCACCATCGGGCGCAGATCGGGCGGAATGACCGGAACCGCATCCAGGATCATCCACTCGGGACGGTTGCCGGATTCACGGAATGCCTCTACGACTTCCAGACGCTTGATAATTCTCGCGCGCTTCTGTCCGCTGGCATCCTCCAGCTCGTCTTTTAATTCCACCGCCTCTTTTTCAAGGTCGATGGATTCCAGCAGCTCCTTGATGGACTCGGCGCCCATTCCCACGCGGAAACGGTTGCCCCATGTCTCCCTTGCATCCTGATATTCCTTCTCGGAAAGGACCTGCTTGTATTCCAGACTGGTATCTCCCTTGTCCAGAACGATATAGGAAGCAAAGTACAGCACCTTCTCCAGAACGCGGGGGGACAGATCCAGGATCAGTCCCATCCGGCTCGGGATTCCCTTAAAATACCAGATATGGGAAACCGGTGCAGCCAGTTCAATATGACCCATGCGTTCGCGGCGAACGCTGGACTTGGTAACTTCCACGCCGCAGCGATCGCAGACTACGCCTTTATATCTGATCTTTTTATATTTGCCGCAATGGCACTCCCAGTCTTTGCTGGGTCCGAAAATCCGCTCACAGAACAGACCGTCGCGCTCAGGCTTTAAGGTTCTGTAGTTGATCGTCTCAGGCTTTAAAACCTCGCCTCTGGACCATTCACGAATTTTCTCCGGAGACGCTAAACCGATTTTGATGGCATCAAACGTCATCGGCTGATAAACTTCGTTTTTTGTTTCAGACATCTTGGCACTCCTTTACATGTTCACGATTCGGCTTACTCTTCGTCGAAAGATTCCTCAAATCCGTCATCCAGACTGTCGCCGCCGAAATCATCCGCATCCTCTGCGCTGATAAGTTCTTCTTTTTCAGCGTCAAATTCCTGCTTCTGATAACCCAGCTTGCCCAGATTTTCTTCTTCATGGTAGTTGTAGCCCTTGGAATCTCCCTCCATCTCATAGCGGTAATCCGTATCGCTGTAATCGACAGTTTCCATGATCTCAACTTCTGTATTGTCATCGCGCAGCACTCTTACATCCAGACCCAGGGACTGCAGCTCCTTTAAGAGCACCTTAAAGGACTCCGGAATACCGGGTTCAGGGATGTTGTCGCCCTTGATGATGGCTTCGTATGTCTTCACACGGCCAACCACATCGTCGGACTTCACGGTTAGGATCTCCTGCAGCGTGTATGCAGCGCCGTAAGCCTCCAGTGCCCAAACCTCCATCTCACCGAAACGCTGACCGCCGAACTGAGCTTTACCGCCCAGAGGCTGCTGTGTTACGAGAGAGTAAGGACCTGTGGAACGGGCATGGATCTTATCGTCAACCAGATGATGCAGCTTCAGGTAATGCATGTGTCCGATCGTAACCGGGCTGTCAAAATACTCGCCGGTACGTCCGTCTCTTAAGCGCACCTTACCTTCCTTGGAGATCGGGACGCCCTTCCACAGCTCTCTGTGAGCGCGGTTTTCATACAGGTAGTCCAGAACGTCCGGATGAAGTTCCTCGCCGTGCTTTTCCTTAAACTCATCCCATTCAAGGTTGACATAATCATTTGCAAGCTCCAGCGTATCCTGAATATCATTCTCGTTTGCGCCGTTAAAGATCGGAGTCGCAACGTTGAAGCCCAGAGCCTTTGCAGCAAGGGAAAGATGGATCTCCAGGACCTGACCGATATTCATACGGGAAGGCACGCCCAGAGGGTTCAGCACGATGTCCAGCGGACGTCCGTTGGGCAGGTAAGGCATATCCTCAACCGGCAGCACGCGGGAAACGACACCCTTGTTACCGTGACGGCCTGCCATCTTATCGCCGACGGAAATCTTTCTCTTCTGCGCAATATAAATGCGGACAGCCTGATTTACACCGGGAGACAGCTCGTCGCCGTTCTCTCTCGTAAATACCTTGGCATCCACGATAATACCATATTCGCCGTGAGGCACTTTCAGGGAAGTATCTCTTACCTCACGCGCCTTCTCACCGAAGATCGCGCGCAGCAGACGCTCTTCCGCAGTCAGCTCCGTCTCTCCCTTGGGAGTTACCTTGCCGACCAGAATATCTCCGGCACGGACCTCTGCGCCGACGCGGATGATACCTCTGTCATCCAGATCCTTAAGCGCTTCGTCGCCGACACCGGGCACGTCTCTTGTGATCTCTTCCGGCCCGAGCTTGGTATCACGGGCTTCTGCCTCATATTCTTCAATGTGGATGGATGTATACACATCATCCATAACAAGGCGCTCACTCAAAAGAACCGCGTCCTCGTAGTTGTAGCCTTCCCATGTCATAAAGCCGATCAGCGGGTTCTTGCCCAGAGCCAGTTCGCCTTCGGATGTGGAAGGTCCGTCCGCGATCACCTGTCCCGCCTCTACATGGTTGCCCTTAAATACGATCGGGCGCTGGTTGTAGCAGTTGGACTGGTTGCTTCGTGAAAACTTGGTCAGGCGATATTCCATCTTCTCGCCATCATCGCAGGTCATGCGGATCAGGTTGGAGGAAACATGGTCGATCGTGCCGGCTTTTTTTGCCACAACGCATACGCCGGAGTCAACCGCCGCCTTTACCTCGATGCCCGTACCTACAACGGGCGCGTCGGTCGTCAGAAGCGGCACAGCCTGACGCTGCATGTTGGAACCCATCAGCGCGCGGTTTGCGTCGTCGTTCTGCAGGAACGGGATCAGCGCCGTCGCCACAGAGAATACCATCTGAGGGGATACGTCCATGTACTCGAACACCGTCTTGGGATATTCGGATGTCTCATCCAGATAACGTCCGGAAACGTTGGGATGGATAAAGTAGCCGTTCTCATCCAGCTCGGAGTTCGCCTGCGCCACATGGTAGTTGTCCTCTTCGTCCGCAGTCATGTACACAACCTCGTTGGTCACGCGCGGATTTGCCGGATCTGTCTTGTCGATCTTACGGTAAGGCGCTTCAATAAAGCCGTACTCGTTGATCTTTGCATAGCTTGCCAGAGAGTTGATCAGACCGATGTTGGGACCCTCGGGCGTCTCGATCGGGCACATTCTTCCGTAATGGGAATAATGTACGTCGCGGACCTCGAATCCGGCACGGTCACGGGACAGACCGCCGGGACCCAGTGCGGACAGACGGCGCTTATGCGTCAGCTCGCCCAGCGGGTTGTTCTGATCCATGAACTGGGACAGCTGGGAGGAACCGAAGAATTCCTTTACAGCAGCCTGCACCGGCTTGATGTTGATCAGAGACTGCGGGGAAATATCCTCCGCGTCGTGAGTCGTCATACGCTCGCGGACTACTCTTTCCAGTCTGGAAAGACCGATGCGGTACTGGTTCTGCAAAAGCTCGCCGACCGCACGGATACGACGGTTGCCCAGATGGTCGATGTCGTCCTCGTTGCCTACGCCGTATTCCAAATGGATGTTATAGTTGATGGAAGCGATGATGTCTTCCTTTGTAATATGCTTCGGAACAAGCTCATGTACATTCCGGCTGATGGCTTCTGCAAGCTCTTCCGGATTATCGGAGTACTGCTCCAGAATCGGAGCCAGCGCAGGATAGTAAACCATCTCCGTGATGCCCAGTTCCTTCGGATCGCAGTCCACATAATGGGTCAGGTCTACCATCATGTTGGACAGAACCTTGACCTTTTTCTCCTCTGTCTGTACATATACATAAGGAACAGCGCTGTTCTGGATCAGGTCAGCCAGCTCCAGCGTTACGTTCGTACCGGCAGCTGCCAAAACCTCGCCCGTAGACGTATCGATTACGTCCTCCGCCAGCTCGTGACCGCGGATACGGCTGCGCAGCGCCAGCTTCTTATTGAATTTGTAACGTCCTACTTTTGCAAGGTCGTATCTTCTGGGATCGAAGAACATTGCGTTGATCAGGCTCTCTGCGCTCTCAACGCTTAACGGCTCGCCCGGACGGATTTTTTTGTATAACTCTAACAGACCCTCCTGATAGCTCTCAGAAGTGTCCTTTGAAAAGCTCGCTTCGATCTTGGGCTCGTCGCCGAATACCTCGCGGATCTCCTCGTTGGTTCCAAGTCCCAGCGCACGAAGCAGGACAGTGATCGGCACCTTTCTGGTACGGTCCACGCGCACATAAAATACGTCGTTGGAATCCGTCTCATACTCCAGCCATGCACCTCTGTTCGGAATTACCGTACAGGAGTACAGCCGCTTACCGATCTTATCGTGACCGATGCCGTAATAGATGCCGGGGGAACGCACCAACTGGCTGACAATAACACGTTCCGCGCCGTTGATCACGAAAGTGCCTGTCTCAGTCATCAACGGCAGATCGCCCATGAAGATCTCATGCTCGCTGATCTCTTCCTTTTCCTTATTATAAAGGCGTACCTTGACTTTCAGAGGAGCCGCATATGTCGCATCTCTCTCCTTGCACTTCTCAATAGAATACTTAACGTCATCCTCGCACAGCTCGAAGTCCACAAATTCCAGACTCAAGTGTCCGCTGTAATCGGAAATCGGAGAAATATCGTCGAACACCTCTTTGAGTCCTTCTTCCAGGAACCACTTATAGGAATTCTTCTGAATCTCTATAAGATTGGGCATTTCCAATACTTCTTTCCGACGTGCATAACTCATACGCATGTTCTTGCCTGTGGCAGTCGGACGTATTCTGTTTTTTTCCATTGACACTTCACCCCGTTCTTATAATTGATTTCTTTGACTATTACTATTCGGTATTACACTTATAAAATGGCATACTCTAACACAATAGTGCACACTACAATCTAACACAACCCATGCGCAAAGTCAACAGGTATTTTGATATTTTTTCAAAAAGGATGTCGGCATCCATCCTTTCGCCAGCGCCTGCCCGCGCCCGGACGAGGTCTGCCTCAGACTCCGTTCTCGCTTATGGAGAATTTGTGACAAACGGTACAGGATATGTCCGATGCGCATGATGTCCGGTCAAACTCGCACGGCTTACGCCATGCTCAGACAAGTCCCGGACATCACGCCGGACAATTCTGTACCGTCTGCAAATTCTCCTTCGCTCGCAAGTCGTCTGAGGCAGACCTCGTCCGGACGCGGGCAGGCGCTGGCGAAGGGACGGATGCCGGCACAACCTTTGCAAAAAGGAAAGGCGTCCGCATCTGCGAACGCCTTTGTTGGTAAGATATTGGCTGAAATTATTTCAGTGTAACCTTTGCGCCTTCAGCATCCAGCTTCTTCTGGATGTCTTCAGCTTCTTCCTTGGAAACGCCTTCCTTCAGAACCTTCGGAGCGCCGTCTACAACTTCCTTCGCTTCCTTCAGGCCCAGACCGGTTACTTCACGAACTACTTTGATAACCTTAACTTTGTTAGGGCCAACCTCTGTCAGCTCTACGTCGAACTCGGTCTTCTCCTCTGCTGCTGCAGCCTCGCCGCCAGCTGCTGCTACAACAACGCCAGCTGCTGCGGATACGCCGAACTCCTCTTCGCAAGCCTTTACCAGATCATTTAACTCTAATACGGTCATCTCTTTGATTGCATCGATAAATTCCTGAGCGGTTAATTTTGCCATTTTTATTTACCTCCGTTTTTTTATGATTCGTGTCTGCGCTGTCTTATGCAGCGCCCTCTTCTCTCTGATTGGTGAGAAAAATTATTCTGCAGCAGGTGCTTCTTCTGCAGGAGCTGCTTCGCAGTTTGCCGCGCCGCCTTTCTCTGCGATCTGATTCAGAACGCGAGCCATGTTTGCGATCGGGGACTGCATGCTGCCCAGCAATCTGGAAATAAGAGCTTCTCTTCCGGGAATCTTCGCGATTTCCATGATGCCGGCTGCATCGTATGCATTGCCTTCTACAACGCCGCCCTTGATCTCCAGCTTATCTGCTGTCTTTGCAAAGTTAGCCAGTTCTCTTGCGGGAGCTGTTGCGTCTGTGGTAGAGATTGCGATTGCGCTGGGGCCTTCCAGATACGGAGCCAGTGCCTCGAAATCTGTACCCTTGAACGCAAAGTTCATCATTGTGTTTTTGTACACCTTGTAAGTGATGCCAGCGCTGCGGAGCTGTTTACGAAGAGCGGTATCCTGCTCAACGGTCAGACCGCGGTAATCTACCAGTACGACAGACTGCGCGTCCTTGACTGCTTCGGAGATCTCTGCAACTACAGGTGCTTTCAGTTCAACTTTTGCCATTTTCTTACCTCCTTTTAGATTCTTTTGCCGAATAAAAGAGGATTTATGTGCACCGTATCCGGATACATAAAAAACCTCCCTGCAAGAAGACAGAGAGGTGATAAATTCAAATCCTTTTCACTCCTCGGCAGGCGCTTCTTCTTACACCGGTCATCCGGTACCTGCTGTCTTCGGCATGGTCTTTAAGACCTTAGATAACATAGCATACCGCGCGCACAGTTGTCAAGCGGTTTTTTGACTTTTTTATAAAATACCCCGTCAGCGCTTTCCCGCCGCCGCGCAGCTCCTTTTTTCACAGCCGAAAGCCCGCCTTGAACGCCTTCGACGCAAACGCCGCCTCAAAATCGCACAGCTCATGCAGCTCGATCTGCGGAAGCTTTACCTTGCCTTCCTTCAAAAGCTTCAGCGCAGGCTCAAACGGGCCGCATCTGCTCCCGGTGATCGTGATCTCGTTGACCGCCACCTGGCTCATGTTGATGTTCAGGTTTCCGGCATAGGTGCTTTTTAAGATCACCGTCCCCTTTTTGCGGACAAGCTCCAGCGCCGTCGGAAGCCCTGTAGGCGAGCCCGTGCACTCCACCACATATTCGTAGCCTTCTTTTTCGCCCTGCCGCGTCACCTTCGCAAACGGGCGGAATGCTTCCAGCTTCTCTTCATGCCTTCCGATCACGGTCAGATCCACGCCCGTCAGCGCCAGCACCTGCGCCGTCATGAGTGCCAGCCTTCCGTCGCCCAGCACCGCTGCGTTTTTATCCGGTGAAACATGCACCTGCGTCAGGATTTCCAGCGCCGCCGCAAGCGGCTCCGTAAATACCGCCACCTCATCCGGCAGCGTTTCCGGCACTTCATGGAGCAGTGCGGTATCGATCGTCATATATTCCGCAAAGCATCCGTCCTTATCCGTCATTCCCAGCACCCGGCGCTGCGAGCAGTGCGTCGGCCTGCCCGTGCGGCAGTAAACGCACTTTCCGCACGCTGCGTTCAGCTCCCCGACCACGCGCTTCCCGATCCAGCCTGCATCGGGGGAGGAAATGACCTCGCCCACAAACTCGTGTCCCATCACGCCGGTAAAATCAGGCTTATAGCCCCTGCGCACTTCCTTATCCGTATTGCACACCGCCGCCAGATGAATTTTTACAAGGCTCTCCTCCCGCCTGCATACGGGCATCGGAAGATCCTCCCGGTACAGCGCATCCTTTCCGTCAAAATAAATTCCTTTCATCCCGTCGCCTCCCGTCTTTTCTGACCGCGCCTTTCAGCGCTTTGTTATAAATCCGTCCGCATCGATATTCACGTCCGGCGAGATCTGCCGCATATAGGAAAGCACCCGTTCCTTCTCAGCGCCGTGCAGCATCGATACATAGCAGTCCTCCTGCCGCCCCGGAATAAACTGCAGGCTTTTCAAGCCGTTTTCATCCAGCGTTACCTTTACCAGACAGGTATCCTGCGCCTTTGAATTAAAAAAATAATTGCCCAGACTGTAAAATACCGGCGTGTCCCCACTGTAGGAAACCGGCTGCAGCACATGGGGATGGTCCCCGATGATCAGATCCGCTCCCGCCTCTGCGATCTTAGGCGCCTGCTCCTTCTGCGCCCAGTCGATCTCATCTGTGGATTCGGTCCCCCAGTGGATATAAACGATCACATAATCGCTTACCGCCTTCGCATTCCGCACCGTCTCCAAAAGCCGCTCCACGTCCCAGCAGCGGAAAACGCCCGGCGAATCCAACGTCGCCTCCTTCGTATCCGGATTGTCCGTGCGCTCGATCTGGGTCGCGGAAATAAAAGCGATCCTTTTATCGTTTGCAATAAAATATACCGGCTTTACCGCCTCTTCCAGATTCCTCCCCGCCCCCACAAAGGGCATCCCGATCCGGTTTAACGTGTCGATGCTGTCCGTCAGCGATACCTCTCCGTAATCATAGGCATGGTTATTTGCCAGAGAAACGACATCTGTTCCCATATCGGTCAGATAGGAGGCGTATTCCGGCTTTGCCCGGAACGTAAATTTTTTCCCCGGCGTCGGCGTGCCGCGGTCGGTATAGGGAAATTCATTGTTTACCATAAAAATATCCGCTCTGCGCATCGCTTCCAGCATTTCCGGGGAAAAGGCGTCCTCGATCCTGCCGCCCCTCTGCTGCATTTTCGCCATTACGGCGTAATGATCGTCAAATAAAATATCTCCCGCAAACAGGATCGTCGTCTCATCCGGCGACGCCGTCTGCTTTGCATAAATCTTCTGATCCCGGCAAAGCGCCTCATCCGCCAGAAGAGCCGCATATTTCCCGCTCCCGGACGTATCCTCCGCCGCCGACACCTCGCCGATCAGCTCCAGCAGCTGACTTTCCAGCTGCACCGCCGCAAGCTGCGGATTCCCGAAGCCTCCCAGCGCCCATCCGCCCAGAAGCAGCGCGCTTCCCAGCGCCACCGTCAGGATCAGCGTCAGCCCGAATATGTGAAGGCTGCGCCGCCCCTTTTTCTTCTTTCCCGCCATCCAAACTCCCTTTCACATCCTGCCGCTGCATCAGCCGCCAAAGCGCCGCTGCGCCCGAAACAGGATCTGCAATATCATTCTGTCTGCTTCCATTGTGAAGCTTTACGGCTTTTTTGTCAACCACGCAAAAACTCCCCACACCAGATAGTGCAGGGAGTCCTGATGCCGCAGCCTAAAAAAAGCTGCCGCCTTTATCCATTTTGGGATTAGCAGTATTTTGCAGTAGAAACCTTCACGCCAGGGCCCATTGTGCTTGCCAGGGTGATGCTCTTTAAATACTGACCTTTCAGTGCGCTGGGCTTAGCCTTCATGATCGCATCCATCAGCGCTTTGTAGTTCTCAGCCAGAGCTTCTTCAGAGAAGGAAGCCTTACCAACCGGAACGTGGATGATGTTGGACTTATCCAGTCTGTACTCGATCTTACCAGCCTTGATGTCGTTGATCGCCTTTGTTACATCCATGGTAACCGTGCCTGCCTTCGGGTTGGGCATCAGACCCTTAGGTCCCAGAACCTTACCCAGACGGCCTACAACGCCCATCATGTCAGGAGTTGCAACAACAACGTCGAAGTCCAGCCAGCCTTCGTTCTGGATCTTGGGGATCAGCTCTTCGCCGCCGACGAAATCAGCGCCTGCTGCCTGAGCCTCGTCCAGCTTCGCGCCCTTTGCGAATACCAGAACCTTTACAGTCTTACCAGTTCCGTTGGGCAGTACAACTGCGCCGCGGATCTGCTGCTCTGCATGACGGCCGTCGCAGCCTGTTCTGATGTGAACTTCAACAGTCTCGTCAAATTTTGCTGTAGCTGTCTTCTTTACAAGGCTGATCGCCTCTGCAGGATCGTACTGTGTTGCGCGATCCACCAGTTTAGCGGCTTCGCCGTATTTCTTTCCATGTTTCATGTTCATTACCTCCATTGGTTGTTAACGTAACGCCTCAGACGGCATTACTCCCAGTTCTATTTACTCAGTCCTCTACAACGATACCCATGCTTCTTGCTGTGCCGGCGATCATGCTCATAGCAGCTTCTACGCTTGCAGCGTTCAGATCAGGCATTTTCAGTTCAGCGATCTCACGAACCTTGTCCTTGGAGATCGTAGCAACCTTGGTCTTATTCGGCACTGCGGAAGCGGTCTTTAAGTTGCATGCCTTCTTCAGCAATACAGCAGCGGGCGGAGTCTTGGTAATGAAGCTGAAACTTCTGTCCGCGTAAACGGTAATTACAACAGGGATGATCACATCGCCCTTGTCGGCTGTTCTTGCATTGAACTGCTTTGTAAATTCAACAATGTTGACACCGTGCTGACCCAGTGCAGGACCTACCGGGGGAGCCGGTGTTGCCTTGCCAGCGGGGATCTGTAACTTAATGTAACCGGTAACTTTCTTTGCCATGTTAGGCACCTCCTAAATATATTGTGGTATGGCGCAGCGTTTCCTCCCGCATCCAGTGACGGGGCGCTGCTTCCACTGCTTAACGGATCGCTCCACCAAGCGACTTTGACTTTGCAGGCAGATTCTGCCTACTGTAACTTCCGTACTTCGGAAAAACTGATCTCTACAGGCGTATCCCTGCCGAACAGCTCTACATTGATCGTAACGGACTGTTTGCTGTAATCGATCTTGTGTACCGCGCCGATGGTATCTTTCCATGCGCCTGCCACCACGACGATCGTATCGCCTTCGGAAAAATCGATGCTGACGTTTTCTTCCTGGATGCCGAGCGGCTTCATCTCCGCTTCCGTCAGCGGCACGGGCTTGCTTCCCGGTCCGACGAAGCCTGTGACGCCTCTCGTGTTGCGCACCACATACCATGTGTCGTCATTCATCACCATATTCACGAGAACGTATCCCGGAAACAGCTTCTTCTGAACGGTCTTTTTCGCGCCGTTCTTCATTTCCACCACTTCCTGCATAGGGACGCGCACCTCAAGGATCTCCTCCTCAAGATGTCTGTTCTCGATCGTCTTTTCCAGATCGGCTTTTACCTTGTTCTCATACCCGGAATAAGTATGTGCTACATACCATTTTGCTTCTGCCATCAGAATCTCCTCACTTTACATTGTCAAGAAATTGACGCCGTACTGTGCGATAACGTCAATGAGCGCAATGATGGCGCCCATGATAATGGAAACGATCACAACAGCTACCGACTGTTTTAACAGGGTATCCTTATCCGGCCAGATGATCTTCTTAAACTCGGCTTTGACACCGTCAAAAAACTTGACTTTCGGTGCCTTGGGCGCTTTGGACGCCTTTTCTTCGTTTGACATACGCAAACCCCTTTCAAAAGCAACGCGCTGCCGCCGTCTGTCTTTCAGGACGAAAGGCCGCTGTTATTTCGTCTCTTTGTGCGTTGTGTGCTTCTTGCAGAATCTGCAGTACTTCTTGGTTTCCATTCTGTCAGGATGCGCTTTCTTATCCTTGGTTGTGTTATAGTTGCGCTGTTTGCATTCTGTACATGCCAGTGTGATTCTTGTACGCATTTTTCCACCTCCGTGCGTGCTCATAAATTGTCGTGCACTCCCTCAAGCTCCCGCCCGTAGACGGCATGAGGTCGTCTGCTGAGCCCTTTTTGCTGTGCCGCCTTTCGGAAATCCCAAAATTGAGCATAAAAAAAAGACCTCTGATTTATCTTGCCCCTCGACTATAGCACAGCTGATGCGTGCAGTCAACAGGTTTTTTACATTTTTGCCGCCATGTCGAGGGCGCTTCTGATCACCTTGTCCATGTCGTAATATTTGTACTGTCCCAGCCGTCCGCCAAAGAGGACGTTTTTCTCTTTTTGGGCAAGCTCTGCGTATCGCCCGTAAAGCGCTCCGTTCTTTTCGTCGTTGATCGGATAATACGGCTCGTCGCCCGGCTTCCACTGGGCGGGATACTCCCTCGTGATCACCGTGCCGCCCTCTGTGCCAAACTCAAAATGCTTATGCTCGATGATGCGGGTATAGGGAACCTCGCGCTCCGTATAGTTGACGACCGCGTTGCCCTGATAATTGCCGGTCTCCGGAAGCTCCTCCGTCTCAAAGCGCAGCGAACGGTATTCCAGCGCGCCGAAGCAGTAGCCGTAATATTCGTCGATCATGCCCGTATAAACAAGCTTGTCCCAGCTGTCCTGCTCCCCTTCCGGCTTTTGTGCATTGCGCGCGGCAAACTCCTGATAGGAAATGCCCGTGCGCACCTCCGTATTTTCCAGAAGTTTTTCCACAAGCTGCGTATAGCCGCCCTCCGGTATCCCCTGATAGCGGTCGTTGAAATAGTTGTTGTCATAGGTAAACCGAAGCGGCAGGCGCTTGATGATAAAGGCGGGAAGCTCCGTGCAGTCCCGTCCCCACTGCTTCTCCGTATAGCCCTTGACAAGCTTCTCATAGACGTCGCGCCCGACGAGGCAGAGCGCCTGCTCCTCTAAGTTCTTCGGCTCAATGCCCGCATATTCCCCCCGCTGCGCCTCGATGATCTCTTTTGCCTGCGCAGGGGTTTTGATGTTCCACATTTTGCTGAACGTATTCATATTAAAAGGAAGGTTGTACAGCTCGTCCTGATAAACCGCCACCGGCGAATTGATGTAGTTGTTAAAGCGGGAAAACCGGTTCACATAGTTCCATACCTCTTCGTCCGAGGTGTGAAAAATATGGGCACCAAATCTGTGTACATTGATGCCCATAACCTGCTCCGTATAAATATTTCCCGCAATATGATCCCTTTTTTCAAGCACAAGCACCTTTTTGCCGCGCGCCTGCATCTCATGTGCAAATACCGCGCCAAACAGCCCGGCACCTGCGATCAGATAATCATAATGCATCTCTTTTCTCCCAAAAATTATTTTGCCTTATATTTTTTAATCTGTACAAAGTCGTCCATCAGCCCGAGGATCTTGTCGCGTCCTTCCTGATTCAGCTTAACATAATACTGCATGACGCGGTTCTCCAACAGCTGCTCGCTGATGGTCGTATCCCTCTCAAGGGAGCTGAAATCCACAGGGTTTAAGTTTAACTTGCTGCACATCTTGATGACAGTGCCGTAAGCCATGCCGTCGATGCCGCGCTCCAGAGCCGTTACGAGCGTGCTGTACGGAATCTGCATCTCCAGTGCGAACTGTCTTACGCTTCTATACTGACTTAAAATCTCTTTTTTCAGAATCTGTGCCTTCGTCATTTTATGTCCCTCCGTTGTCATTTCATGTTTGTTTTCTTGACGTGGCTGTTGGCCTACCCATGTATTGTACACTAAGCCCATCCTTTCCTGCAACAGTTATTTACAAAAAAATGGTTGAAATATTATTGTTTTCTGTATGCTTCCGTCCCTTGACATCTCCCGCTTTTGCGGCTAAACTAAAAAGCCGAGTGTTCGAGACCTTCCACTCGTAAAACAAAACTAAAGGAGAAAACAAATGAAAAACAAGAAAGCTCTGTATCTCACACAGGCGGCGATGATCGCCGCTCTCTACGTCGTGCTGACGATGATCGCAAACGCCTTCGGGCTGGCAAGCGGCAACATTCAGGTGCGCTTTTCGGAGGCGCTTACCGTGCTGCCCTTTCTGACGCCCGCCGCCGTCCCGGGTCTGTTTATCGGCTGTCTTGCCGCAAATCTGGCGACCGGCGCGATGCTGCCGGACATTGTCTTTGGCTCCCTCGCCACCCTGCTCGGCGCTATCGGTACCTTCCTTCTTGGAAAGGCGGCAAAAAAGCAGCCTGCAAAAAAGACACTTTTTTCCTGGCTGTCCCCTCTGCCCCCGATCCTTGCAAACGCCCTGATCATCCCTCCTGTGTTAAAATACGCCTATGGCATCATCCCGATGTGGTTTTCTGCAGTGACCGTGACGATCGGCGAGATCATCTCCTGCGGCATCTTCGGGCTGATCCTGCTGTTTGCGCTCCGAAAATATAAAAACCAGCTTTTCCCTGCGGACTGAGCGCGCTTTTCCAAACGGCGCCGCAGCCCTGCTAAAAAAACGGCTGTCCCGGATCAAAACTCCGGGCAGCCGTTTTTTATATTCTGTCAGCCTCTGCTTTTTTACCAGTACGCAATGAACCGGTTCCCGTTTTCCTCAAACCAGCTTCTCGCATCGTTCATACCTTTTTTGTACACCGTCCCGGTTCCCGGATCCATCAGCACTACGTTCTGCTCGTTAAAGCCCACGATCAGCACCGCGCTGCCGTCCTGCAGCACCGCCAGCACCGGGATTTCCCGGTCCGGATAATAAAGCACCATATCCAACGTGCAGCCCTGCAGGTTCAGCACCGTCCGCTCCGTCAGGTTTTCGGAAAGGATGTCCAGCACGTCCTTTCCCGAATCCAGCAGATACTGGCTGTCCCGCACAAGCCCCTCGTACTGGAAGATTGCGTCAAGGCAGACCGCAAGGCTGCTCTTTTGCCCGTCCGCTTTCACGCCCTTGATCGCCATGATCTGATTCGACGTATGGAGCCTGTCCCTTTTGAAAATATATCTGCCTGCGTCATCCGCCACCGTGCCCGCCAGATCATCTCCCAGCATCACCGCGGCAGCCGGGTCGGAAAGGATCTCCTCCACGCCGTCCGCCCCGTACACATAAAATCTGCCTTCCGTCGTCTGGTCGGGAATCGCTACATTCCTGCTGCCCTCAAAGAGCACCTCCTTGGGCGTCAGCACCTTGACCTTTTTGGGGTCTGCGCCCCTCTCCAGCGTAATGCCCACAAGCGTTTTTAAAACCGGGTCCGTCGTGGTGCTCACATAGTTTTTGCTCTCCGGGATTTCCTCATTGTACAGGATCTGATCCGCCTCCACGGGGACAAAGCTCCTTCCGGAAAGCCTCGCCCGCTCCAGATTGATCTGGTTTTCCTCGATCGTACAGCCGGTCACATAGACGCCTTCCTCCGAATAACTTTTTAAAACTTCGCCGCCAAACTCCTGAATCACGACGCTGTGCATCGGGAATACCACATTCCCTACCGAATCCTCCGTTACCAGCTCCTTTTTTGCGACGCCATAGATCAAATCCTCTCCCATAAAGCCGAGCGCCCTGATATAATTCCCGTCCCCAGCTTTGATCTCTGTCAGCTCCCCGCTGTTTAAATTCATAAATTCCAAACTGGTGCAGATATTGTCTGCGCCGTCCTTCTGCCAGACGAGCATACTGTTGTCGTCCGCCGTCTGATAGCTTCCGTCGCGGACGCCGGACACGACCCGCGTACAGCTTTTATCCTCCAGCCCGATGTGCCAGATGCTTCCGTCCAGCATCAGGTACAGATCGTTTTTGCCGTTCGCGTAAGCCAGACGGTCCAGCTCCGCTTCCAGATTTTTGGCGGAACGGGTATAGGGCACGAACGCCATTTCCTCCACCACGTTCAGAGTGCTGCTGTAATAGCATACCTGGACGCCGCAGGCTCCCTCATGCCGTCCCCGGTTCATGTAGCCGTACACCAGAAAGATCACATTCCCCGTCTCGTCCACCTGCAGGATCTTAAAGCCGTGCCCGTCATAGCGGCTGCGGGCGTCCTGATTTTCTTTGTCATAGAAGGAAAACAGCCGCGCCATCCTGCTGTCCGCGCCGTTATAGCAATACAGCGCTCCCGCCTGCGAAAAGGCAAATACCGTCCCGCCGTCGCTCTCCTTCATCTCCACGTCCTTCCCCGTGATTCCAAGGTCGATCCCTTCCTCCGAAAAACTTGCGGACGATTCTGTAAAATACTGCTCCACCGTGCGCTCATAATCCAGCAGATACATCGTGTCCCCGGTATTTCTTACCCGAAAATATTCCTCCGCCTGCGCGCCCACTGTTTTCCCCTTTTCCTCATAGGACACCGGGTAGCGCAGCACAAAGGACGCCGTCTGCGGTGCGATCTCCCGCACCCAGATATGCGGCGCTTCCTCCCTTTTTACTTCCAGCTCCCCCCATGTGACGGTGGAAGCCATGCTGTGGATGTTGGCGTTTGCAAAGGTCGTATCGCTTCCCTCCGGGCCCGTTTCCAGCTTCTTATGATAGCCCGCCGCCGTAAAGCTTTCCGGGTCAAAGGTCGCCTCTGAAAAGGAGGTCACAAAATCCAGCTTTTCTTCCAGCCCATAATCCGCCTGAATGACCCGCGTATAATATCTTGCCTCCCGTCCGTCCTCCAGCCCTGCCACAAAGATCAGGCTGTATTCCTCGCCCTCCTCCATCAGATCCTTTAACCGGAACGAAATATGCAGGCTGTCCCCGTCCTTCGTCCCCGTAAGCTCTGTCTTTTCGATCAGGCGGCTCCCGTCGATGCTTCTTAGCTCATAGGAAATCCCCAACAGCTCCTGACCGTACAGATGCACCACTGCGTCCACCTGCCGCGTGGAATCCACCGTCGTGATGCTTTCCCGCAGCCCCGCCGTTTCCATCGGCGCCGTGTAGCCATACATCTGGTTGATCTCGGTCCCGTTTTCCACGACCGCCATCGACGGCAGGGTTGCCTTCCCCATTTCCGCCGTCATATCCGTATTTCCCTGATTCATCACAAAGCTGATCGTTATCAGCGAAACAAAAAATACCGCCAGAAAGGCAATGATCTTCACGATTGCTTTTCTCAATCCCGTTCTCCTTTATCCTCTTCCAAAAGCTTCTGCAGCGTGGTATGGACGCCAAGCGTCTCCGCCAGCCGCCTGCTGCCCGCGTCCTTTTTTGACCCATTGGCGCGGCGCACCGCCCGCAGCAGAATATTCTTTGGCGTATGCTCCATGTCGATAAACTCAAGCACCTGCGTGTCATAGCCGTTTTCTTCCAGAAGATCCGCCCTGAGCGCGTCCGTAAAAAGCGCGGAAAGCCGCTCCCTGATCAGCCCGTAGCGCAGAGCCCCGTCCAGCGCCTCGCAGGAGATCTGTCCGTTTACCTCGTGCTGGCAGCAGGGAACAGACAGGATCACGCCCGCCTGCCATTTGACCGCCTTATAAAGCGCATAGTCCGTCGCCGTGTCACAGGCGTGCAGCGTCACGACCATGTCCGCCCGCTCCGTCCCGGTGTAGTCCGCAATGTCCCCGTGCAAAAAGCGCAGCCCCTTATAGCCGTAACGTGCCGCCAGCTCATTGCAGTGCGCGATCACGTCCTTTTTTAAATCCAGCCCGGTCACTTCCAGCTCAAGCCCCTTTATCTCGTGCAGATAATAGTACATCGCAAAGGTCAGATAGGACTTCCCGCAGCCAAAGTCCACGATATGCACCGGTCTGTCCTTGGGAAGTATCTGCCAGATGTCCTCAATAAATTCCAGAAAGCGGTTGATCTGCCGGAATTTATCATAACGGCTCGCCACCACCTTCCCTTCCTTTGTCTGGACGCCCAGATCCACCAGAAACGGAACGGGGATGCCCTCTTCCAGAACATACCGCTTTTTGCGGTTGTGGGAAAGGACGGGCGCTTCTTTTTTCTCATGCGTCTTTTTGCGGATCGTAAGCTTTCCCTTTTTGCTCGAAAGCACCGTCGCCTCAAACGCCGCCGTGTCGATCTGCAGCTGCTTGAACCGCCCTGCCAGATCTGCTTCCAAAAGTGCGGCAGTCTCCTCTGCCGTATGGTTTTCATGGAACACCTGCTGTCCCTTATAGCTCGTTACCTGAAAAGCCAGTCCTCCTTTTAAGAGCACCGGCCTGATCTTTCTCTTTAAAATGCAGTCCGCCGTATTCTCCTTTGGACCGCTGACCGTCATCTGATACAGGCTTTTGCCAAGGCTTTCCTGCAATAGCTTCTTTAATCCATCCATTCGATTCTCCTCATCGCGCCGCCAAAAACGGCAAAACCGGAAGAAGTGTCCCTTCCTCCGGTTCTATTCTATCGTTTTCGTGCTTTGTTTACAACTAAAACTTGAAAATGCCTTTGTCATGCCTGCGACGGCGCTTAAAAATCTCATGGCACACAAGCACCTGGATCAGCTCCGCCATCTGCGGCTGTGCGGCTGTATTTTCCCCGCCTTCCGCAGCCTCCTCCCTGCCGATCGCCTCCAAAATGTCTCCCGACATTTTAAAGAGCGTCAGCCGGTCGGGATATTCGTCGTAGATCGCGCTTCCGTCATAGTCAAAGCGGTCGATCAGCCGCGTTACCTTCTGCTGATACCGCTTTGCCTCCTTCGGATACATCTCCTGCAGGTATTCCAGATCCTGCATCGCCGCGTCCTCTTCCTCATAAAAAAGCGGAAGCGGCCAGCTCATATAGAAAGGAAGAATTTTCGGGTACTCCATCGTTTCCCTCCATGCTTCTTTTCTTTATACTATGCAGCTTTCCTACCGCAGCGCCTCGATCCGCGCCACAGCCCGCAAAAGAGCCGTTTCCGCGCGCGCCACATCGGTATTTGCCGTATGTGTTTTCAAGCGCTCCTCCGCCCTTTTGCGGGCAGCCTCCGCGCGCGCGATGTCGATCTCTCCGGGCCACTCCGCAGCCTCTGCCAGAATCGAAATCTGATCTGGCAGGATCTCCGCAAAGCCCGTATGCAGGGCGGCTTTCTTTTTGCCGGATTCCTCCGTCAAAGTCAGCACGCCCGGCTTTAGGATCACCGTCATCGGGATATGGCCGGCGTATACGCCGATCTCCCCCTCAGAAGTATTAAACTCCGCCATCACCGCTTTTCCTTCATAGAAAACGCGCTCCGGCGTGATAATTTTGATCAGAAAGGTTCTTTCCTCTGCCATGCCGACCTCATTTCCCGGCTTTCTTAGCCTGAACCCGCTCTACTACGTCGCCGATACTGCCCGCATTCAGGAAATAGCTTTCCGGAACGTCGTCGTGCTGACCCGCAAGGATCTCGGAAAAGCCCCGGATCGTCTCGGAGATCGGCACATATTTTCCGGGCAGACCCGTAAACTGCCCTGCCACGAAGAACGGCTGGGACAGGAAACGCTGCACCTTTCTCGCCCTGGAAACGACCAGCTTATCCTCCTCGGAAAGCTCGTCCATGCCGAGGATCGCGATGATGTCCTGAAGCTCCTTATATTTCTGCAGGATCTCCTGCACGCCTCTTGCAACGCGGTAATGCTCCTCGCCCACGATTCTGGGATCCAGAATACGGGAACTGGATTCCAGCGGATCCACCGCCGGATAAATGCCCAGCTCTACGATGGAACGGGACAAAACGGTTGTCGCATCCAGATGCGCAAACGTCGTCGCCGGAGCCGGGTCTGTCAGGTCGTCCGCCGGAACGTAAACCGCCTGAACGGACGTAATGGAACCGTTCTTTGTGGAAGTGATGCGCTCCTGCAGCGCGCCCATCTCCGTCTGCAGCGTGGGCTGATAGCCTACCGCAGAGGGCATCCGTCCAAGCAGGGCGGATACCTCAGAGCCTGCCTGCGTGAAACGGAAAATATTGTCGATGAAAAGCAGTACGTCCTTACCGCCCTGATCGCGGAAATGCTCCGCCATCGTAAGGCCGGTCAGGCCGACGCGCATTCTTGCCCCCGGGGGCTCGTTCATCTGGCCGAATACCATCGTCGTCTTGTCAATAACGCCGGACTCCATCATTTCATAATAGAGGTCGTTTCCTTCCCTCGTGCGCTCGCCTACGCCCGTGAAAACGGAATAGCCGCCGTGCTCGGTCGCGATATTTCGGATCAGCTCCTGAATCAGGACTGTCTTTCCTACGCCCGCGCCGCCGAACAGGCCGGTTTTTCCGCCCTTCTGATAAGGGCAGAGCAGATCCACGACCTTAATGCCCGTCTCAAGCATCTCCGCCCTCGTGGACTGATCTTCAAATTTGGGTGCCGGGCGGTGGATCGGCTCGTAGCTGACCCCTTCCGGCACAGGTTTTTCGTCGATGGGCTCGCCCAGTACGTTAAACATGCGGCCCAGCGTATTCTCACCGACAGGTACGCAGATCGGCGCGCCTGTTGCAAACGCATCCATTCCCCTGCGCAGGCCGTCCGTGGAACCCATTGCGATACATCTGACCGTATCGTCGCCCAGATGCTGGGAAACCTCCACGATCAGCACGCCGCCCTCTTCCCGCTCAATCCGGATCGCTTCGTTGATCTCAGGAAGCGTTCCGGCGGGGAACTGGATGTCCAAAACGGCGCCGATGACCTGTGTGATCCTTCCTTTATTTTCTGCTGCCATAAATGTCTCCTTGTTTTTGCCGCGCCTATCCGATCGCCGCCGCGCCGCTGATGATTTCTGTCAGCTCCTGCGTGATCGCGCCCTGACGGGCACGGTTGTAAAGCAGAGTAAGATCCTCCAGCATCTCCTCCGCATTGCCGGTGGCGGAATCCATTGCCTGCATCCGCGCGCCGTTTTCACTGGCGACCGCTTCCAGCATGCCGCCGTAAATCATACTAATCATATATTTGGGAATGAGCATTTCCAGAATGCTCTCTTCCTCCGCCTCGTAATTCATCTGCAGCTTTGCGCTACCTTCTTCGCTGTCTTCTGCCTTTTCTTCCTGCGCCACAGGAAGCAGACGGATCAGCTTCGGCTCATGCACGACCGTGTTCACAAAAGAGGTATAGGCAAGCCAGATCTCTCCGACCTCTCCCTTTGCAAAGGAGTTCAAAACCTCCCTGCCGATCACGGCAGCGTCCGCATAAGAAGGCTCCTCGCTCATCTCCGAGCAGTCCGCTGCGATCCGGCAGCCTGCGCGCTCGAGGGCATCCCTGCCCTTTTTGCCGACCGCGTAGATGTCTAAGTCTTCCTTTTTCATGCCGCTTCTTGTCACAAGCTTCACGATATTGGAATTGTAGCCGCCTGCCAGTCCTCTGTTGGAGGTCATGACGATCACCGCCTTGCGCGGGCTGTCGCCTCCCTGCAAATACGGATGGCTGATCCCGGCAGAACGCTCCAGAATCGACTGCATGGTCTGATACACCCCGTCGGAATAAGGCCGCGTATGCTCCGCCTTCTCCCGTGCTTTCTGCAGCTTTACGGTGGCGACCAGCTTCATGGCCCTGGTGATCTGTCCGGTGCTCTGGATACTGCTCCTGCGCCTTTTGATGTCTCTCATGGAAGCCATGTTTTGTCACCTGCCCTTCCTGATTCTGTTAAAATTCTGCCTTAAAGCTGTCGATCGCGCTGCGGAGCGCTTTTTCCGTCTCCTCAGAGATCACCTTCTCCTCGCGGATCGCCTTGGGGATCTCCGGATATTTCCGGTCGAGGAATTCAAAAAATTCGGACTCAAACCGGGTGATCTGATCTACCGGCACATCCAGCAGATATTTGCCTGTCGCGACAAACAGGATGATAACCTGATACTCTACCGGCATCGGCTGGTACTGGGGCTGCTTTAACACCTCGCGGATGCGCTCGCCCTGCGCCAGCTTCTCCCTCGTATCCTCATCCAGCTCGGAGCCGAACTGCGAAAACGCCGCCAGCTCGCGGTACTGCGCCAGCTCCACACGGATCGGGGCGGAAATCTTCTTCATCGCCTTAATCTGCGCCGAACCGCCGACACGGGATACGGAAAGTCCCGCATTGACTGCGGGGCGGAAGCCCTCGTGGAACATCTCCGTCTCCAGATAGATCTGACCGTCCGTGATGGAAATGACATTCGTCGGGATATATGCGGAAACGTCGCCCGCCTGCGTCTCGATGATCGGAAGCGCCGTCAGCGAACCGCCGCCGTGCTCCTCGTTCATGCGCGCCGCCCTTTCCAGAAGGCGGGAGTGCAGATAAAAGACGTCGCCAGGATACGCCTCGCGGCCCGGCGGTCTTTTTAACAGCAGGGAGAGGGTACGGTATGCAGCCGCGTGCTTACTTAAATCGTCGTAAACAACGAGCACGTCCTCCCCGTTTTCCATCCATTCCTCGCCCATCGCGCAGCCCGCGTAAGGCGCGATATACTGCAGGGGCGCAAGCTCGCTTGCCGTGGAAGCCACGACCGTCGTGTAAGCCATCGCGCCGTGCTCTTCCAGCGTATTCACGATGGAAGCCACCGTGGACGCCTTCTGCCCGATCGCGACGTAAATACATTTTACGCCCTGCCCCTTCTGATTGATGATCGTATCTACCGCGATCGCCGTCTTACCGGTCTGACGGTCGCCGATGATCAGCTCTCGCTGTCCTCTTCCGATCGGCACCATCGAGTCGATCGCCTTGATGCCCGTCTGCAGCGGTGTGTCCACCGACTTACGGGTAATAACGCCGCTTGCCACACGCTCGATCCGGCGGTAGGAATCCGTCTGTACCGGACCCTTGCCGTCGATGGGCTGTCCCAGGGCGTTTACAACTCTGCCCAGCAGCGCGTCGCCTGCCGGAACCTCAACCACGCGGCCCGTGGTGCGAACCTGATCGCCTTCGCTGATGCTTCCCGCGCCCAAAAGCACGGCGCCCACGTTATCCTCTTCCAGATTGAGCACCATGCCGTATACGTCGTTGGGGAAAGCCAGCAGCTCGCCCTGCATTGCATTTTCCAGACCATGGATCCGGGCAATGCCATCCGCCACCCAGATGACCGTGCCGACATCCGACACTTCCAGCCTGGAGGCATAGCGGGCAATCTGTTCTTTTATGACAGAACTGATTTCCTCAGGTCTTAAATTCATGGGTTATTGCTCCTTTCTTAGCAGCCGCCAAAAAGCGCCTGCCGCTTCTATCGTCCTGTCCGCCTGTCAGGACAGCGATATACGCATCAGGCTTTCCTTCATCTGTCTCAGCCTGTTTTCAATGCTGTTGTCCACTACCCTGTCCCCGATGCGGATCTTTAAGCCGCCGATCAGGGCAGCGTCCGTCTCCCAGTGCATCTGTAAGGAAACGTAAGGGGTCGTGGCAAGCAGCTTCTGCCGGATCTTCTCCTTCTGGGGATCCGTCAGCTCTGCAGCGCTGGTTACATACACAACGCCGGTTTTTTTATGATCCAGACAGCGTCTTTCAAAGTCCTTCCTGATCCCGGAAAGCTCCCCGAATCTTCCTTTTTCCAGTAAAAGACGGCAGAATCCCGCCATCTCCTGACTGATTTTTCCTCCGAATACCCGCTCAAAGACCTGCAGTTTTTCCTGATGGTCGATCTGCGGATGAAGAAGGATCTCATAAAAATCCGGGTACTCCTGCAGAATACGGCACATGCCGTCCAGCTCGCCTTGCAGGCTGTCCAGCAGATTGTTCTCCAGTCCCAGGTCAAACAACGCTTCCGCGTAAACCTGCGACACTAGCTTTGCCATGTATTCTCTCCTATTTCCGCAAGGGTTTCTTCGATCAGCGCGTTCTGCGTCTTTTCATCCATGGACACGCGGACAAATTTCCCCGCCGCCTCCATGGCAAGCCCTACCATCTCGCGTCTGATGCCGTCGGCAGCCTTCTGTTTTTCAAGGTCTGCCTCAACCCGGGCGCGGGCGATGATCTGAGCCGCTTCAGCGCGCGCTTTTTCCACGATGGACGCCTCGTTTGCCAGCGCTTTTTTACGCGCCTGGTTTAAGATCTCGTCCGCCTCTTTTTCCACGCCTGCAAGCCTTGCTTCATATTCTGCCTTCAGCGCAAGGGCATCCTCCTGCGCCGTCTTTGCCTGATCCAGCTCTCCCGCGATCTTGTCGCTTCTCTCCTGCATAAATTTCCTTGCAGGGTTAAAGAGCAGATAGGACAGTGCGGTAAACAGTACGAATACCGCGATGAGCGTGAGCACGGAATCCGCCAGCAGCTGAAAGTCCAGGTCAAACAGTCTGGGCTCCATCTGGGCAGCCAGCAATACTGCGTTGATTTGATGCAATTTTCCCGCCTCCTTCCTGTTTCATAATGTCCGCTTTCCTATCCATTAAGGAAGCAGCGGTTTTACGAACAGCAGAAGCATTGCGATCAGCAGGCCGTACAGACCGGTCGTCTCGGCAACCGCCTGGCCTAACAGCATCGTAGATGTGATCTCGGATTTTGCGCCGGGGTTTCTTCCTACAGCCGCAGCCGCATGGCCCGCAGCGATACCCTGGCCGACACCGGGTCCGATACCGGCGATAACCGCCAGACCTGCGCCGATCGCAGAACAGCCTAAGATAAAGTTTTCATTGAATTCCATAATGTCATTCCTCCGTTTCTGCCGTCAAAAGCGGCATTTTCCTGATAATGATAAAAAGGGGTGCGCAAAGCGCCCATTCCCGCGTCAAAGGCAGCCGCATAAACGGTATGCCTTCCGTCCTCCAAAGAGGATCAGCCTTCCTCGCCGATGGCATCGGCAAGATACGTCATCGTCAGCATACAGAACACATACGTCTGGATCGCTCCCGAAAACAGATCGAAATACACGTGCAGAACCGCCGGCCAGCCGATCGCGATCACCTGTAAAAGCCCGTACACAAGCGCCATCATAACCACGCCGGAGAGCACGTTTGCAAACAGACGCAGCGAAAGCGAAATGGGTACTGCCACATAGCCGATCAGGTTGATCGGCGCCCAGATCGGCCACGGATCGCACAGATCGGCGAGCGCGCCCTTGAGCTTCTTGTGCTTTAGCTTGTTGTAATGGATCAGCGTAAAGGTCACAAGTCCCAGCGGCAGCGTCACGCCGTAGTCCGCCGTCGGCGGGCGCATTCCGAACAGACCGGAAAAGTTACAGATCAGGATGAAAATGAATATCGCCCCGATATAGTTGGCAAACTTTACCGCGCTCTTTCCCATAACCGCCTTCACCATGCCGTCCAGCTTCTCCACGATCGTCTCGACCACATTCTGAAAGCCGCCCGGCACCTCAGACGCGTGCTTCATCGCGCGGTTTGCCGCAAATGCAAATCCCAGAATGACCAGCAGGACGATGAGCAGGCAGATATGCGTCGTAGTGATCCATACCGTATGCCCGAAAAACTCATAAGGGAAAACGCCGTGAACCATAAAGTCAATGTCCGCCGCGCCTCCCAGCCAGATTCCGGTCATCATCGCTTCACCTCCTTCTTTTCTTTATAGTTGTGGACAAAAGGCTGCAGATATGCCGATACCTTAATTCCCATCAGCGCTGCAAACGCCGCCAGCGGATCTGCCCACTTTGTCACCATCAGAACAGCGAATACAGCCACAAACGCCAGATACCGGAGCAGGCTGCGCGCCGTCAGGTACTTCTGCGCGCCGTCGCCCAGATCAAGGGCGGTGTCCAGCACCTTCCACATGTGCCAGATGCCTGCCAGCGAAAGCACCATCCCTGTCAGCACGCCCAGCGTGACATTGAGCGGATCTTCGACCCACCAAAATGACGCCAGCTCACAGACTGCTCCCCATACGGACGCTCCAAGCCACATCTCTTTTACCGTCGCATCCATATTTTTGAAAAAATCTCTCATTTCCTGTCTTCCCTGTTCTCCTGTTGATATATCTTCCTCGCCAGCCGGAAGATATTTCCGAATCCCGCAAGCACCCCGACAACAAAAAACAGGATCGTAAAAATCTGCGTTCCCAGCTTCCCATCCAGCCAATACCCCAGCGCGAACATCATGCCGATGGGAACAAGCATCATGATCCCGAACTGGGAGATCAGGGCAAGGGACTGCCAGACGGTTCTGTTGTACGGACGTTTTGCCATTGGGTTCCCTCCATAAGAATACTGCCGCCGCAGAAGGATCCTGCGGACGGCCTGATTTCATTATACTCATTTTGCCGCGCCCTGTCCACTGAATTTTCGGGGTATGCGACTGCACACTTTTGGAAAAATGGGGAAAGAAAACCTTCTTTCCCTCACTCCTCAAACGCCATATCAATAATCTTCTGGCACAGCTGTTCATAGCTCATGCCGACCGCCGCCGCCTCCTGCGGGATCAGGGAAGTGGGCGTCATGCCGGGCAGAGTATTTGCCTCCAGACAGTAGGGATTTCCCGCTTCGTCCAGCATAAAGTCCATGCGGGCATATTTTTCCAAACGCAGCGCCTCAAACACGCGCACGGAAATTTCCTGTACCTTCCGGGTCGTCTCCTCGTCAAGGGGCGCAGGACAGATCTCCGTCGTACAGCCCGACTGGTATTTATTTTTATAGTCGTAAAAGCCCGCCTTGGGGGCAATCTCCACGATCGGCAGCGCCTTGCCGTCCAGCACGCAGCAGGTCAGCTCGCGTCCCTTGATATACTGCTCCACAACGACCTCGTCCCCATACAAAAAGGCGTCGTCCAAAGCCGCCTGATACTCGCTTTCTTCCGAAACGATAGAAACGCCGATGCTGGAGCCGCCGGACGCGACCTTTACCACGCAGGGGAATACGGGAGCCTGCCCGCATGCCTGCCCCTTTTTCACCCGGAATCCTGCCGGGGTAGGAATTCCGTTCTGCACAAACAGCTCCTTTGCCAGACATTTATCCATCGCCAGCGCGCTGCTGACAAAACCGGTTCCCGTATAGCGGATGCCGAGCAGGTCAAACGCCGCCTGCACCTTGCCGCCCTCGCCGTCCGCACCGTGAAGCCCTAAAAACACCACGTCCGCCATCTGGCAGATCTGGATCACATTCGGTCCGAAATAGCATTTCCCGCCGTCCTTGCGGAGCGCCTTTACCGCGCTGATGTCAGGATTGATCTCCCGGATGTCCGCAATATCCTTTGAAAAATCCTCGTCGCTCTCAAAAATATGTTCAATGTCGTCTCTTTCCATTCCCAGAAAAACATCCAGAAGCACCGCCTGATGTCCCAGCTTTTTCATCGCCCTGTAAATCATTTTCCCGGAGATCAGGGAAACGTCGCGCTCCGTGCTGATGCCTCCCGCCAACACTACAACTTTCATCTTTTCAATCCTCTTTTCCTAAAAATCCTGCCGTCCGGCAGATGTTTCGTGCTTTAGTATACGCTGAATCTGCGGCGGCGTAAAGCGGGAATTAGACAATTTCAACTGCATTAAAATCAGCTAATTCCACAGCATCGCCCATACTGCCATAATTTTATCATATTCTTAATTTCCCGCACCGTAAATGAAACAAATTCTTCAACTGTCTCCTCACGCAAAAAAACATGATCTGATATATCGGTATACGGCTGTGCATACTGCACTGTCAGCAAATGATTTTTCTGCGTGCTGACCTCTTTTGCCGCCACAATCCCTTTTATTTCAACTGCTTCTGCCTGTAAAAGCATACTTCTGATAATCTCCGTATTTTCCCCGTGCTGATACAGATACAAATCGCTCTCCCTTGCTTCCGCATAGTAAGCACTCTTAAATTCCTCAAATTCCATTGCCGGAATATATTCCTTTTGAAGCCTTTTCCAGATTTTAATATCGTTCCAATAATCTGTCAGACAATGCACGCACATTCCCAACGAAAAATCCCGATATTTCGTTCTTTCATCTCCTATTGCATTTTCACAAAAAAATCCCTTTATATTTCGCTCCCATCGCTCATAGTCCTGTGTGTCCCCCCCATTTGCCACACCCTTCAAACATATGCGATTTCACTTTCATTGCTACCTTATAATCCGGATTCATGTGTACGGAATCCGGAGCTACTGCGCCCAAAATAAACTCTGCCTTATTTTGAATTACAGGCAACTGCCGCAAAAGCCTATACGCTATTTCCATATGTATCATTTGATAAGACACCTTTTCCCCTCCTCCTTTTTCCGCCTATTGCAATTATCTTATTTGCACTTAAATATTTCTATCCTGATTTTAGCATAGTTTTCCATAAGACAAAACCTCTCCGAACCGTCTCTTCCCAAACATGGTTCTCTCCCTCGCAAAACGCCCGCCCTTTACCGCCGTTTTCTGTATACCCTGTCTGATTTTTGCCGCGCCTCCGGCAACACTTTGCCTAAAACTGTAGCACTTCAACTTGCTAATACTGTAAAATCGCCGAAATATTAAATTTCTATAAAAAAACACTTCATTTTTATGAAATCTGTTGTATAATGCTAACAAGCCAAAAGACAGATGTTTTTCCCGAAAAAACACCCATCGGACGGCGAAGCTGAAAGGAGGAACTTATTATGAAAAAAGGATTGAGCATGTTACTCGCCGCTGCGCTGTGCGCTGGCACGCTGGCAGGATGCGGCGCAGCAGCCGAAGAGACAGGAGCAGGATCTGCTTCCGCATTTAAGATCGGCGGTACCACTCCCCTGACCGGCGCTGCCGCCATTTACGGCAACGCAGTAAAAAACGGCGCGCAGATCGCTGTTGACGAGATCAACGCAGAAGGCGGCGCAATTCAGTTTGAGCTGAAATTTGAAGACGATGAAAGCGATCCTGAAAAGGCAGTTTCCGCATACAACGCGTTAAAGGACTGGGGTATTCAGCTGTCTCTTGGCGCTACGACCACAAAGCCCTGCGAAGCCATCTCTACCGAGCACTTTTCAGACCGCATTTTCGGCCTGACGCCGACCGCATCCTCTCCTGCCGTAATAGAAGGCAAGGATAATTTCTTCCAGATGTGCTTCTCCGATCCCAACCAGGGAATCGCATCTGCCGATTACATCGCGGATCAGAAGCTGGGCACAAAGATCGCCGTGATCTATAAAAACGACGACGTTTATTCCAGCGGCATTTACGAAAAATTCAAAGCGCAGGCAGAGGTAAAGGGACTGGATATTGTTTCCGCAACTACTTTTACGGACGCGACCTCCACTGACTTTTCCGTACAGCTGACCGAAGCGAAAAACGCCGGCGCCGACCTGCTGTTTCTTCCTATGTATTACCAGCCGATCTCCCTGATCTTAAAGCAGGCAAGCGATATGGGCTACCAGCCTAAGATTTTCGGCGTTGACGGCATGGACGGTATCCTGACGCTGGAAGGCTTCGACACCTCCCTTGCAGAAGGCGTTATGCTGCTGACTCCCTTTAACGCAGATGCGACCGATGAAAAGACACAGAATTTCGTTGCAAAATATAAAGAGCAGTTCGGCGACATCCCCAACCAGTTTGCGGCAGACGCTTACGACTGCGTCTATGCCTACAAGGCTGCTCTGGAGGCTGCCGGGGCAACGCCCGACATGAGTGCGCAGGAGCTTTGCGATAAGATGATCGAAGCTTTCCCTACGCTTACCTTTGACGGCCTGACCGGAACAGGCATCCGGTGGGATTCCACCGGCGCCGTTTCCAAGAGCCCCAAGGGCATGATGATCGAAAACGGCGCTTACGTCGGAATGGACAACTGAGCCGCCGGTGACGGCACACACAATTTGACAGATCAATGCGCCACGGGAGCGCCGCTATCCATCAAAAAGATACGGCGCTCCTTATGGCATGAAAGAACGAGGTATCCGGTATGACCTTTTTATCCCATCTGATCAACGGCATCAGCTTAGGCAGCGTGTACGCTATTATCGCCCTCGGCTATACGATGGTCTACGGAATTGCAAAAATGCTCAACTTCGCCCACGGTGATGTCATCATGGTGGGCGCTTATATTTCTTTCTGCACCACAAGCTATCTGGGGCTTTCTCCCCTCGTTTCCGTGCTGCTCTCCATTCTGGTGTGCACGCTTCTGGGAATCGCGGTGGAACGGCTCGCCTATAAGCCGCTGCGGCAGGCTCCCTCCCTTGCGGTGCTCATCACGGCGATCGGCGTTTCCTATTTTTTGCAGAATGCCGCCCTGCTGATCTGGGGTTCCAGCCCCAAAACCTTCTCCTCCGTCGTAGGGAACTGGTCGGTCAAACTCTTTGACGGGCAGCTTGTGATCTCCGGCGTAACGATCGTGACGATCATCGCCTGCATCGTCATCATGGCAGGACTGACCCTTTTTACAAACAAAACAAAGGCGGGAACCGCGATGCGCGCCGTTTCCGAGGATAAGGCAGCCGCAGGGCTCATGGGCATCAACGTCAACACCACCATCTCCCTGACCTTTGCCATCGGCTCCGGCCTCGCCGCCGTTGCGGGCGTGCTTTTGTGCTCCGCCTACCCGACGCTCATGCCCACCACCGGCTCCATGCCCGGCATCAAGGCGTTTACCGCCGCAGTATTCGGCGGCATCGGCTCCATTCCCGGCGCGATGATCGGCGGCATCCTTTTGGGCGTGATCGAGATCTTTTCAAAAGCGTACATTTCCACAGAATTATCCGATGCGATCGTTTTTGCCGTCCTGATCGTCGTCCTTTTGGTAAAACCCGACGGGCTGCTCGGCAAACACGTCAGCGAGAAAGTATGAGGTGGCGATATGAAAAATTTCAAACAACTGCTCGCTGACAGAAAACACAGCGCAGCCTGCTATGCGATCGTGATCATCGGCTTTATCGTCATCCAGTCCATGATCGCGACGGGAAATATTTCTTCCTCTTTAAAAGGACAGCTCGTCCCCATCTGCGCCTATATCGTCATGGCAATTTCCTTAAACCTGACCGTAGGCATTCTCGGTGAGCTTTCCCTCGGCCACGCAGGCTTTATGTCCGTCGGCGCTTTTACCGGCATCGTCGTTTCCACAAGCCTTGCGGGCGCGATCCCAAACGCGCCTCTGCGCCTTGCCGTTTCCATGCTCGCCGCCGGGCTTTTTGCGGGCATCGCCGGGCTGATCGTAGGCGTCCCGGTGCTGCGCTTAAAGGGCGACTACTTAGCGATCGTTACCCTTGCCTTTGGGGAAATCATCAAAAACCTCATCAATGTGCTTTACATCGGTTTTGATGAAAACGGGCTGCATGTTTCCATCCTTTCGCAGAGCTTTACGCTGGCGGAGGGCGGCTCCATGATCATCAGCGGGCCCATGGGCGTCAGCGGCGTCCAGAAGCTTTCCAGCTTTACGGCGGGCGTCCTTTTGATCCTTGTTACACTGTTCATCGTTTTAAACCTGATCAACAGCCGTACCGGCCGCGCGGTCATGGCGGTGCGCGACAACAAGATCGCCGCCGAAAGCATCGGGCTTTCCGTGACCCGCTGCAAGCTTCTGACCTTCGTGATCTCCGCTGTTTTTGCGGGAATGGCGGGCACTCTTTACGCCATGAACTTCTCGACCGTCACCGCAGCCAAATTCGACTTTAATACTTCGATCCTGATCCTCGTATTCGTCGTTCTGGGCGGCCTTGGCAATATCTGGGGCTCCATTATCGCGGCGGCGCTCCTTACCGTCCTTCCCGAGCTTCTGCGCTCCATGAACGATTACCGGATGCTCATTTACGCGGTGCTTCTGATCGCGATGATGCTCTTTAACAACTCCGGACTCAAAAAACGCCTGATCGAATCGCGCAAAGCGCGCAAGGCGGCACCAAAGGAGGCAAACTGATATGGCAGCACTGGAAGTTACAAAGCTCGGTATTTCCTTCGGCGGGCTCCGCGCTGTGGACGACGTTTCCATGCGCATCGAAAAAGGAAGCCTCGTCGGCCTGATCGGCCCGAACGGCGCGGGAAAAACAACCGTTTTCAATATGCTCACCGGCGTTTACCGCCCCACCGACGGCGGCATCCGGTTAGAGGGTGAAAACCTCGTGGGCAAAAAGCCCTTTGAGATCAACCGGCTCGGCGTGGCGCGGACGTTCCAGAATATCCGCCTTTTTTCCAGCCAGTCCGTGCTGGACAACGTGATGGTCGGCCTGAATAACCAGATTTCCTACTCCCTTGCAGAAAGCCTCCTCCATGCAGGCAGCTACCGCAAAAAGGAACGGGAAATGACGGCGCGCGCCATGGACATTTTAAAAGTGTTCGATCTGGATAAGGAAGCCTCCACAAAGGCGTCCAACCTGCCCTACGGCAAGCAACGCAAGCTGGAAATCGCGCGCGCCCTTGCCACCAACCCGAAGCTGCTTTTGCTGGATGAGCCCGCCGCCGGCATGAACCCCAACGAAACCGCCGAGCTGATGGACACGATCCGCCTTGTCCGCAAAAAATACGACGTTACCATCCTGCTGATCGAGCACGACATGAAGCTTGTGCAGGGCATCTGCGAATACCTTTACGTCCTCAACTTCGGACGGCTTCTGGCAGAGGGAAAGCCCGATCAGGTGCTCAGCGATCCGGCGGTCGTAAAGGCTTATCTGGGCGACTAAAAAACTAATCTTGAAGGAGGACGTTTCCATGGCATTGCTGAACGTCGAAAATTTAAACGTCTACTACGGCGTGATCCACGCCTTAAAAAATATTTCCTTCCGCGTCGAGGAAGGGGAGATCGTCGCCCTGATCGGCGCAAACGGCGCGGGAAAAACAACGACCCTGCAGACTGTCAGCGGCATGCTTTCTTCCCGCTCCGGCTCGATCTGCTTTCAGGATCAGGACATTACCCGGCTTCCCCAGCACCGTATTTTAAAGCAGGGCATCGCCCATGTCCCCGAGGGCAGGCGCATGTTTGCCAACCTGACCGTTTTGGAAAACCTGAAAATGGGCGCTTATACCCGCACCGACAAAAAGGAGATCGAAGATTCCCTCGCCATGGTCTACGAACGCTTTCCCCGCTTAAAAGAGCGCACAAAACAGCTTGCCGGGACGCTCTCCGGCGGCGAACAGCAGATGCTCGCCATGGGGCGCGCCCTGATGTCAAAGCCGAAGCTTCTTTTGCTCGACGAGCCCTCCATGGGGCTCTCCCCGCTTCTGGTTTCCGAAATTTTTAACATCATTCAGGAAATCAACAGACAGGGCATGACGATCCTTTTAGTCGAACAGAACGCCAAAAAGGCGCTCTCCATCGCAAACCGCGGCTATGTGCTGGAAACCGGAAACATCGTCAAGGAGGATGACGCGCAGGCGCTCCTGCACGACGAAGCGATCCGGAAGGCATATCTGGGCGAATAGCGCCTCCGGGAAAAAGCGACAGTTACCAATAGAAAGATCAGGAGGTTTTTTGATATGTCAAAAACGGTTATCACGATTGCCCGCCAGTACGGCAGCGGCGGAAAAACCGTCGGAAAAATGCTGGCAAAGCGTCTCGGCATCCCCTGCTATGGCAGGGAGATCATCGAGCTTGCCGCCGAGGACAGCGGCATCCATCCGTCTCTTTTTCAGGATGAAAAAAAGCTGCGCCACGGGCTGCGCTCGTTCCTTTCCGGAGGCTTTAAAAGCTCCACGCCCCTTTCACCGGAAAGCGCGGGCTTTACAAAGGATGACAACCTGTTCCGCTATCAGGCAAAAATCATCCGCCAGCTCGCCGAAGAAGGCTCCTGCGTCATCATCGGCCGCTGCGCCGACCATGTGCTTGCAGACATGCCCGGCGTCGTGCGCGTCTTCGTCCATGCCCCTGCGGATTTCTGTCTGCAGGAAGCCATGAAGGTCAACAGCCTTCCCGAAGCGGAGGTGGCAAAGCTCATTGCCCAGACCGACGACTACCGCGCCCGCTATTATAAATATTACACCGGGCAGGAATGGAAAAACGCCCGCAACTACGACCTTTCCCTGGACAGCTCAAGGCTTGGCTTTGACGGGACTGTGGAAGCGATCCTTGCTTATATTGAAGTGAGGAAACGGTTTGACGAAGGAATGAAATAATCCGGGCGCAAAGGGCTGACAGCGCAGCGGCTGAATGAGGGCAGCCGCTGCGCTGCACATTTTTTCTTCAAAGGGCTTGTAAATTGTTTTTTAATATTTTATAATACAGCCATATTTTAAATTCATCTGACGGGAACAAGTAGCCTGCGCCGATATTCACAGAGAGACAGCATCCGGTGAAAGCTGTCAATAAACGTGCATGGTGAAATCATCCCTGAGAAGCAAACTGAAACAACAGTAGGAGCGCCGGAGTCAAGCCACGTTACAGGTGAAACGCATTATCTGATGCGGTATGAGCCGGGATTTTCCCGGGAATTAAGGTGGTACCACGGTTTATGATCGTCCTTTGCAGGGCGATTTTTTTGTACGCAAAATTCTGCGTATGGAATGCTCTTCAAACATTCAAGGAGGACTCTGCTATGAAGCTAAAAAAGAAACAAATCCTGCTCGTCAGCTTTATGCTGTTTTCGCTGTTTTTCGGTGCGGGCAACCTGATCTTCCCGCCTTTTCTGGGGCAAAACGCGGGCAGCCAAACGCCTGCCGCGATCGCTGCCTTTCTGATCACCGCCGTCGCCCTGCCTGTCCTCGGCGTGATCGTCGTTGCCAAATTCGGCGGTCTGGAAAAGCTCGCGCGCAAGGTCGATCCGAGGTTTGCCATGATCTTTACCGTTTTGATCTATCTTTCCATCGGCCCCGGACTTGGGATCCCGCGCGCGGCTTCCCTTCCCTTTGAAATGGCGGTAGCGCCCTATCTTCCGAAGGAAGCGAATTTGAGCCTGTTCATGCTGCTGTTTTCGCTCGTATTTTTCCTGATCGCCGGATGGCTGGCGCTGACGCCCAACAAGCTTGTAGAGCGCATCGGAAAATTTTTAACGCCGACCCTTTTGTGCCTGATCCTTTTTGTATTTTTCAGCTTTCTTCTGCGCGGTACTGTAGATGTTGCCCCCGCTCAGGAAAGCTACCGCCAAAATCCACTTGTCAAAGGGTTTCTCGAGGGCTATCTGACGATGGATACGATCGCCGCCCTGAACTTCGGCCTTGTGATCTCTGTGACGATCGAAAGCCTCGGCGTCAAAGAGAAAAAGGGCGTGATGAAATATACGACGATGACTGGCATTTTTGCCGGAACGATCCTCGCCGGGATCTACCTCATCCTGGCATATATGGGCATGGGCTCCTCCGGCGTATTCCCGATTCAGGAAAACGGCGCTTGGACGCTGCGCTGTATCGTCCACCAGCTGTTTGGGGACACCGGCGCGATCCTGCTGGCGGCTATTTTTACGCTCGCCTGCCTTACCACCTGCGTCGGTCTGATCACCTCCATTTCGCAGTATTTTTCAACGCTGACGACAAAGCTTTCCTATCGGCAGTGGGTGCTCGGAATCGCAGGATTCTCCTTCCTGATCTGCAATCAGGGCCTGAATGTGATCCTGAGCATTTCCGTTCCCGTGCTCAACGCCATTTATCCGATTTCGATCATGCTCATCGTGCTCGGGCTCTGCGACAAATTGGTTCAGAAAATCCCGTATGTGTATCCCGCTACGATCACGACGGTCGGCGCTGTCAGCATCATTTACGCCGTTGAAAATGCCGGTGTGCAGCTCGGCGCTGTCGGGGACGCCCTGCATGCGATCCCGCTTTACCCGCTGGGACTGGGATGGGTGATTGTCGGCATTGTGACTGCTGTAGGCTGCGCGGCTGTAAAAGGTGTTGGGATGATATGGGGTAAGGGAAGTCAGGAAGCAGAGGCGGGGGGATGCTAGAAAAGGGGCGGACCCTTTTTTAACAGATTGCTTCACACCCCCACAAACACCGCCACCGACCTCGGCCGCATCACAAACCCGCTCTCGATCACCGGCATGTCATGGAGCTTTTCCCGGCAGCATTCCTCCGGCCTTTCCGCCGCCGTGTTCACCGCCAGCCGCCACCGATAGCCGCTGGGCAGCTTCGGAAGATGAAAGGTCTGATCCTCCCAATAGACGTTGACCGCCAGATATACAAGATCCTCCCTGTCGGTTTCCTGCGCGACGCCCGGCGTTCCGGGCTTTTCCGGCTCGCTCCCGGCAAACATCACGCCGATGAATCTGCTTTCTGCCGTAACAGCGCTGTTCCACGGCTCGTTTGTATGCACGCTTACCGCCGGAAAGCCGATGCCGGAAGCCATACATTCCCCCCGGATCGCGGCGTGGCTTTTGCGGAAGGCGATCATATAGCGGAAAAAGTCAAAAATCTCCCGGTTCTTTTCCAGCATCGACCAGTCCAGCCACGAAATCTCATTGTCCTGACAGTAGGGATTGTTATTGCCAAACTGCGTGTTCCCAAACTCATCGCCTGCCGGAAACATCGGCGTGCCGCGGCTGCACATCAGCACGGCGCAGGCATTTTTGATGAGCCGCCTGCGCAGCGCCAGCACCTGCCCGTCGTCCGTTTCTCCCTCAGCGCCGCAGTTCCAGCTGCGGTTGTCGTTTGCGCCGTCCGTATTGTTCCAGCCGTTTGCCTCGTTATGCTTTTCATTATAAGAATACAGGTCATACAGCGTAAATCCGTCGTGGCAGGTCAGGAAATTGATCGACGAATTATAGCCCCTGTACTGCCCGCCGTAAAGATCCGGCGACCCGCTGATGCGCTTTGCCGCCTCGGGCGCAAACCAGTAATCCCCCTTCAAAAAGCTTCTCAGCTCGTCCCTGTATTTTCCGTTCCATTCCGCCCACCGGTTCCACGCCGGGAAGTTTCCGACCTGATACAGACCGCCGGCGTCCCACGCCTCCGCGATCAGCTTTACGTCCTTTAAAATGGGATCCTCCGCCAGATTCCGCAGAAGCGGCGGCTGGTTCATGGGCGAACCGTCCTCGTTGCGCCCAAGGATGCTTGCCAGATCGAACCGGAAGCCGCTGACCCTGTAATGGATCACCCAGTAGCGCAGGCAGTCCAGGATCATCTGCTGCACCACCGGATGATTGCAGTTGATCGTATTGCCGCAGCCGCTGAAATTGTAATATTCGCCGTCCGGCGTCAGCATGTAGTAAATGTTGTTGTCGATCCCCTTAAACGAAAAAAACGGCCCATTTTCATTGCCCTCCGCCGTATGGTTGAACACCACGTCCAAAATGACCTCGATCCCGTTCTCCCCCAGCTCACGGATCAGCTCCTTTAGCTCATTTCCCTCCCGGTTATACTCCACGTCCGCCGTATATCCGGTGTTGGGCGCAAAAAATCCGACCGTATTATACCCCCAGTAATCCAGAAGTTTTTTGCCTCCCACCTCGCGCTGCGCCATCATTTCGTCAAATTCAAAAATCGGCATCAGCTCCACCGCCGTGATCCCGAGCTGTTTCAAATAAGGGATCTTCTCCCGGATGCCCGCGAAGGTTCCCGGATTTTTTACTCCCGACGAAGGATGGTTTGTAAAGCCCCTCACGTGCATCTCATAAATGATCAGCTCCTGCATCGGCTTTAGGGGCTGTCTCATATTTCCCCAGTCAAAATCGTTTGCCACCACGCGGGCATGATAGCCGCCCTGCCTGTCCGGCTCCGAGCCCCAGACGCTTTGCTGCGTAACCGCCTTTGCGTAAGGATCCAGAAGCACCTTTTCCTTATCAAAAATAAGCCCCCTTGCCGGATCGTTCGGCCCGTCCATCCGGTAGGCGTACTCAAAATCATAAATATCCAGCCCGAACACAATCATCGAATACACCCGCCCGATCCGATAGTGCGCCGGAAACGGCAGTACCGCATATGGCTCCTTTTCCCCACGGTGGAACAAAAGCAGCTCGCAGGACGTCGCATTCTGGGAATGGATCGTAAAATTGACCCCGCAGGAAAGCTTCGTCGCGCCGTTCATTTCATAAAATCCCGGCCGCACCCCAAAGCCGCTCACCGTATCCAGCGGCTGCAAAAATTTTGTTTCGATCGCGAGCATATTCATCTTCATATCCCGTTTCCCTCCTGTTTTTCCGGCTGTGTCAGCATCCCTCTTAATCCCTATTTTACGCCCGTAAAAATCCTGATTCAAGCCTGTTATTTTTGTCTTTTCTTCTGCGCTGCGATGAATTATAATAAGGGTACAGGCTGTAAAAAACCTGATTTTAAGCAAAAGAAGGAGAATTTTCTTATGGCAAACAGAATCATGTTAAACCAGACTTCTTATCACGGCGCGGGCGCGATCTCTGAGATCGCAAACGAGGCGAAGGCGCACGGCTTCCAGAAAGCCTTCGTATGCTCCGATCCCGACCTGATCAAATTCGGCGTTACCTCCAAAGTAACGGATATTCTTAACAAAGAGGGACTGACCTACGAGATTTATTCCGACATCAAGGCAAATCCCACCATTGAAAACGTACAGAACGGCGTCGCTGCCTTCAAGGCTTCCGGCGCAGATTATATCATCGCCATCGGCGGCGGCTCCTCCATGGATACCTCCAAGGCCATCGGCATCATCATCGCCAACCCGGAATTTGAGGATGTGAGAAGCTTAGAGGGCGTTGCCCCCACCAAAAAGCCCTGCGTCCCGATCATCGCAGTACCTACCACTGCCGGGACAGCCGCAGAGGTTACGATCAATTACGTGATCACAGACGTAGAGCGCAAGCGTAAATTTGTCTGCGTCGATCCCCATGATATGCCGATCATCGCAGTTGTCGATCCCGATATGATGTCCTCCATGCCCAAGGGCCTGACCGCTTCCACCGGCATGGACGCCCTGACCCACGCCATCGAGGGCTACACCACAAAGGGCGCATGGGAAATGACTGATATGTTCCACTTAAAGGCGATCGAGATCATCTCCAGATCCCTGCGCGGCGCAGTTGAAAACACAAAAGAGGGCCGCGAAGGCATGGCTTTGGGCCAGTACATCGCCGGAATGGGCTTTTCCAACGTAGGGCTTGGCATCGCGCACTCCATGGCGCATACGCTCGGCGCAGTTTATGACACTCCTCACGGCGTTGCCTGCGCGATGATGCTTCCGATCGTTATGGAATACAACGCAGACTGCACCGGCGACAAATACCGCGAAATCGCCCGCGCAATGGGCGTGGAGGGCGTTGACTCCATGGATCAGGAAACCTACCGCAAGGCCGCTGTGGATGCTGTCCGCAAGCTTTCCGAAGATGTGGGCATCCCGTCCAAGCTGGCAGCCCTTAAGGAAGAGGATCTTCCTTTCCTTGCAGAATCCGCCCATGCCGACGCATGCGCGCCCGGCAACCCGAAGGATGCAAGCGTGGAAGACCTGACCGCACTGTTCAGAAAACTGATGTAAAATTTCCAGAATTTAAAAAATATTCAGAATTTTGTAACTGAATATTCATCCGGCGGAATATACAGGTAGAGACATTTTTCTGTATCATTCAAAGAACGCTCTCTGAAACGTTCGTTTCAACCGGAACCTGTCCCTGTTCCCAAAGGGAACCGTCAAAAGCCTTCTGCTTTTTGCGGTTCCTTTTTTCTGCCCGTTAAAAAGGTGCGCGCAAGTGTGCATAATCGTATTTTTTCATAGGGCAGGAAAGGGACTTTCCTGCCCTATGAAAAACAGCCGCGTCCCGGTTTCCCGTTCTGCGACTATTTTCCCGTTTGCTATGCTGTCTATCAGACCGGCTCTTCAAGAGCCGCGTTGTAAGCATCCAGAATGATCTCCTGTATTTTCTCCCGCGTATTCTGGCTGATCGGATGCGCGATGTCGCGGTACTCTCCGTCCGCGCTTCTCTTGCTCGGCATCGCGATGAACAAACCCTTGTCGCCCTCGATCACCTTTATATCGTGTACGACAAATTCATCGTCCAGCGTGATGGATACGATCGCCTTCATTTTGCCTTCTTTTGCAATTTTCCGAACTCTTACATCGGTGATATTCATAAGTCCTTCCCCCTGTCCAGCGTATTTCAGATGATATATCTTTCATTTTTCTCTATTACGATCTTGACTTCATCTTCACCCCGGTAGAAGGAGTTTGCGCGGATCGTATCCCGGCTTTCCACGATACAGTTCTCGATATGGGTGTTGTCGCCGATATATACGTCGTTTAAAATGATCGAATTCTTGATATAACAGTTGTTTCCGATGAAGGATTTCTTAAAGATCACGGAATCCTCCACCGTGCCGTTTATGATACAGCCGCTGGAAATCAGGCTGTTCTCCACCTTTGCGCCCACATTGTATTTTGCGGGAGGAAGGTCGTCCACCTTGGAATAAATATCCGGATACTGCTTGAAGAAATAATCCCGGATCTCAGGCTTTAAAAAGTCCATGTTCGCATCGAAATAATCTTCCACTGTGGCGATGTTTTTCCAGTAGTCCCTGATCTTATAGCCGTAAATGCGCTTCTGGTTTTTGTAGCGGATCAGGATGTCCTTTACCAGATCATACCGGTCCTCCATCGCGCACCGCTCGATCATATCGATCAGAAGTCTTCTGCGGATCACATAAACGCCGCAGGAAATCGTGCTGGAACGCGCCACGACCGGCTTTTCCTCAAATTCCTCGATGCGGCTTTCCTCGTTCATCTTGATCGTTCCAAAGCGCTCCACATTGGAGCCTGCGGGCATATCCTTGCATACTACCGTGATGTCCGCCTTCTTTGAAATATGATATTCCAGCACCTTATTGTAATCCATCTTATAAATACAGTCGCCGGAGGTAATTACCACATAAGGCTCGTGACTGTTTTTCAAAAAAGCCAGATTCTGATAGATCGCGTCCGCCGTCCCTCTGTACCAGAAGCTGTTCTCAGCCGTCACGGTCGGCGTAAATACGAACAGCCCGCCCTGCTTACGTCCGAAATCCCACCATTTGGAAGAGCTTAAATGCTCGTTTAAGCTTCTCGCATTGTACTGGGTCAGCACGCCCACCTTCTGAATATGGGAATTGCTCATATTGCTCAGGGCAAAGTCAATGCTTCTGTAGCTTCCCGCCACCGGCATCGCGCTGATCGCCCGTTTTTCAGACAGCTCCTTCATCCGGCGGTTATTGCCGCCTGCTAAAATAATACCGATCGCTCTCACTGTTCGTCACCTGCCTTAATCAATGTTTTGCCGCTTCCAAGACTGCCGTCCGGATAATCCTCTGCCGCCGTGATGCCGGATACTACCGAGTTTTGTCCCACGGAAACATCCGGCGGGATCACGCTCTTTTCTCCGACGGTAACAAGACCGCTGTTATAAATATGGGGCGCCGTGTCGTTCTCTGCCGCTTCGCCGCCGCCCAGCTTTACCCTGTCCTTTACGACGACATTTTCCGCGATGATCGCCTTGTCCAGCTCGCAGCCTTCCCCGATCTCCGTATGGTTCATGATGATCGAATCCCTAACAACCGTATCCTTCCCGATCGTCACGCCGCAGCCGATCACAGAATTATAAACCTTTCCGTAGATCTCGGAACCCTCGCCCACGATGCTTCTCTCGATCACGCCGCCCTTTGCCACATACTGCGGAGGCAGGATCTCGCTCTTTGTGTAGATCTTCCAGTATTCCTCATAAAGATTGAATTCCGGAACGATGTCGATCAGCTCCATATTGGCTTCCCAGTAGGAGCTTAATGTGCCGACGTCCTTCCAGTAGCCGTTGAATTCATAGGCGTACATCGGCGCGCCCTTTGCATGGCAGTGCGGAATGACATGCTTGCCGAAGTCTAAGTTCGGCTGATCCGCATTCTCGATCAGCGCCTGCTTTAACGTGCTCCAATTAAATATGTAAATGCCCATCGACGCTAAATTGCTGCGCGGATTGGCAGGCTTTTCCTCAAAATCCGTGATCTTCTTATTCTCGTCCGTGATCATGATCCCGAAGCGCTTCGCCTCCTCCATCGGAACAGGCATGACGGCGATGGTGCATTCCGAGCCGTTCTGCTTGTGGAAATCCAGCATCACCTCGTAATCCATCTTATAGATATGGTCGCCCGAAAGGATCAGGACATATTCCGGATTAAAGCTTTCCATATAATCAATGTTCTGATAGATCGCATTCGCGGTTCCTGTATACCATTCGCTGTTCTCGCTCTTCTCATACGGAGGCAGCACGGTCACGCCGCCGATATTCCTGTCCAGATCCCACGGAATACCGATGCCGATGTGGGTGTTGAGCCGAAGCGGCTGGTACTGCGTCAACACACCCACCGTATCGACGCCAGAATTGATGCAGTTGCTCAGCGGAAAATCGATAATTCGGTACTTCCCTCCAAAAGAAACCGCAGGCTTCGCAACCTTGGACGTCAGCACGCCCAGCCGGCTTCCCTGTCCGCCCGCCAGCAACATGGCAATCATTTCCTTCTTAATCATGTCATCACCTCATTTTATTAGACTGCATAGCAGTGTGCTTTGCACGCAAGAAAAGTATAACACACCTTACGGTAAAAGTGAATAATTTTTTGAAATAAAAACTTATGTGTTTGTGCATTTTCTTGTGTGAATTTGATAAAAAGCCCATCCTAAGCATTTTCTTTTTATTCATTTTCATCAATAAACTTTCATGATTTACAAGATTGAATTTTTCTATTTTTACCAAAAACCCGATCCTTCGACATTTTCCGGCACAAAAACCTTCCTTTTCCGGATAAAAAACCGGAAATCTGACCAAATCCCCTGCCGTACGATTTTTTAACTTCCTATTGGTTTTTTTGCGTCAGTTGCGTATAATGAAATAGTAGCTTTTTTATCCGTCGGCAAAAGCGCGTCCCGCGCCTTCCCTGCTGCCGGAAATAACAGACAGGAAGTGCATTTTCATGTATCATGTAGATTTTAACCATCCCATCCACGTTTACTTTATCGGCATCGGCGGCATCAGCATGTCCGGCCTTGCCGAAATCCTTCTTTCGGAAGGCTTCCGGGTATCCGGCTCCGACTGGAACCGCTCTGCCCTTACAGACCTTCTGGAAAGCAGGGGCGCCTGCATCCATTACGGAAAGCCCCAGAAAGCGGAAAATATCACGCCGGACATCGATCTGATCGTCTATACCGCGGCGGTGCATAACGACAATCCGGAATTTGCCCGGGCAAAACAACTGAATATCCCGATGCTGACGCGGGCGGAATTTTTAGGCCAGCTTATGCGCAACTACGATACCCCCGTCGCAGTCAGCGGCACCCACGGCAAGACCACAACGACCTCGATGATCTCCGAAATCCTGCTTCAGGCAGACACGGATCCTACCCTTTCTGTGGGCGGCATCCTGAAAGCCATCAACGGCAATATCCGCGTCGGGCATTCCGGGCTGTTTGTGACCGAGGCGTGCGAATATACCAACAGCTTTTTAAGCTTCTTTCCAAAAATCGGCATCATCTTAAATATTGAAGAGGACCATATGGATTTCTTCAAGGATCTGGACGACATCCGCTCCTCCTTCCACCGCTTTGCCAGCCTTCTGCCAGAGGACGGCGCGCTCATCATCAACTCCGGGATCGAGCGCTGGGAAGAGATCACCGACGGGCTTTCCTGCCGCGTCATCACCTTCGGGCTGGATCCTTCTTCGGATTATTCTGCGGAGCAGATTTCCTATGACGAACGGGCAAACGCTTCCTTTGTCTTAAAAAGCGCCGGCTTTGCAGACCGCAGCCTCTCCCTCGGCGTCCCCGGAGAGCACAACGTCTTAAACGCCCTTGCCGCTGTTGCCCTCGCCGATCTGCTCCACATCAGCTTTGACGACACCAGACGGGCGCTCCATGATTTCCACGGGACAAACCGCCGCTTTGAATATAAGGGGACGGTCAACGGCATTACAATTATCGACGATTATGCCCACCATCCCACGGAGATTTCCGCCACCCTGACCGCCGCGCGCAATTATCCCCACAAAACGCTCTGGTGCGTGTTCCAGCCCCACACCTACACCCGCACCAAGGCGTTCCTTGAGGAGTTCGGCCATGCGCTCGCCCTCGCCGACAAGGTGATCCTCGCCGATATTTACGCCGCAAGAGAGACGGATACTTTGGGCATCAGCTCTGCAGATATTCAGACACTTGTGGAAAAAGAAGGCAAAGAGTGCTACTATTTCCACACTTTTGAGGAAATTGAGCAATTTATCTTAAAAAATTGTATCAACGGGGATCTGTTGATAACTATGGGCGCCGGAGATGTCGTAAATATCGGGGAAAACCTACTTGTCCACTAACTTATCCACATTATCCACATTCCGACCGTGGAAAACTTTCCCCGATTGGATGTGGATATTTTTTGTCGAAATTTGGCGGATTTTATGCGGGTTCAAGCCGGTTTTACACAGTTTCCACATTTTCCACAATCCACAGAACCTCTGCATTTGCGCGGCTCTGCGGAAAAATTACCTGTTTCCTTTTTCATGCCCCTGTGGTAGAATGATGCCACAATCAAGAAAAGCAGGGAAAACAGATGGGCAATATTCTTTTATGCGGCGGGGCGGCGGACGCTACCGTCCTTTCTAACGTTTTTATCGATGAATATGTAAAGGACGCAAATGATGCACAGTTAAAGGTGTATCTTTTTCTTGTGCGCAAAATGCAGGCAGGCGAGCCTGTCAGCATTTCCGACATGGCTGACCGCTACAACCACACCGAGAAGGATATTCTGCGCGCCCTCTGCTACTGGGAAAAGCGCGGCGTCCTGGCGCTGACCCTTTCCCCGGAAAAGACGCTGACCCAGATACGGCTGCTCCCGCTTTCTGCGTCCGCCCATAACGGACAGTCGGCAGGCGCAGGCGCAGCTTCCCCGGAGGTGCTCATGGCGGCAGGCACAGGCGCGGCTTCCCCGGAGGTGCTCATGGCGGCAGGGCAGGCTGTTTCCGCAGGCGCTCCTACACCTGCCGGGCAGACGGCTTCCCCTCTGACGCTGTCCCACCAGACCGCTGCGCCTGCCCCCGCCTTTGAAAAGCCCGCCTACACGCTGGATGAACTCAAGACCTTCCAGCAGCAGGAAAACACGGCGCAGCTTATTTTCATCGCGGAGCAGTACCTCGGGCGCACGTTAAGCCCTTCGGATATGAAGTCCATCCTCTTTTTTACCGACCGGCTTCATTTTTCCGACGACCTGATCGACTATCTGCTGCAGTACTGCGTGGAGCGCGGCAAGAAGGACTTCCGTTATATCGAAAAGGTCGCGATCGCCTGGGCGGAATCCGGTATCACGACCCCTGCCGAAGCGGAAGGGCACGTTTCCCGGTACGACAAAAATGTATACTCCATCATGAACGCCCTCGGAAAGACCAACGCCCCCGCCCGCAACGAGCTGGCTTATATCCAGCGCTGGACGCAGGACTTCGGGTTTTCGCTGGACATCATTCTGGAAGCCTGCGGCCGGACCGTGCTGGCGACCGACAGACACCGCTTTTCCTATGCGGACAGCATCCTTTCCGCATGGCATAAGGCGGGCGTCCATCACCTCTCCGACATCGCGGGGCTTGATACCTCCTTCCAGAAGGAGCGTGCGGCGCGCCCTGCAAAGACAGGCTCGACCGCAGAATACAACCGTTTCATGCATTCCAGCTACGACTTTGACGCGCTGGAGGAAGCATTGCTCAAATAACGGGGCGTCCCTGCCCTGTTCTCACAGACAAGGAGAATTGACGTGGCTTTGACAGTTTCCCAGTACAATTCCATCATGAGACAATATGAAGAGCGCCAGATCAGCAACCGGCATCTGCTGGAAAAGCGGCTCCATCATATTTACGAGACGGTTCCCGGTTATCAGGCGCTGGATGAATCCGTCGCCTCCATTTCCGTCGCCCAGGGCAAAAAGATGCTTGCAGGCGATCAGGAAGCGCTTGCACAGCTGAAGCGGGAGCTTTCCGCACTGGCGGACAGACGCCGCGCCCTGCTTGTCCAAAACGGCTATCCGGAGGATTTCCTGAACCCTGTCTACGACTGCCCCGACTGCCATGACACCGGCTATATCGACGGGCAGAAATGCCACTGCTTCCGGCAGGCGGAAATCGCGCTTTTGTACGAGCAGTCCAACCTGAAACGGATGCTGGAAAAAGAAAACTTCAGCACGCTCTCCTACGCCTTTTTTCAGGGGGAGGAGTTGGAAAGTTATCGTCAGGCAGTTGAAAAGTGTAAAAATTTCTCGGCAAATTTTAAATCCGCCTACCAAAACCTCTTTTTTTATGGTACAGTAGGTACAGGAAAGACGTTTTTGTCCAACTGCATCGCCAAAGAATGTCTCGATATGGGTTGTTCGGTACTGTATTTCAGCGCCGCCAGCCTTTTTGATCTGCTCTCGCGCAATTCCTTCAACTATAAAGCGCGCGAGGAGATGAACGCCCTGTGCGCCGATCTTTACGGCTGCGATCTGCTGGTGATCGACGATCTGGGCACGGAAACTGCCGCCGCGCTTACGCTTTCGCATTTTTTCACATGCTTAAACGAGCGTCTGCTGCGCCAGAAATCCATCATCATTTCCACCAATCTTTCACTGGAAGATTGCCGGAACCGGTATCAGGACCGTATCTTTTCAAGGATTGCAAGCAATTTTGAATTCTGCAAGCTCACAGGTCCCGACATCAGAATGTACAAGAAAGTATCCCTTGCCTGCGCCCAGCGGCCAGACAAGCCGGTTACACGCTAAAAACCTACCTTCAGAAAGTGAGGAACTTCCATGACGGAACGTGAAGAAACCAGAAATCTTGAAACAATCCCCGTAGGCTCCCTGGGAATCATCCCCTTGAAGGGCTGCGAAACCCTCGCACAGAGAGTGGACGATTACCTCGTCCGCTGGCGCACACAGCGTGAGAACGACCATAAGGACAGTCTCGCCTTTGCCGGCTATCAGCGCGATTCCTACATCTTAAAGAGCAAAGTGCCGCGTTTTGGCTCCGGAGAGGCAAAAGGCGTCATTCTGGAATCTGTCCGCGGCACCGACCTTTACCTGCTGGTGGATGTGACCAACTACAGCCAGACCTATTCCCTCTGCGGCCATGAAAACCACATGTCCCCCGACGACCATTATCAGGATTTAAAGCGCATCATCGCCGCTGTCGGCGGAAAGGCGAGAAGGATCACCGTTATCATGCCTTTCCTGTATGAGAGCCGCCAGCACAAGCGCACCTCCCGCGAATCGTTAGACTGCGCGATCGCCCTTCAGGAGCTTGTAAAGATGGGCGTTGACAACATCATTACCTTCGACGCGCACGACCCCAGAGTGCAGAACGCGATCCCGTTAAACGGCTTCGAGACAGGCTCTGCAACCTACCAGTTCATCAAGAACCTGCTGCGCACCGATCCCGACCTGCAGATCGATTCCGATCACATGATGGTCATCAGCCCGGACGAAGGCGGCATGGGACGTGCGATCTATATGGCAAACGTCCTCGGCCTTGACATGGGTATGTTCTACAAGAGAAGGGACTACACAAGGGTCGTAAACGGACACAACCCGATCGTTGCCCACGAATTCCTCGGCTCCAACGTAGAGGGCAAGGATATGATCATCGTAGACGACATGATCTCCTCCGGCGAAAGCGTTCTGGAGGTTGCTGCGGCGATCAAGCAGCGCGGCGCGCGCAAGATCTTTATCTGCACTACCTTCGGCCTGTTCACAAACGGCTTCGACAAATTTGACAAGGCATTTGAAAGCGGGACGATCGACCGCGTGCTGACCACGAACCTCATTTATCAGCCCGCAGAGCTGCTAAAGCGCGAGTGGTACGTCAACTGCGACATGAGCAAATATATCGCTTACCTGATCGATACCTTAAACCACGACACCTCCATCAGCGACCTGCTCGATCCCAACGATAAGATCCAGGCTGCTGTGGCAAAATACAAAAAGGGACACACGATCGACAACGACGACTGATCCTTACCAAAAAAGATGAAAACATCGATCATCGGCGGACAGGCAGGCAGAATCGGCATCCTGTCCGCCGATCCCCTTCTGGGCGAGGTTATTCCCTCCATGGCTGCCGCCGCGGGGCAAAAGCCGCGCCCAGAAGCTTTTTTTGCCGGCAAACCGCTGCACAGCCCATATCCGGCACAGGAGGCGCTTCCCATGAACCATGCTTATGACATTATCTCCCGCTCCATTGAGCAAATGCTTCCCCTGCGGGACCATCTTATCCTCGCCATCGACGGCCGCTGTGCTTCCGGCAAAACTACGCTGGCAGGACGGCTTTCCGAAAGCTTTAACGCGGATGTGATCCATATGGACGACTTCTTCCTGCCCCTTTCCCTGCGCACGCCTAAGCGCCTTGCAGAGCCCGGCGGAAACGTCCATTACGAACGGTTTCTGACGCAGATCATAAAACCGCTCCTGCAGGACGGTATACATCCTGCCTGCCCCGAAAACAGCGCTCCTGTGGCTGACCTGACTGCGCACGCGCCTCTTCCGAGGCTTTTCTGGGAACGCTTTGACTGCTCCTGCGGTTTATTTGCACCTGAGCTGTGCCGCACATCGGGACAGCCGGTTTTAATTATTGAAGGGGCATATTCCATGCGGCAGGAATTCAGGGCTGCTTACGATCTGTCGTTTTTTCTGACCGTTGACGCTGACATACAGAAACAGCGCATCCTTGCCCGAAACGGCGCGGAACGCTGGCCAGCCTTTCAGGAAAAATGGATCCCGATGGAAGAGCGCTATTTTTCCGCTTGTCAAATCGAAAGCTGCTGTCATATGACGCTGGAGGGGTGAATTTCCAAATCCCTTTCCCTCTTTTGAAAAAGACCCGGCATGCGGCGGGTATGGGGTCCCGTTTTGGTGATCCCGGGTCCTTTTCTTTCAAACAGCGGTATTTCCATGCCTTAGCCAAAGCATTCCGTCCGGCGTACATGCGCTTACCATTTCGTTACTTCATCATACCGTACCTCCTTGAGCCTGCCCTCGTCGTCCATGACAAAATCCGGCATATACACCGCCTTTTCCCGCAGGCTGCACTTGTCAATAATGTCCTTCGGAGTCGCCCGTCTGCCGTTTAAATAAAAGCCGACGCCCGCCTCCTCCATCTGCTCCATCAGCTTCTCCCATGTGTCCGTCCTCAAACTCCCCATGGCGCTTCTCCTTCTTACCGCCCTTTGCCAAAAGAGTATCCGTGATATATATCCGACTGAGCAGACCAGGCAAAAAACGGAATTATCACGAGATGATCCGACTGTACCAAAACGCCTGTACAAAAACCGATCGTTTCATTCCTTTCCTGAAAAATTCGTTATGATAGTTGGAAAAAATTGAAAAATAAGATTTTCCGCTGAAACTACATAAGTCCCGCGGACTTTTAAATACTATTAAGAATGACAGGAAGGATCCCTTCCGTCAAACGACAACAGCCATATCAGCATAGCTGTCTAATGATAAGTGATGCGCGGATGCCTCTTCTGCATCCTCTCCTGAAAAAAACGGCGTTCCGACATCCTCCTTCCGGCACAGACTGACGGAACCATCTCTGATTTGCATTATACCCGATTGCCGCGGCAAATTCAAGCAATTTCTGAAAAAACCGGAAACTGCCGGTCAAGGCGCTTGACTTTGTCCGCCTTTCTGTATATGATAATTTTCACAGAAAGCTTTTTATGCTCGTCTTTCCTGTCACACTGAGGCGGAGAGACAGTATTTTATATAATAAGGATGTGAATAAATATGAAAATCGAAAAAGTCAACGACCATCAGATCCGCTGCACGCTCACAAAGGCAGACCTTGCCGACCGTGAATTAAAGATCAGCGAACTCGCATACGGCACTGAAAAAGCAAAGAACCTTTTCCGCGACATGATGCAGCAGGCTTCCCAGAAGTTCGGCTTTGAAGCGGAAGACATCCCGCTTATGATAGAAGCGATCCCGTTAAGCTCCGACTGCATCGTCCTCATCATTACCAAGGTGGAGGATCCCGAAGAGCTGGATACCCGTTTTTCCAAATTCGCGCCCTCTATGGACGATGACGATGAATTTGACCCGGAGGAAATCGCCGGGGACTCGCAGGACAGCACCGACAGCATTTTCGACCTGTTCCGGCAGATTCAGGAGAGCCGCCGCGCAAGCCTTGACAGCGCTTCCAAGGGCGGGGCTGCCTCTGACAGCGCTGATACTGCCGCTGCCAAGACAGAAGCTTCCGAAGAGAAAAAGCCCGCCGGTATCCGGGTATTCTCCTTTGCCTCCCTGCACACGCTGCTGCGCCTTTCCCATGTGGTTCAGGGCTTTTACAACGGCGTCAACACCCTTTACAAGAACGCTTCCATCGGCGGCTATTCCCTGCTTTTGAGCGAAGAGGGCATTACCGTCGAGGACTTTAACCGTATCTGCAACGTCGTTTCCGAATACGGCAGGCTCGAGCGTTCCGTCCCGGGCAGCGAAGCCTACCTTTGCGAACACAGCGAGCTTCTGATCGCCAAAAATGCGCTCCAGTCGCTGGCGCGCATCTAATCTAAAAACAGCCGGAAAGACAGAAAAACAGCCGGGACATCAACCGGAATCTAAAATACCGCGCAGCAGACATTTCGTATCTGCCGCGCGGTATTCTTCTTTTTTAAAAAGGTCCAAAAAGGGCAATGAAGATCAAGCCGATCGTACCGGTCTTATCCTCAGATGCTCTCGTGGAAAGTTCTGGAGATAACATCGTTCTGCTGCTCGGGAGTCAGCTTGATGAAGTTTACCGCATAACCGGATACGCGGATTGTCAGCTGAGGGTATTTCTCAGGATGCTTCTGAGCGTCCAGCAGCATATCTCTGTTCAGAACGTTTACGTTCAGATGATGGCCGCCTTTTGTTGCATAGCCGTCTAATAAAGATACAAGGTTATCTACCTGTGCGTGATTCACTTCCATGGTTCGTTCCTCCTTTAATGGTCATTATTTAAAATCGTCCAGTCCCTCGTGCAGAGTGGGGACGCTGCAGGCCAGAGGCGCCCGGGAACAATCCGTGCACCCCATGGTCTGTACTTCGCTGGATGACTTCTGATCATCGCATTCCACATTGATGTGTCCCACACCGTCTGCCATGCCGGAATCCAGCATTTTTACCAGTTCCTCGATCATCTGTTTTTCATCCATAATATTTGCTCCTGATTACTGCTGGTCTAAATCAAGGTTCAGATCCAGATCCAGATCGCTGCTGAAGATCTGGTCTTCCTTGCCCAGAGCGCCGGGGATGATCGTGAAGGTATTGGAGATACCGTCCTGAGCATCCTTGAAAGGCATCTTGGATACGGAAGACAGGGATGCTACAGCACCGTGTGTATCACGGCCGTGCATCGGGTTTGCACCGGGTGCGAAAGGCTGGCCTTTCTTACGTCCGTCAGGTGTGTTGCCTGTTGCCTTACCATAAGTAACGTTGGATGTGATGGTAAGGATGGAAGTTGTAGGGATACCGTTTCTGTAAGTGTGGTTTCTTCTTACAGCAGTCATGAATCTGGAAACAACTTCATGTGCAATATCGTCTACGCGGTCGTCGTCGTTGCCGTATTTCGGGAAATCACCGGTTGTCTTGAAGTCAACGATGATGCCGTCTTCGTCGCGGATCGGCTCAACCTTCGCATACTTGATTGCGGACAGGGAGTCAGCTACAACGGACAGACCTGCCAGACCGGTTGCGAAATAACGCTTAACGTCTCTGTCATGAAGAGCCATCTGTGCTCTCTCATAGCAGTATTTGTCATGCATATAGTGGATGATGTTCAG
>URRW01000011.1 GCA_900550285.1 uncultured Lachnospiraceae bacterium
CGAGACGTCGGGCTGCCCGCTGGCGCGGGTAATGCGTCGGGAATTAAAAAAGCGCGGCGTAAAAAAATGCAAGGTAGTCTATTCTACGGAAAACGCGCTGACGCCCATTGACAACACAGGGGCAGAAACGAAGGGAAGCTGCAGCCGCCCCGCGCCCGGTAGCGTGGCGTTTGTGCCCGCAGTGGCAGGGCTGATCGCGGCGGGGGAAGTGATCCGGGATCTGACCGGGCATAACAGAAGATGAAATGGAGAAGAATATGGCAAAACAGTTGGAGCCGTGCCAGAATATCGAGAGAAGTATTATTAAAAAATTCAGAAAGCAGCTTTGGCGTCCCTTTATCGACGCAGTAAAGTGTTATGAGCTTGTGCAGGAGGGCGACAGGATCGCGGTGTGTATTTCAGGCGGGAAGGATTCCATGCTGATGGCAAAGCTGATGCAGGAACTAAAACGCCAGAGCAAGGTAAATTTTGAACTGCGTTTTCTTGTGATGGATCCGGGATATAACCGGAGAAACCGGGAAAAGATCGAAAGCAACGCGGCGCTTTTGCAGATCCCGCTGACTGTTTTTGAAACGGATGTTTTTGACGTGGCAAACAGCGCGGACAAAAACCCGTGCTATCTGTGCGCAAGGATGCGCCGGGGCTATTTGTACAGCCACGCAAAGGAGCTTGGCTGCAATAAGATCGCGCTGGGACACCATTTCAGTGATGTGGTGGAAACGCCCGTGATGTCGATGTTTTACGGCGGACAGATTCAGGCGATGCTTCCGAAGCTGCACAGCAAAAATTTTGAAGGGATGGAGCTGATCCGCCCGATGTACTGCATCCACGAGGATGCGATCATCGAATGGATGAACGACAACGGGCTGGAATTTATCCAGTGCGCCTGCCGTTTTACGGAAAAAAGCGCAGCCAGCGAGGACGGGATCGGGGAATCCAAAAGAAAAGAGATCAAGGAGCTGATCCGGGCGTTAAAGCAGCACAACCCGAACATCGAAAAGAGTATTTTCAACAGCATCCACAACGTAAATCTGGACACGATGCCGGGCTATAAATCCGGCGGGCGCGACCACTCTTTTCTGGAACGCTTTTATAAGGGGCAGGAAGACGCAGAATGATCCGAAAAACCGACGGCGAAACCTGCCGGCAAAAGGGCGGCAAAATACCGGCAAAGGGACAGACAAAAACAGGACAGACAGGCAAAAAATGGTTGCGCTGCAGTGCAAACGGTGCTATAGTGAATATATTCAAAATGTCCGCGCAGGGCGGGCATTGCAAATCTCGGAGAAAGGAACGGACGGTCATGGAATACAGAGCAGTCAGACAGGCGATGGCGATGCCGCAGATGATGATGGGACGCAGCGCCTGTATCCGATAAGCGCTTTGGGCGCACGGATGCAGGAGAGGGGTCTTCTGTTTCTGTACGCATCCGCATGACCGTTCTTTTTTAAGAATCGTACCGCAGACCGTGTCAGGAAGCAGAGGTTTCCCGGCACGGTTTTTTTATTCGACAGGAAAGTTCCTTTTTGGTCGAACAAAAAACACGATTATACGCACACTTAGAATAACGATCAGATTTGGGAGGAAGAGATGAAAACACCGGTATTGGAGACGAAGAGGCTTTTTTTGACGCCGTTATATGAGTCGGACGCAGAAAGCGCGTTCTGTTGGACGGGAGACGCAGAGGTAAGCCGTTTTATGCGGTATGCGCGGCACAGGGATGTGGAAGTGACAAAGGCGTGGCTGCGGGAAGAGGAAGCGCTTTGGGAAAAGGATACGTCCTATGATTTTGGCTTTCACTTAAAAGAAGGAAACGGGCTGATCGGCAGCGGCGGGCTTTTCTTTAATCAGGAGCAGGGCGTATGGGAGCTTGGCTACAATCTGCGCAGGGACTGCTGGAATCAGGGATATGCGACGGAAGCTGTGGCGGCGGTGCTTGATTTTGCGGAGCATACGCTGCATATCCACCGGGTGCTCGCCTGTCATGCAAAGGAAAATCCGGCGTCCGGGCGCGTGCTGGAAAAGAACGGCTTTTCCTATGTAAAGGACAGCTCCTACAAAAAATGGGACGGCTCCCAGACCTTTGAGAGCCGGGAATATCTCTGGAAAAGCCAGGATCAGGAAAAGGATCCGGCGGCGCGCAACGAGGTGGAGCGCTATTATGACGAGGAATTTGAGGAATGGGAGCGGCTGGCATGGCATAAGACGGAATTTGAAGTGACCAAGCGCTATATGAAGGCGTTTCTTCCGGAGGGCACGCAGAAAATTCTGGACATCGGGGGAGGCCCGGGGCGCTACGCCATCTTTCTGACCCAGCAGGGGCATGAGGTGACGCTTCTGGATCTGTCCGGCAAAAATATCCGGCAGGCGCTGGAAAAGGCGGCGGAAGCGGGCGTTAAGCTGGACAGCTGCATCCACGGGGACGCGCTGCGGCTTTCCGAATATCTGTATAAAGAGGAGCAGTTTGACGTGGTGCTGCTGATGGGGCCTTTGTATCATCTTCTGCGCAGTCAGGATCGGGAAAAGGCGCTCTGGGAGGCGCTGCGGGTATTAAAGCCCGGCGGGCTGATCTTTGTCTCCTTTATTTCGGATTACGCGCCGATCCAGGATTTTGCCAGCGGGCTGTATGATTTCGGGGATGCGGACCGGCTGCTTTCGTATTTGGAGGACGGACGCAACCAAACCGAATACGGCGGTTTTACAACGGCGTATTTTACCTCTGAAAAAGAGGCGAAAGGGCTGATGGAGCAGGCGGGGCTGGAAGAGCTTTTGTTTGCGGGGGTGGAAAGCATCCTGTGCGGAAAGGAAAAGCTTTTGCACAGCCTTTCAGAGGAGCTGCAGGAAAAATGGATCGATCTGGCGTTCCGGTTAAGCCGCGACAAAAATCTGCTGGGAATGAACGAGCACTTTTTATATATCGGAAGAAAGCCCTTGCATAAAACAGAAAAATAAACATATGTTCGTGCTAAAAAGGGAAGTGGTTGCGCGGCGGCACATTATCGGTTATAATGGACGGAAAGCGTACAGAAGGGAGACAATTCATGAAAAATGATTTATTTTCCATCGGGCCGTTCACCGTACACGGATATGGCCTGATGATTGCGATTGGCGTACTTGCCGCCTATTATACGGTGGAGTACCGCACCAAAAAACGGCAGATGGAGTGGGAGAAGGTATTTCCGCTGGCAGTCTGGGCAGTTTTGGGCGGATTTATCGGCTCCAAGCTCTTATATTTGCTGACACGGCTTCCGGATCTGATCGCAGATCCGTCCCTGATCGCGGACAGCTTAAAAAATGGCTTTGTCGTATACGGCGGCATTCTGGGCGGCATTTTTTCCGCGTGGATCTTCTGTAGAAGAAGCAAGCTGGACTTTTTAAAGATGTTTGACCTGACGATGCCTTCCGTGGCATTGGCGCAGGGTTTTGGGCGGATCGGCTGTTTTCTGGCGGGCTGCTGCTACGGCATGGAGGTCAGTGAGAACAATCCCATTGCGGTCGTTTTCCGGGAATCGGCATATGCGCCCAACAATGTGCCGCTTCTGCCGACGCAGCTGATCTCCAGCGCGCTGGATTTTTTAAACTGCGGCGTTTTGCTTTTGCTGTCCCGGAAATTAAAGACGGACGGACAGGTGGCGGGTTTTTATCTGATTTTTTACAGCATCGGCAGATTTGTTCTGGAATTTTTCCGCGGCGATCTGATCAGGGGTACGGTCGGGGCGCTGACGACCTCCCAGTTTATTTCGGTCTTCACGCTGGCAGCGGGGATCGTTATGGTAGTTGGGCTTCCGGCGCTTGCCAAAAAGAAGGCGGCAGGGAAGGAAGCGCCGGAGCAGGCAGAATAAGTTTTATCCTGCCTCAGTACCGGTTGAAGCAGGCAAAAATTTCCTGCCTTCTGGGACGGGACAGCCCGACCGGGACATAGGAGGAGTCGCAGATGGAAGCGAGCCCTTTTGTGTCAATCAGGGATTCAAGCTGATCGACCAGTGCGGTCAGCGTAAGCCCGCTTTGACTGAAATGCTCCCGTGCATAGCGCAGCAGATAGGACAGGGCTGCGGTCTGTTCCGAATCCACAAGCTGCTCCACATACCGCAGATCGAGGGTGTCCTTGTCGATCATAAAGGAGGTTTTCCCGAGGGTTTTGACCTTGGCGTGCTCGTGCTCCCGCTGGGAGCGTCCGCCGAAACGGTCTTTCTCGGAGCGGTTTTTCTCAAAACGGTCTTTGCCGGAAAAGCGGCGGTTGTTCTCAGCCAGCGCTTTTCCGGTATTTTTTTGCGTCAACGGCAGGATGCGGGACGTCTGAGAAAGACAGAAATTGTCCGCGCAAAAGCGCTGCTCCCCGTGCTTTTTTAAAACCTGCGCCACATTGTCCGTGATGTCGAAGGCGCGGTAGCCGTCCATCTGCAGCACGGTGTCCGCGACATAAAAATAGGAGCCGCAGCTTCCCACAACGAGGATCGTGGAGATGCCCGCTTTTTCATAGAGATCCCGCGCCCGCTCCAAAAAGGGGGTAATGGGCTCGTGGCGTTTGCTGACAACCTCCTCCATGAGCGCGTCGCGTACCATAAAGTTGGTGGCAGAGGTATCCTCGTCGATCAAAAAGAGCCTGCTGCCCGCCTCAATCCCCTCTACGATCGCTGCCGCCTGGGAGGTGGAGCCGCTGGCGTCCAGCGTGCAGAAGCGGCGGGTGTCCGCTTTGTTGGGAAGGTCGTTGATGAACAGGGAAATATCGGCGTTGGTGATCTTTCTGCCGTCCTCTGCCCGCAGCTTCATGGCGGTGGCGTCGGTAATGACAAATTCCCGCCCGTCCCCTGCGATGTGGTCGTATACGCCCCGTTCCAGCGCTTTTAACAGGGTGGATTTGCCGTGATAGCCGCCGCCTGCGATGAGGGTAATGCCCTTGCGGATGCCCATGCCGCGCAGGCTGCCGCGATGGGGCAGGTCGATTGTGACCGCGAGGCTGTCCGGGGAGCAAAAGGGGACTGCCTTTTCCATAGGGCGGTCGGAAACACCGCTTTCCCTCGGAAGAACAGAGCCGTCCGCCACAAAGGCACACAGTCCCAGCACGTCGAGGCGGCTGCGGATATACTGCTGGTCTTCGCTTAAAAAGACAGCCTGCTCTACCTCCTTTGCAGGAAGGGCGGGATAACGCAGGGAAGCGGCAGCACATTTCGGAAGATAATCGAACAGAATCTTTTCCAATTCGCCGGCAAGGACCGTGCGTCCCGCTGCCGGAAAGCCCACTTCAAACCGGACGAGAAGCCCTTCCTTTGTAAATTCGCAGGCGGTGCGGGAAAGCACCTCCTGTCCGGGACGGGTAACGCCGATCAGGCCGCTTTTGCCGGAGCCGCCCGCCTTAAAGGCAAAGCGCCCGATGGCGCGGGAAAAGGCGCGCAGCACATAATCTGCCGCAGCGGCGCGTTTATAGCCCTGATCTAAAAGCTGCGCCGGAAACGCCGCCTTCCGGGCAGGCACAAGGATGCTTAAGCGGGACGGGGCGGCGAAGGGGTCGCCCTGCACATGGTCGATGGAAAGGACATAATCGTTGAAATCATAGCTGCCTGCAAGGGACTTGTAGGCAGGATAGCCTTTGTGGTCGATGGATTTTAAAAGCTGTAAAAGCTCGCCGGATCGTTTCATAATCGGATACCTCTTTTCAAATGATAGGTTGCAGGACGCGCCTTTTTGGGCACGGTTTTGCCGTTCTCCTGAACCGCTATGTTTAAATATAGATTTTTTGAAGCGTAAAGTCAAGGCGGGAACAAAGAACGGCGCCCGGTCTGAAAAGCTTCCGAAAAAAGAGTGACTTTTGGGGAAGAATATTGTAATATGGAAGAAGGCAGTTTTGCAAAGGAGTGTGATCCGATGAGATTTCGGGAAGAGATGCTGTCAAAAATATTTACTTATATTACGGTAATCGTGCTTTTGGGCGGCGTCGCCTTCGAGGCGTGGTCGCTGCAAAAGGAGCGGCAGCAGCGCAAAGAGACGGAAGCGGAGCTTGCGTCTGTTGCCTTAAGCCTTGAGGAGACGGCTGATTTAAACGGGAAGCTGAAAAAGGAAAACGCAGAGCTTTCCGCGTTTCGGGAGCGCTGGAAGCTGTACGCCTCTTCGATGGAAAACAGCGAAGTGCTGGCGCTGCAGTCGGATCTTTTTGTGCGCACGGATCTGATCCCGCAGGAGGCGCTGGATGAGATCGGGGCTGCGATCAAGGAAGAGGAAAAAGAGGACGCAGAAAAAAAGGAGCCTGCTTTTACCTTTGACAATCCTTCCGGGGACAATATTTTTCTGCCGGTCAGCGCAAACAGCGGAGACGGCGAGAATTGCCTGGTCTATACGGTGGCGTACGAAGAGGACGGCAGCCATAAGATCGAGCTTTTATACGAGGTTGTTCTGGACGAGACGGGGAAGATTGCCCGGCGCGACAGGAGCGGGGAAGTGGAATGGAACTGCATCGCCTATCAGACCGGAGAGGGCTGGAAGGCGGCGAAAGGAGAGGAATAGCGCAGGATGATGGGCATTGATGAGATTTTAAAAAAACTGGACGGGCTTTTTAAGGACGAAAGGCTGGAAGAGGTGGAGCCCTTTTTGCTTTCCTGCATGAGACAGGCGAAGGCAGGGGACGAATACGGCATTTATATTTCGGTCGGCAACGAGCTGATCGGGTTTTACAGAAGCATTTCCAGATATGAGGAGGCGTTTGCGGTTGCGGAGGACGTGCTGCTTTTGATGGAAGAGCTGCAGCTGGAGGGAACGGTCCATTTTGCGACGACGCTTTTAAATACGGCTACCGCGTACCGGGCGGCAGGGCGCTATGAAGAGGCGCTGGCGGACTACCGCCGGGCGCTGGAAATTTATCAGCGGGACCTTCCAAAGGACGATTACCGTCTGGCTGGGCTTTACAATAATATCAGCATCCTGCTGGAAAAGCTGGATGAAAACGAAAAGGCGGCGCTGTTTTTGCATAAGGCGATCCAGATTGTTGAAAAGCAGCCCCAGAGCCGTTTGGAGCTTGCGACTTCACGGACGAACCTGGCGCTGATCGAGTTAAAGTTAAACCATCTGGAGGAGGCAAAAAAGCTTCTGGATCTGGCGTGCCGCGCCTTTGAGGAGGACGGCGGGATTACGGATTCCCATTATTCTGCGGCGCTGGCGGGGCTGGGCGAGGTATGCTACCGTCAGGGAGGCCTGGAACGGGCGCTGGGCTATTACGAGCACGCGCTGTTTGAGGTGGAGAAGCATTTCGGCAGGAATCAGGGCTACGGCCTTTTGTGCGGGAACTGTTCCCTCGTATGCAGGGAGCTTGGCCGCAAGGCGGAGGCGGACGAATACGAAAGACAGCGGAAGAGATACTGCCATGAAGGGGATTGAGCTGTGCCGCGCCTATTTTGAGGCGGAGGGCATGCCGATGCTTAAACGGCTTGAAAAACAGTATCCGGAGCTGAGAGGGAAGCTGGCTGCCGGACTTGTGGGACAGGGCTCGGAATGTCTGGGATTTGACGACGCTGTATCGCAGGATCACGATTTCGGGGCGGCGTTTGCCCTCTGGCTGCCGCAGGAGCTGTACGAGCGCTACGGCAGTGTCTGTCAGGAGGCATACGACCGTCTGCCGTCCGTTTTTCGGGGGATGCCGAAGCGGCAGGAAAGCCCAAACGGCTCCGGCAGGGTCGGGGTGCTGTCGGTCACAGGATTTTTTTACGGGCTGATCGGGAGAGAGGACGTCCCGAAAAGCAGCATGGAATGGATGTTTTTGCCGGAAAGCCGGCTGTCCATGGCGTCAAACGGGGAAGTGTTCTTGGATGAAGCCGGGGAGTTTTCGCGGATTTATGAAGGGCTGAAGGGCTTTTATCCGGAGGATGTGCGGTTAAAAAAGATCGCCGCCCGGGTAGCGAAAATGGCGCAGTCCGGCCAGTATAATTACGGCAGGCTGTCCGCCCGGAGCGAATGGACGGGCGCTTTTTTGGCGCTGCAGGAGTTTGTGACAAATACCTGCTCGCTGGTGCATCTTTTGAACCGGAAATACACACCCTTTTATAAATGGATGCACCGCAGCTTAAAGGATATGGAGGTGCTGCCGGAAATCTACGGGCTTCTGGATCAGCTTACCGCGCCCTTTGACAGCCGCAGCGCGTGGACGGAGGCTGTGCCGGAGCAGTTTTTGTGCGGGCGGATCAACACGGCGGACAGCAGGGCGATTTTGATCGAAACGATCTGCCAGCTGGCCGCAAGGGCGCTCAACGAGGCAGGGCTGTCCGATTCCTATGATTTTTATCTGGAAAGCCATGCGCTCTCCGTGATGGAAAAGATCTCCGATCCGGCGATCGCAGCGCTTCAGCTCATGGAGGGATAAAAGACTTGAAACATATGTTCGGACATGATACAATAACAGACAGCAGGAAAAAGGGGGATCTGCTCCTGATCGCTGCCGTCTGTCTGGCCGCTGTGCTGGCGGCTCTTTTCTTTTTCGGCAAAAACAGCGCCCCGGCAGCGTATGCAGTGATCGAGCTGGACGGCAGGGAACAGGAGCGCCTGCCCCTTTCCAAAGATCAGGAGATCTGCGTGGAAGGGCAAGGCGGCTATAACGTCGTATCCGTATCGGACGGGGAAGTGCGCGTTTTGGATGCGGACTGCCCGGATGGGCTGTGCGTGCGGCAGGGGAGGATCCGGTATGCCGGACAGAGTATCGTCTGCCTTCCGCACCGCCTGAGCGTCCGGTTGGAAGCAGAAGGAACAGGCGGCCTGGACGCAGTGGTACAATAACGGGGAGCAGAAACGCTCCAAAACGAGGGATTTTATGCGGGATCGAACGAAAAAGACGGCATTTTTAGGCGTTCTGACTGCGGCAGCGCTTTTGCTGTCCTATGTGGAATCGCTGTTTGTGCTTGCCCCGGGCATTCCGGGGATCAAGCTTGGGCTTGCCAATTTAGCGGTGGTGCTCTGTCTGTACCGCTATGGCTGGAGGGAGGCGGCGGCGCTCAATCTGGTGCGGATCCTGCTTTCGTCGCTGCTGTTTGGCAGCTTTTTTACGATGGCATACAGTCTGGCGGGAGCGGCGCTTTCCTTTGGCGCGATGCTGGCAGGGAAGCGGTCGGGGCGTTTTTCAGTGCTGGGCGTCAGCGTGCTGGGCGGCGTATTCCACAATCTGGGACAGCTTCTGGTGGCGATGGCGCTGCTTGGGACGGCGTGGGCAGGCTGGTATGTGCCGTGGCTTTTAGCTGCGGGCTGCGTGACGGGCATTTTTATCGGCGCGTGCGCAAAGGCGGTAAACCGTTACCTGCCCATCCTGCGGTAGAACAGGGCGCAAAAAGGACAGGGACAGCGTTTCCCAAAAAAGAAAGGGAGAAGTTATGATCGCATATTTAAACGGCAGGGTTGCCGATATTTCAGAAGAGAATCTTGTGATCGAGGTCGCGCATATCGGCTATAACGTGCGCGTCCCGGCAAGTGTGACCGCGCTTTTGCCGCCGGTAGGGGAAGAGGTCAGGATCTATACCTATATGAGCGTGCGGGAGGACGCGGTGGCGCTGTACGGCTTTTTGACAAAGGATGATCTGGAAATGTATAAACAGCTTATCACGGTCAGCGGCGTCGGGCCAAAGGCGGGTCTGGCGATTTTGTCGGCGCTGAGTGCGGACGAGCTGAGGATGGCGGTCATTTCACAGGATGCGAAGGCGATTGCAAAGGCGCAGGGCATCGGCGCAAAGACAGCCCAGCGGATCATTCTGGAATTAAAGGATAAGATCTCTTTGGAAGATACGGTTTTTATGAAGGATTCCGTATCGGATGCCGCTGTCATACCTGCGTCGGGAGACATCGGCAGGGCGAAGGCGGAAGCGGTGGAAGCGCTGACCGCCCTGGGCTATTCTTCCTCTGACGCCCTGCGCGCGGTCAAGGCGGTGGAGCAGGACGATATGGATGTGGAAGCGCTTTTGAAGGCTGCGCTTAAGAAGATGTTCTGAAATTGAAATATAAAAGAAGACGCCGCGTCTGCGGCATGGTGAGGAAAAGATGGCCAGAGTGATTGAAACCAATCTAACAGAAGAAGATAAAAGGATAGAAGGAAGCCTGCGCCCGCAGTATCTGAAAGATTATATCGGTCAGGAGAAGGCCAAATCGACGCTGAAAATTTATATCGAAGCGGCAAAGCAGAGGCAGGATGCGCTGGACCATGTACTTTTTTACGGGCCTCCGGGACTGGGAAAGACGACGCTTGCGGGGATCATCGCCAATGAGATGGGCGTCAACATGAAGGTGACGAGCGGGCCGGCGATCGAGAAGCCGGGCGAGATGGCGGCGATTTTAAACAATCTGCAGGAGGGCGATCTTTTGTTCGTGGATGAGATCCACCGCTTAAACCGGCAGGTGGAGGAGGTGCTGTATCCGGCGATGGAGGACTATGCCATCGACATCATGATCGGGAAGGGCAGCTCCGCCCGGTCGATCCGTCTGGATCTGCCGCATTTTACGCTGGTCGGGGCGACGACGAGGGCGGGGCTTTTGACTGCGCCGCTTCGGGACCGCTTCGGCATGATCCATCATCTGGAATTTTATACGGTGGACGAGCTAAAGCTGATCGTGCAGCATTCCGCGAAGATCCTGAACGTAAAGATCGACGAGGAGGGCGCGCGGGAGCTCGCCAGAAGAAGCAGGGGCACGCCCCGTCTGGCGAACCGCATTTTAAAGCGGGTGCGGGATTTTGCGCAGGTCAAATATGACGGCGTGATCACCCGGCAGGTGGCGCGGACGGCGCTGGATCTGATGGATGTGGATACGCTCGGCTTAGACCGGGTGGACCGGAACCTTTTAATGACGATGATCGAGAAGTTCAAGGGCGGCCCTGTGGGGCTGGATACGCTGGCGGCGGCGATCGGGGAGGACGCGGGGACGATCGAAGACGTCTACGAGCCGTATCTTCTCATGAACGGGCTGATCGACAGGACGCCCAGGGGAAGGGTCGCGACAGAGACGGCGTACCGGCATCTGGGACTTGAAATCTGACCGCTTTGCCATTATAATAAAGGGATAAAGGCGCAGGATTTGTGCGCAGCGAAAGGATGAGTGATCATGGCGGTCAAGACGGACACGGAAGTGATTATCGGCGGCAAGGTGCTGACATTGAGCGGCTACGAGAGCGAGGAATATCTGCAGAAGGTCGCTTCTTATATCAACAATAAACTGGCAGAATACGGCAGGGTGGAGAGCTTTCGGCGTCAGCCCGTGGACACGCAGCACGTCCTTCTGGAGTTAAACATCGCGGACGATTATTTCAAGGCAAAAAAGCAGATCGACCGGATGGACGAGGAAGCGGCGTCACGGGAGAAGGAGCTGTACGATCTAAAGCATGAGCTGATCGCGGCTCAGATCAAGCTGGAGAATACGGAGAAGAGCTTAAAGAGCGCGCAGCAGGAGCTTCAGGAGAGCTCCCGCCAGATCGTGCGTCTGGAAACGGAGATCCAGGGGCTTAAGGAGCACCCGTAAGAAGGATGCCAGCTTATTATGAGGAAATAAACGGGGAGGGCTGTCAGGGATGACAGCCCGTTTTCAATCAGAAAGAAGGCATGAAAACAAGCCGGACGGAATGGAGAGCAGGATGGAATACAGAGGAGAGCTTTTGGCGCCCGCGGGGAATATGGAATGCTTAAAGGCTGCAATAGCGGCAGGGGCGGACGCCGTTTATTTGGGCGGCGGGCAGTTCGGGGCGCGGGCATATGCCGGGAATTTTTCGGACGAAGAGCTGATCGGGGCGCTGCAGCTTGCCCACGCATGGGATAAAAAGATATATCTGACGGTCAATACCCTGACAAAGCAGGAGGAGCTGGGAAGGCTTACAGACTGGATGCAGCCTTTTTATGAGGCGGGCCTGGACGGCGTGATCGTGCAGGATATGGGCGTTTTGGACACGGTGCGCAGGGCGTTTCCGGGAATGGAGCTGCACGCCAGCACGCAGATGACGGTGACGGAAAGCCGCAGCGCCCTGTTTTTAAAATCGCTGGGCGTCTGCCGGGTCGTGCCCGCGCGGGAGCTTAGTTTAGAAGAGATCCGTATTTTGAAGGAACAGACCGGGATGGCGCTGGAAGTATTTATCCATGGCGCGCTGTGTTACTGCTATTCGGGGCAGTGTCTGTTTTCCAGCTATCTGGGCGGCAGAAGCGGCAACCGCGGGCGCTGCGCCCAGCCCTGCCGGCAGCCCTACACGATACTGGAGGAAAAGGGGGGCGCTTATCAGGACGCGTCAAAGCGCATGAAGCAGCCGGCGTATCCGCTGAGCTTAAAGGATCTGTGCGTGCTGCCGTTTTTACAGGAGCTGATGGATGCGCGGATCGATTCGTTTAAGATCGAGGGCAGGATGAAGCGCCCGGAATACGTGGCGGGCGTAACGGCGGTATACCGCAAATATATGGATCTGTACAGAAGCGGCGTAAGAAATTGGGAGATCGATCCGGCGGATATGGAGCTTTTGTCGAAGCTGTATGTGCGCTCGGAGACGGGAGGCGGCTATTATAAGCAGCACAACGGACGGGAAATGGTAACCTTTGAAAAGCCCGGTTATTCGGGCTGCCCGGAAGAGCTTTTGGAGCGGATCCGCCGGGAATATCTGGAAAAGGAGCTGACCCTGCCGGTCAGCATGAGCGCTTTTCTGGAAGAGGGAAAAACGGCGCGCCTTCAGGTGTCCTCGGGGTCTGTGTCGGCGGAGGCGCTGGGGGCAGAGGCGCTGCCGGCTCAGAAGCGCCCGCTTGCCAAAAGTGACGTGGAGAAGCAGTTAAAAAAGACCGGCGGCTCTGCCTTTTATGCAAAAGAGCTTCAGATTGAGATGGGAGAAAACCTGTTTCTTCCGGTATCTGCGTTAAACGAGCTGCGCCGGGACGCACTGGACAGGCTTTGGGAGAAGCTTTGCCAAAAGGGAAAGCGGACGCTGTCGGAAAGGACGGGACAAAACGCCTGTCCGGACAGCGGCTGTAAAAGCGATGCGTCTTCCGGGCAAAGGAAAGAGCCCCTTCTTTATGCGTCCGCGCTTTTGGCAGAGCAGGCGCTTGCGCTTCTGGACGAAGCGGGCGTGCGCCGTCTGTATGTGAATGCCGATCTGCTGTTTGCAAAGGAAGAAGAGCGGCTGATGGAAAAGGCGGCAAAAAGGCAGGAGGCAGATGAAGGCTTTGAGCTGTTTTTGCAGCTTCCGGCGCTGCTTCGTTCCTACAGCGAGCCGTATCTGGCGGCGCTTGCCCAAAAAGTCCGCCGTTACGACGGGATCATACGGGGATTTCTGGCGGGCAGCGTGACGGGGATGTGTTGGGCAAGGGAGGAATTTCCGGAGAAAAAGCTGTCGCTGCAGCACAATGTTTATGTATTCAACCGGGAGACGCTGTCCTGTTGGGAAGACTGCTTTTCCATAGATACCTATACGGCGCCGCTGGAATTAAACAGGCAGGAGCTTCTGACGCTGCCTGCGCAGAAGCAGGAAATGGTCGTTTACGGCAGGACGCCGATGATGATCAGCGCCGGATGCGTCAAAAGGAGCGCCGGGAGCTGCCGCGTGGATCATACGCAGAAGCAGCTTGCGGAAGGCATTCCCTCCGCCGGCTTTGCAGAGCGTTTGAAAGACCGCTACAACGCGGAATTTCCGGTATGGGTCAACTGCCGCCACTGCATGAACACAATTTATAATTCGGTGCCGCTGTCGCTGCATCAGTACATGGAACAGATACGGGGAAGGGGGCTTCGGGCGGTCAGGCTTGATTTTACCGATGAAAGCGGCAAAAAGGCGGCGTATCTGGCACGCTTTTTTGCCGGGGAAGACGGAAACGCGCCGGATTGCTATACGACGGGGCATTATAAAAAAGGAGTGCAGTAAATTTGGCATATTTTATCGTTATTTATTCCAAATATGCGATCGTGCTGTTCCAGTTTCTGTTTCTGATCTGCAGCGTTTACGGGCTTGGGAAAAAAGAAGCAGGGCAGGCGAAAAAAGCGGCGGTGTGGCAGAGCGTATTTTTGTTTCTGATGCAGTTTTGCGCGTATCTGACGATCGTGATCCGCACGCAGCGCATGGAATACCTGATCTTTTATCTGTTTTTGCAGATTTTGACGCTGGCGCTGCCGCTTCTGGCATATTTTCTGTATCCGGGCATCAACCGGCTTGTCCTGAATGAGATGAGCATGCTTTTAAGCGCGGGCATGATCGTTCTGGTGCGGCTGGACTTAAAAAAAGCGGCAAAGCAGCTTGCCATCGCCATGGTTTCCTACGGACTTTTACTGGCAGTGCCGTGGCTGTTTAAGAGGCTGCGTACATTTTTGCGGGATCTGGGCTGGGTCTACTGTATCGCAGGGACGTTGGCGCTTGCCGTTGTGCTGATCCTCGGGCAGGTAACGCACGGCTCGAAGCTGTCATGGTCGATCGCAGGGATCACCTTCCAGCCCTCGGAGTTTGTAAAGATCCTGTATGTGTTTTTTATCGCCTCTCTCCTTGCAGACGGAGCGGAATTAAAAAAGGTGCTCCTTGCGGGCGTCGGGGCGGGCATTCAGGTGATCGTTCTGGTCTTGTCAAAGGATCTGGGCAGCGCGCTGATCCTGTTTGCGGTCTATGTGCTGATGATTACGGTTGCCGCCCACCAGCCGCTGTATCTGGCGGGCGGGCTGTTTGCGGGGGCGGGGGCATCCTTGATAGCATGGAAGCTTTTTTCCCATGTACAGGTTCGGGTGCAGGCATGGAAAGACCCGTGGAGCGTGATTGACAGTCAGGGCTATCAGATCACCCAGTCGCTGTTTGCCATCGGGCGGGGCGGGCTGTTTGGCCAGGGCATCGGAAAGGGCACGCCGCAGGACATCCCCTATGTGGAAACGGACTTTATTTTTGCGGCGCTCACAGAGGAAATGGGGCTTTTATTCGGCATCGGGATCCTTCTTACGGCAGTGCTTCTGTTTCTGTCGGTCATGCGCCTTGCGGCAGGGCTTGCAGACGGCTTTTACCGGAATCTTGCGGTGGGCTTTGGGATGCTGTATATATTCCAGACGTTTCTGACGGTGGGCGGCGGCACGAAATTTATCCCGCTGACCGGGGTAACGCTGCCTTTTATCAGCTACGGCGGCAGCAGCGTAATGTCTATGATCCTGATATTTGCAGTGCTGGAGGGCGTCTGGCAGATGCGCTATGAAGAGGAGCAGAGGATTGAAAAGCAGAAAAGAAAACGAGAAAAGCAGCTCAAAAAAGAAGAGTAGATTCCGGCTGAACCGGGAGCTGTATGCCTGCGCGGCGCTGATGGTCTGCCTTTTTGCAGGGATGACGGCATATCTGGCGGACTATGTTTTGTCCAATCAGGAAGCGCTTTTTAACAACAGCTACAATTCCCGGCAGAAGGTGCTTGCGCAGCAAAATACAAGGGGCACGATCTATGCGGCGTCCGGCGAGGTGCTGGCAGAGACAAGGACGGACGAAGCAGGGAACGAGTTTCGGGATTACCCGTACGGAAGGATGTTCGCCCATGTGGTCGGCTATACGGGCAAGGGAAGGACGGGCATCGAGGAGCTGGAAAATTACCGTCTGATCAATTCCGACATTTCGGAAAAGGAAAAGCTGGACAACGAGCTTGCCGGGAAGAAAAATCCGGGCAACGACGTATTTACGACGCTGGACGTTTCTTTGCAGGAGGCGGCGGACGAGGCGCTTGGGCTGTACCGGGGGGCGGTAGTCGTAACGGAAGTAAAGACCGGACGCGTGCTGGCAATGGTCAGCAAGCCGGATTACGATCCGAACACGATCGCAGAACAGTGGACGGCGTTAAATGAGGATCAGGAAAAGGCGGCGCTGTTAAACCGGGCGACGCAGGGGCTTTATCCGCCGGGCTCGACCTTTAAGATCGTGACGGCGCTGGCTTATATCCGCCAGTTCCCGGACACATGGGAAAATTATTCCTTCAACTGTACGGGGGCGTACAGCCATGGGCAGAACCGGATCAGTTGCTATCACGGGAGCGTGCACGGACAGGTGGATCTGACAACTTCCTTTGCAAAATCCTGCAACGCATCCTTTGCCAATATCGGGATGAGCCTGAACCGGGGAGCGTTCGGGGAAACGATCGACAGTCTTTTGTTTAATCAGGAGCTTCCGATCCCGCTGCCGTATAAGCAGACGAGCGTGGAGCTGGACGGGAACAGCACGGACGACGAGGTAATCCAGACGTCCATCGGTCAGGGAAAGACCCAGATCACGCCGATGCAGCTTAACATGATCACGGCGGCGATCGCAAACGGCGGCGAGCTGATGCAGCCGATCTTTGTGGACGCGGTCAAAAATGCGGACGGCAGGGTGCTGGAAAAAAACAGCCCTTCGGTATATAAGCGCCTGATGTCGCAGCAGGAGGCGGAGGCGATGGGCGCCCTGATGGCGGACGTGGTGCAGGAAGGCACCGGACGCAAGCTAAAGGACAGGGGCTATACGGCGGCGGGAAAAACCGGAAGCGCTGAGTTTTCGGAGAACAAAGAAGAATCCCACGCATGGTTTACCGGCTTTGCGCCTGTGGAAGACCCGGAGATCGCGGTAACGGTGATCGTGGAGCGGGCAGGCTCCGGCAGTGATTATGCGGTTCCGCTGGCGCGCAGGGTGTTCGACGCATGGTTTTCCTGAGCCTGCGCACGGTTTGGCGAAAGCGGTCTGCGCATGGTTTGGCTAACAGCCTTGCGCATATGCTTTGCCGGTCTGTTTTGTCCGCTCGGGACAAGGGGCTGCAAGGGACAAAAATGAAAATGTGGGAGAACAATTTTCCAGATAGGACTTGCCCTGCACCGGGATTTAAGGTATACTGATTTCCAGAATCAGATATCGCCGGACAGGAGGAATTGCAGTGATTGAAGCAACGAGCTGCGGCGGTGTAGTAATCTTTCGGGGCAAGATCCTTCTTTTGTACAAGAACTACAAAAACAAGTACGAGGGATGGGTGCTTCCCAAGGGAACCGTGGAAGAGGGCGAGGATTTTAAGCATACCGCGCTCCGAGAAGTTCTGGAAGAAAGCGGTTCCAGAGCTTCCATCATCAAATATGTGGGCAAGAGCGAGTATACGTTCAGCGTGCCCGAGGATGTTGTGGAAAAGGAAGTCCACTGGTATTTAATGATGGCGGACAGTTATTACAGCAAGCCGCAGAGGGAAGAGTATTTTGTCGATTCCGGTTTTTACAAGTATCATGAGGCGTACCATCTGCTGAAATTTTCCAATGAGAAGCAGATTCTGGAAAAGGCGTACCATGAATATCTGGAATTGAAAAAGAGCAATCTTTGGGGCAGCCGCAAATACTACTGAGCAGGACATGCCTGCCGGTAAAACGAAGCTTTTGACCGGTCGTTACTGACCGGTCAGCGTTTTATTACGCGGCGGGGCGGGATTTTGCCGTATCTGATGCGCGCCCTGTTTACGGGACTGCAAAACAGGGTATTCTAGGAACAGGGGCAATGGCGGTACATGAAATTTTATCGGAACTTATACGTTGGGGCATCTGTTAAAAATATCAACAAAATAAAATGGAAGCTTTTGACCGGAGCCGGACAGTTTGGCGTCTATGTGATCAGCCTTTCCCGTACGGCGGATCAGCTGGACATTTTCCACTGCGCCATGCTCAAACAAAAAGCCTTCGACAAAAAAAGCCTTTCCGTCGTCGGAATCGCCGGGGACATGGGAGAGGCGTACACGCTGGTGGAACAGATGGTTCAGGACGGGCTGGCAGCCGGATTTGAAGGAAATGTAAAAGCATATCTGGCGGAAACATTCCGCGCCGGGAAGGGGGGAGGCGGATGACGGTTATCTGGATGATCCTGAAGACGGCGGGGATCGCGCTTCTGGTGATCCTGGGGCTTTTGCTTGCAGCGCTTCTGGCGGTTTTGTTCGTGCCGGTCCGTTACCGGGCAGACGGGAGCTGGCGGGAGGAGCTGACGGCTTCTGCAGCGATCACATGGCTTTTGCATCTGGTAAGCATCCGGATCGCATATGAAAAGGAGCTGTCTGTGCGGGTGTCGGTGTGCGGGATCCGGATAAAGACAGGGAAAAAAGCGGAGCCGACGGGCAGCGGACAGCGCACGGCAGCAGCATCCGCACCAGAGTCTGCGGCAGCGTCCGCACCGGAGCCTGCATCAGAGTCCGAATCAGAGACTGCCGCAAAACCGGATGCCGGAACGATTCCGGGCGCAATGCCGGAAACAGCCCCGGAGGCGCAGGCAGCCGGCGGGCAGGAAAATCCGAAAGCCCCGGACACGGCAAAAGCTCCTGAGCCGGGAAAAGATCCCGAATCGGCACAGGATAAGCGGCGTTTTTCCTTTGACGCTTTGAAAAAACGGCTCTCCGCCGCATGGCGGAAGCTGCAGGGCAGCCTGCGGAATATCCGGGGCACGGCAAAACGGCTGTACAGGCAGTTTATTCATTATAAAGCGATCTGGGACAGGGAGGAGACGCAGCAGGCGTTCCATCTGGCGTCAGCGCAGCTTTGCAGGACGCTGCGCCATGTGCTTCCGCGCCGGATAAACGTCCGGGCGGCGGTCGGCACGGGTGATCCGGCGTCTACGGGACAGGTTCTTGCAGTGCAGGGGATTTTGTATCCGTGGCTGGGGGATAAGGTGCAGATCGTGCCGGATTTTGAAGAGAGGCGTTTTGAGGGGGAATTTCATCTGAAAGGACAGCTCAGGGCAGGCGTGGTCGGTTTTTATGCGCTCAGGCTGATGCTTGACAAAAACGTGCGCCGCCTGATTGGAATACTGCGCGGCAGGACAGCAGACAAGGAGGATCACAATGGCAGAAAACAAGGACAATAACATCACTTCCGTAATGGAGGCGCTCATCAAAGGGGCGGAAACCGTATTTACAACCAAAACGGTGGTGGGCGAGGCGACGAAGGTGGACGATACGATCATCATTCCGCTGGTGGACGTTTCCTTCGGCATCGGCGCGGGCGCGACCTGTACGCCGGGCGCAGCCTCCGGCGGCAAAGCGGCAGGGAAGAGCGGCGGCGCAGGCGGCATGAGCGGGAAGATGTCTCCCAGCGCGGTACTTTTGATCAAAAACGGGCAGACCCGCCTTGTGAACATCAAAAATCAGGACAGTGTAAACAAGGTGCTGGATATGATCCCGGATATTGTGGACCGTTTTACCGCACCGAAGCAGGAAATGATGAGCGATGAGGAAGCGGTGGACGCCGCGTTCCCCGAAGAAAAAGAAAATAAGAAAGCTTAAGCAGCGCAGACGAAGAAGCGGCAGGGAGGTCTTTTCCTGCCGCTTCCGCATATGATAAAGATATATCCCTGCAAAGCAAAGGAGGGCGGCAACAGGATTATGAACCGGATCATCGCGTTTGCAATTTTCTGGGTGGCGATCGGGATGCTGCTCATGCTTTGCTTCCGATACCGCGTGATGGGGACGCTTTTTGCACTCGCCCTGCTCGGCGTGAGCTATCTGGTGCTGATGTGCGGGGATGATTAAAGAATATTGAGACGCAAAGAACGGCTGCTTCAGAATAGAAGCAGCCGTTACATTCTCTTCATGATTCGATTAAGCTCTCTCAACCCTGCCGGACTTTAAGCAGCTTGTGCAAACGTGCATTCTCCGTGCACCACCGTTGACTTTGCATTTAACGCTTCTGACGTTGGAATTCCAGATACGGTTGGATCTTCTATGGGAATGGCTTACGTTGTTACCGAAATGAGCGCCTTTGCCACAAATATCGCATTTTGCCATGATTGCACCTCCTCAAACTATATTCGTCGTTTGACTGACAACATCAGTATGATAGCAGAATTTGACGGATTTGGCAAGTAAAATATCATCAATTTTTTAAAAAGTTGAAAATCGTATTCCCTTTTCAGGAAAAAGCGGTTATAATAGGCATAGATTTTCATTGAAAAAGGAGGTTATCACATGAAGGGTTCTTCTATGACGACCCATATGGGCAGCATTACAATCGACAATGAAGTGATCGGCCAATATGCGGGAACGGTGGCGATGGAGTGCTTCGGCATCGTCGGCATGGGCGTTACGGTAAAAGGCGGTCTGGTGAAGCTGTTAAAGAGCGACAGCATCACAAAGGGCATTGCGGTCACGATCAATCATAATAAGCTGACGCTGGATTTCCACGTGATCGTGGCATACGGCGTGAGCATTTTAGCTGTGGCGGACAACCTGATCAGCAATGTGAAATATAAGGTAGAGGAATTTACCGGAATCGAAATAGAGAAAATCAACATCTTCGTAGAAGGTGTGCGAGTGATTGATTAAGGAGGACGAAAAACGTGGCTGTAAATACGATCGACGCTAAGATGCTTGCAAAGATGTTCTTAGCCGGCGCTAAGAATCTGGAGAGTAAGAAGGAGTGGATCAATGAATTAAACGTGTTCCCTGTTCCCGACGGGGATACGGGCACGAATATGACGCTGACGATCATGTCCGCGGCAAAGGACGTGGCTGTGATGAACGCGAACAACGATCTGGACATGGCTTCTCTGGCAAAAGCGATCTCTTCCGGATCTTTGCGGGGCGCAAGAGGAAACTCCGGCGTTATCCTGTCCCAGCTGTTCCGCGGCTTCACAAAGGCGATCCGCGACCATGAAACGATCGACATCCCGCTTCTGGCAGAAGCCTGCGAGAAGGCGGTTGAGACGGCGTACAAGGCTGTCATGAAGCCGAAGGAGGGCACGATCCTGACCGTTGCCAAGGGCGCGGCATTAAAGGCGCGCGAGCTGGCGGATGCGGGAGAAACGGATCTTGAGAAATATATCGGGGACATCATCGAAAGAGCGGACTATGTGCTCAGCCAGACGCCGGAAATGCTTCCGGTATTAAAGCAGGCGGGCGTTGTGGACTCCGGCGGTCAGGGTCTGATGCAGGTATTAAAGGGAGCGTACGAGGCGTTTTTGGGCAAGGAGATCGACTGGACGGTTTCTGCAACACAGACGACTGCGGGAGCGCCTTTTTCCGGCGCGGCAGATATGGCGGTGGAAGAAGCGGACATCAAGTTCGGCTACTGCACGGAGTTTATCATCATGCTCTCCAAGACGTTTAACATCAAGCAGGAGATGGATTTTAAGGCATATCTGGAATCCATCGGCGATTCGATCGTAGTCGTTGCGGACGACGATGTGGTAAAGGTACACGTACATACCAATGATCCGGGTCTGGCGATCCAGAAGGCATTGAAGTACGGCGCGCTTTCCAATATGAAGATCGACAACATGCGCCTGGAGCACCATGAGAAGGTTGTGAAGATGGCGCAGAAGGAAGAACAGCAGCGGACGGAGGCGAAGGCTCCTGCAGCACCTGCCCCGAAGAAGGAAGCGGGCTTTATCGCGGTTTCTGTCGGCGAGGGCATCAATGCGATCCTGCAGGATCTGGGCGTCGATTATATTATCGAGGGCGGCCAGACGATGAACCCCAGCACGGAGGACGTTTTAAATGCGATCGAGCAGGTAAACGCAGAGACGATCTATGTGCTTCCGAACAATAAGAACATCATTCTGGCGGCAAATCAGGCAAAATATATGACCGAGGACAAGAAGATCGTCGTGATCCCGACCAAGACGATCGCGCAGGGCATCACGGCAGTGATCAACTATGTGCCCGATTTAAGCCCGGAAGAGAACGAAGCGGCGATGACGGAGGCGATCGGCAACGTCAAGACCGGTGAAGTGACCTATGCGGTGCGCGATACGGTGATCGATGATTACGAGATCCGTCAGGGCGACTATATGGGAATCGGCGACAAAGGCATTCTTGCGGTTGGACAGGCGATCGAGAACGTGACCGCGAACATGATCGACCGGATGATGGATGAGGATTTGGAGCTCATCAGCATTTACTACGGTCAGGAGACGAAGGAAGAGGACGCTGCGGCGCTGCGGGACCGCATCGCTGAGAAGTATCCTTCCTGCGACGTAGAACTGCAGTACGGCGGTCAGCCGATCTATTACTATATCGTTTCTGTTGAGTAAGGATATGGAAGCCAGTCATTCAATTTCAACGTTAAAAGGCGTAGGGGCAAAAACCACTGCGCTTTTTTCAAAACTGCATATTGAAACGATCGACGAGCTGATCTTATGGTTTCCGAAAGGATACGATCATTTTGAGCCGCCGGTAACGGCAGGGGAGCTGACAGCCGGAAAGGTAATGGCGGTGCGCGCCTGCGTGATCGCAGCGCCCTCCATGGTACGGGCAAAGGGGATGGTCATTACCCACGCGCAGGCGGGGGACGCGTCCGGCAGGCTTAAACTTACATGGTTCCGGATGCCTTACATCAAAAACGCGCTGCCTGCCGGAACGTGGCATATTTTTCGGGGAATGGTAAAAAACGGTCCCCAGAATATGCTTTTGATGGAACAGCCCAAGGTCTTTCGGGAGGAAGAATACGCCGCCCTTTCGGGCACATGGCAGCCGAAATACGCGCTGACGGCGGGCATCACGAACCATATGATCCTAAAATGTGTCCGTCAGGCGCTGGAAAAGACAAATAAAACGGACTATCTGACAGAGGCACTGCGCAGACAGTACCGGCTCATCGGACTGTCGGAGGCGCTGGAAAAGATCCATTTCCCGAAGGATGAAAAAGAGGTATGCGAAGCCAGAAGGCGGCTGGTATTCGATGAATTTTTAGCGTTTCTAGTGCAGATCAAACGACAGAAGGTAATCAACGACCGGCTGGCGGTAGAGCGTCCGCTCAGCCCGGCAAAAGAAACAGAGCAGCTGATCTGCGCGCTTCCTTATGAACTGACGGGAGCGCAGAAAAAGGTGTGGGCACAGATCGAGGAGGATCTTACGAAGCACCTTGCGATGAACCGGCTCGTACAGGGAGACGTGGGAAGCGGCAAGACGATCCTTGCCTTTCTCGCGCTTTTGATGTGCAGTGCAAACGGACGGCAGGGCTGTCTGATGGCGCCCACGGAGGTGCTTGCCACCCAGCATTACGACGCTCTCTGCAAAATGACGGAGGAATACGGGTTGTGTACAAGGCCCGTCCTTTTAGTCGGCTCCATGACCGCAAAGCAGAAGCGCGAGGCATACGGAAGGATTTTGTCCGGCGAAGCGGACGTGATCATCGGCACCCATGCGCTCATTCAGGAAAAGGTGGAATACCGGGATCTGGCGCTTGTGGTAACGGACGAGCAGCACCGCTTCGGCGTGCGCCAGCGGGAAACGCTGGCAAAAAAAGGGGAAAGCGTCCATGTGCTCGTCATGAGCGCCACGCCGATCCCGCGCACGCTGGCGATCGTTTTATACGGCGATCTGGACGTTTCGGTGTTGGACGAGATGCCGTCCAACCGCCTTCCGATCAAAAACTGCGTCGTCAATCCGGATTTCCGCAAAAAAGCCTATGCCTTTATCGAGGCGCAGGTAGAGGCAGGACATCAGGCGTATGTGATCTGTCCGATGGTGGAGGAAACGGAAGGATCGGCGGACGGTCTGGAAAATGTAACGGACTATACGGAAAAGCTGCGGGCTGCACTTCCCGGCACGATCCGCACAGAGGGGCTCCACGGGAAAATGAAGGCGGCCGAAAAGCAGCGCATTATGGAAGATTTTGCGGCGCGCAGGATCGACGTCCTCGTTTCCACAACGGTCATCGAGGTGGGGATCAACGTGCCCAATGCCACGGTAATGATGGTGGAAAATGCGGAACGCTTCGGCTTGGCTCAGCTCCATCAGCTGCGCGGGCGCGTGGGGCGCGGGGATGCCCAGAGCTTTTGTATTTTTATGACCGGGGACAACAGCGGCGGCAAAAATAAGCGTCTGGACGTGCTGAACCGCTCCAACGACGGCTTTTTTATCGCGGAAGAGGATTTGAAGCTGCGCGGACCGGGCGATTTGTTCGGCATCCGCCAGAGCGGCGATCTGGATTTTTCGCTGGGAGATATTTATCAGGATTCGGATGTGCTTTTGCTGGCGGGAGAGCTGGCAGACCGGGTGCTGTCCGGCGAAGTCGTTTTGCCGGAGGAGGAAATGGGGCTGTTTCAAAAGGAGATCGATTACCGGACGATCTGACGGCATAACATAAAAAAAGGAAGCGGCATGCAAATGGGATTTTTGGAAAAACGGGAGGGGCTGAGCCGGGATGCGATCAAATATATCGCGATGGCGGCAATGCTTCTGAACCATATTGGCACAATCTTTCTGATGCCGGGAACGCTTTTATATGAGGTTTTTCTGGACGTCGGTTATTTTACCGCGCCGGTGATGTGCTTTTTTTTAGTGGAGGGCTATCGGATGACGCGCTCCAGAAAACGCTACGGAATCAGGCTGTTTCTTTTTGCCCTGCTTTCGGAGCTGCCGTTCTGCTTTGCGTTTTCGCAGGGGAAGGCAATTTATTTTGTGGCGATGAATATGATATTTACCCTGTTTTTGTGCTTCCTGCTTCTGGAGGTGCTGGAAAAGGAGCCCAAAGGATTTGTGCGTGGGACGCTGATTGTGCTGATCGTCCTCGCAAGCTCTGTTTCGGACTGGGCGATCCTTGCCCCGGTGTATACGGCGCTGTTTTATCAGGCAGGGCAGGATCGGGAAAAGCAGAAGCGGGCGTTTTTCTGGGCGGCGGTGCTGTTTGGAGGCTTTGGGCTTCTGGGAAGCCCGGCAGGCTATTTGGGGCTGCAGAAGCTTTTGTATGCGTTTGGATGTATGTCCGGCGTGGCTGCAGCAGGCGTGTGCATCGTCTGCTTTTATAATGGAAAGCGGGCACAGAAGGGGCAGAACTTTTCCAAGTGGTTTTTCTATCTGTTTTATCCGGCGCATCTGCTGGTCCTGGGCATGATCCGCATCGCTGCAGGGGGCTGACGGCTTGCGTGGCAGCAGCTATGGCAGCTTCGATTTTACGCTTTGCAAAATCGAACATATGTGTTATACTGGTAAAAGTATTTTTCAATCAGGCTTTGCTGATTGCGCTTCGTGTTTTATATAGAAAGAAAGGAACAGGATAATGGCACAGAATACGACATATGACGCTTCCAGCATAACGGTGCTGGAGGGGCTTGAAGCGGTGCGCAAGCGCCCGGGCATGTACATCGGCAGCGTGTCCACAAAGGGATTAAACCACCTGATCTATGAGATCGTGGACAATGCGGTGGACGAGCATCTGGCGGGGTACTGCACCCGGATCACCGTGATTTTGGAAGCGGACGGGTCGGCAACGGTCATCGATAACGGACGCGGTATCCCGGTGGGCATGCACGAGAAGGGCATCAGCGCGGAACGTCTGGTATTTACGACGCTCCATGCCGGCGGAAAATTTGACAATAACGCGTATAAGACGAGCGGCGGCCTGCACGGCGTCGGTTCTTCCGTCGTAAACGCTCTTTCCAAACGCTTGACCGTAAGAGTCAAGGATGGAAAAAACATTTACGAGGATACATACGAACAGGGCAATCCGACGACCGAACTGGTCAATGGGCTTTTGCCGGTCGTCGGGCGGACGAAGGAAACGGGCACGACGATTTCCTTTCTGCCGGACGACACGATTTTTGACCGGACGCGTTTTAAGGAAGATGACGTAAAAAGCCGCCTGCATGAGACGGCATATCTGAATCCGGCGCTGACGATCCGGTTCGAGGACCGGCGGCAGGCAGAGACAGAGGTGGCAGAATACCATGAGCCGGAGGGGATCGTCGGCTTTATCAAGGACATGAACAAATCCTGCGAGGCGGTAACGGACGTGATCGCCTTTCAGGGTGAAAGCGACGGGATTTCCGTGGAGGGCGCGTTCCAGTACTGCAACGAGTTCCACGAAAACGTTTTGGGATTCTGCAACAATATTTACAATGCGGAGGGCGGAACCCACCTGACCGGCTTTAAGACCCAGTTTACGACGATCATCAACAATTACGCGCGGGAGCTGAATATTTTAAAGGAAAAGGATTCCAACTTTACGGGCCCGGACGTAAGAAACGGCATGACGGCGGTTATTTCCATCAAGCATCCCGATCCCCGTTTTGAGGGGCAGACGAAGACGAAGCTGGACAATCAGGATGCGGCGAAGGTGGTGGCAAAGGTCGCAGGCGAAGAGCTGACGCGCTTTTTTGACCGCAATCTGGAAACGCTGAAAAATGTGATCGGCTGCGCGGAGAAGGCGGCGAAGATCCGCAGGACGGAGGAGCGCGCCAAGACCAATATGCTGACAAAGCAGAAATTTTCCTTTGATTCCAACGGAAAGCTGGCAAACTGCGAATCCCGCGACGCTTCCAAGTGCGAGATTTTTATCGTGGAGGGAGATTCGGCGGGCGGCTCCGCCAAAATGGCGCGCAACCGTATGTATCAGGCGATCCTGCCGATCCGCGGCAAAATCCTGAACGTGGAAAAGGCGAGCATTGACAAGGTTTTGGCAAACGCCGAGATCAAGACGATGATCAACGCCTTTGGCTGCGGGTTTTCGGAAGGGTTTGGCAACGATTTTGATATTTCAAAGCTGCGTTATGACAAGATCATTATTATGGCGGATGCGGACGTGGACGGCGCGCATATTTCAACGCTGCTTCTGACGCTGTTTTACCGGTTCATGCCGGAGCTGATCTTTGAAGGGCACGTTTATATCGCGATGCCCCCGCTCTACAAGGCGATGCCGGCAAAGGGAAAAGAGGAATACCTTTACGACGACAAGGCGCTGGAACGCTACCGCAGGCGGCATAAGGGGCCGTTCCATTTACAGCGCTATAAAGGCCTGGGCGAAATGGACGCCCAGCAGCTGTGGGAAACGACGCTGGATCCGGAGACGCGCATGTTAAAGCTTGTGGAGATCGAGGACGCCCGGATGGCTTCCGAGGTAACGGAAATGCTGATGGGAACCGAGGTTCCGCCGCGCAAAGCGTTTATTTACCGCAATGCGACGGAAGCGGAGCTGGATATTTGATAAGGGGTTGAAATGGAAGAAAACAGCAGAATCATAAAAACAGAATATTCCGAGCTGATGCAGAAGTCCTACATCGACTATGCCATGAGCGTGATCGTGGCAAGGGCGCTGCCGGATGTGCGGGACGGCTTAAAGCCCGTACAGCGCCGCGTGCTTTACGATATGTACGAGCTGGGCATCCGCGCGGACAGGCCTTACAGGAAGAGCGCCCGTATCGTCGGCGATACGATGGGTAAATACCATCCCCACGGCGACAGCTCGATCTATGACGCGCTCGTGGTGATGGCGCAGGAGTTTAAAAAGGGACAGCCCCTGATCGACGGCCACGGCAACTTCGGCAACATCGAGGGAGACGGCGCGGCTGCCATGCGTTATACGGAAGCCCGGTTAGAGCAGATCACCCAGGCCGCCTTTTTAGAGGATCTGGACAAGGATGTGGTGGACTTTGTGCCGAACTTTGACGAGACGGAAAAAGAGCCGTCCGTGCTTCCCTGTAAATTCCCGAACCTTCTGGTAAACGGCTCCGAAGGCATCGCAGTCGGAATGGCGACGAGCATCCCACCGCACAATCTGGGGGAAGTGGTGGACGCAGTCAAGGCATATATGCAGGACGAGACGATCGGCACGAAGGAGCTGATGCGCTATATCCAAGGGCCGGATTTCCCCACCGGCGGCATCGTGACCAATAAGGACGACCTGCTTTCCATTTATGAAACGGGTACGGGCAAAATCAAGATCCGCGGCCGCGTGGAGACGGAAAAAGCCAAAAACGGCAAAACAAACGTCATCATCACGGAGATCCCTTATCCGATGATCGGCGCAAATATCGGCAAATTTTTATCTGACGTGGCGGCGCTTGCGGAGACGAAAAAGACGACGGACATCGTGGACATTTCCAACCAGTCGTCCAAAGAAGGGATCCGCATCGTGATCGAATTGAAAAAAGACGCGGATGTGGACAACTTTATCAGCATGCTTTACAAAAAGACCCGCTTGGAGGATACCTTCGGTGTAAACATGCTGGCGATCGCGGACGGCAGGCCGGAGACCCTTAGCTTAAAGCAGATCATCAAGGCAAACGTGGACTTCCAGTTTGAACTAAACCGCCGCAAGTACGAGACGCTTCTTGCAAAGGAGCAGGCAAAACGGGAGATTCAGGAGGGCCTTATCAAGGCGTGCAACGTGATCGACCTGATCATTGAGATCCTGCGCGGCTCCCGCGACCGGGCGATGGCAAAGGCGTGTCTGGTAGAGGGTGAAACGGAAGGGATCCGTTTTAAATCCCAGGAATCGGCGGTCATGGCGGCGCAGCTTCGCTTTTCCGAAAATCAGGCGAACGCCATTCTGGACATGCGCCTGTATAAGCTGATCGGGCTGGAGATCGAGGCGCTGATCAAAGACCACGAGGAAACGGTGGCAAATATTTACCGTTATGAGGATATTCTGGAACGTAAAAGCGCCATGGCGCAGGTTATCATCAACGAGCTGGACGAGCTGAAAAAAGCCTTTGGAACGAAGCGCCGTACCGTGATTGACAACTGCGCGGACGTGGTGTTTGAGGAGAAAAAGATCGAAGAAGCGGACGTTTACTGCCTGATCGACCGGTTCGGTTATACGAGGACGGTGGACGAGCCGACCCTTGAACGCAATCAGGAGGCGGCGTATGCGGAAAACCGTTTCGTATTCAAGACAAAGAATACGGGGCGGATCTGCCTGTTTACCAATACCGGGCAGCTTTACACCGTAAAAGTGTCGGATCTGCCCTTTGGCAAATTCCGGGACAAGTCGGTTCCGCTGGATAACGTGAGCAATTTTGATTCCACAAAGGAACAGCTTTTGCTGGCGGCAGGCCAGAGCGAGCTGAACCTGTACCGTCTTTTGTTCGTGACCCGGCAGGGCATGGCGAAGATGGTGGACGGCGGGGAATTTGACGTGATGAAGCGCACCGTCGCTGCCACAAAGCTGCAGGAGGACGACGAGGTGGCGGACGTCGCCGTTTATCAGGATCAGAAATATATCACGCTGCAGTCCAAAGAGGGGCTGTTTTTGCGCTTCGAGGTGGAAGAGATCCCGGAGAAAAAGAAAAACGCGGTGGGCGTGCGCGCCATGAAGCTTGGGGAAACGGATGAGATCGAGGCGGTTTATTATACAAAGGCAGGGGACGAAACGTCCATTCCCTACAAGAGCCGGACGCTTGTGCTCAATCAGTTAAAGCCCGCCCACAGGGACGGCAAGGGGACGAAAGTAAGAGGTTGACCTGCCGCTTTAAATGCAGTATGATGAAGCGAAAGAAAAAGCGGCGGGAAGCAGACGGAAGAAGTGCCTGCGTTTTTCCCCGCCCTTTTGTCAGACTGACAGGAGGAATTTGGATTTTATGAGAGTGATTGCGGGCGAGGCAAGAAGCCTCCCTTTAAAAACAGTTCCGGGACAGGACACGCGCCCGACCACGGACCGCATCAAGGAGACGCTGTTTAATATGCTGCAGTCCTATCTGCCCTGCAGCGTTTTCATCGACTTGTGCAGCGGCAGCGGCAGCATCGGCATCGAAGCGATCAGCCGCGGCGCGCGGAGGGCTTATTTTGTGGAAAACGGAAGGGAAGCGGCAAAATGTATCGCGGACAACCTGCATTTTACGAAGTTTGAAGACCGCGCGACCCTGTTAAAGCAGGATGTGGTAAGCGCCCTTTCTTCCATCCACGAAAAGAGCGCCGACATTATTTTCATGGATCCGCCGTATCAGGCGGGCCTGGAAGAGCCGGTGCTTTCCGCGCTTTCACATATGCCTTATGTGACGGAGGATACGCTGATTGTCATCGAGGCGGATTTAAAGAAGGATTTTTCCTTTGCGGCAGAACTTGGATTTGCGGTAACGCGGGAAAAATGCTACAAAACAAATAAACATGTATTTTTGACAAAGGAAAATTGATATGAATGCAGCGATTTATCCGGGAAGCTTTGATCCCGTAACCTATGGACATCTGGATGTGATCCGCCGCGCGGCGTCTATTTTTGACGAATTGACCGTGAGCGTGCTGAACAATAAAGTAAAGACTCCATTGTTTTCTGTGGAAGAACGTGTTAAAATACTGGAAGAAGCGACGAAGGATCTGCCGAATGTGAAGGTGGAGTCGTTCAGCGGCCTGCTGGTAGATTATGCGGCGAAGAAAAACGTAAACGTGGCGGTCCGCGGACTGCGCGCGATCACGGATTTTGAATATGAGCTGCAGAACGCCCAGACGAACCGGAAGCTTTCCGGGGACAGGCTGGATACGGTATTTCTGACGACGAGTCTGGAATATGCCTATTTAAGCTCGTCAAGCGTCAAAGAGATCGCCAGCTTTAACGGAGATATTTCACAGTGCGTGCCTCCTTTTGTCGCAAAGCTGGTCTACGAGAAATTCGGACTTGACCCTAAAAACTGAGTATTCCCTTGTCCCCAGGGGTATGCGGAAATGAGGAAAATATGAGCAGCAGAATCGAACAGTTGATCGACGAAATCGAAGAATATATTGATAACTGCAAAACCCAGCCCTTTTCAAACTCCAAGATCATCGTGGATAAGGAGGAGATCGACGAGCTTTTAAGGGAGCTGCGTCAGAAGACCCCCGAGGAGATCAAGCGTTATCAGAAGATCATCAGCAACAAGGAGGCGATCTTAAACGACGCCCGCGAGAAAGCCCAGACGCTCATCAACGAGGCAACGGAACACACCTCTGAGCTGATCAATGAGCATGAGATCATGCAGCAGGCGTACGCGCAGGCAAACGAGGTCGTGCAGCTTGCGACCCGTCAGGCGCAGGAGATCGTAGACAACGCCACGATGGAGGCGAATGCGATCAAGGAATCGATCATGCAGTATACCGATCAGATGATGGCGAACGTAGAGGATATTGTTTCCCATGCGATCGAGGTTTCCAACGCCCATTACGGCAATCTGATCAGCGATCTAACAAGCGTGAACGAGGTCGTGCAGAACAACCGCGCGGAGTTCCGCGCCCAGAACGAGGATCTGGACGAGACGGGAAGCGCCGGGGAAGCGTTGAACGTGATGTAACGGCAGCTGTTTTGGACAGGCGGCATTTTCCTTTTTATAAAATCCTTACCGCCTGATACCATGCCGCCGTCAGCACGGTCAGCACTGCCTTGTGGAATACGTACTCCTTCATGGACAGCCCCGTTCCCTGAATGCAGCTGTAGGTCTGGGCGATGCAGGACAGCCCGCCGAAGGGCAGGACGATATAAGCCCATGTGCGGGCGCTTTTTGGCAGGCGCGCCAGTCCGCTGGTGACCTCAAAGAGCGGGGACATCATGGCGGTCAGTGCAGGATATGACGAAAGCAGGATCATCGGAAGCAGGTTTAAGAGGCTGCAGAAGATCATGTAGCCGCCCAGCGCGGTAATGGAGGACAGCCCGGACAGAATGGATTCGTGCAGGCAGGAGAGCAGCCGGGAAGGTGTGACAACAGCTTCGGACAGGCAGGCTTTGTCCGAAAAAGGAACCGTCCTGTACAGCGTGCAGCGCAGGATAATCCCGTAAAGAAGCGGCACGGCATACATCCCTGTCCAGACGGTCAGCGGACGTGTGACGGGAAATAAAGACAGCATATATCCGGCAAAATACACAGGCCCGATGTTGTTGGTAAACGCCAGCAGCAGCGAGGCCTCTTTTTTGCTGATCTTGCCCGCAGAAAGGCTCTGGGCGCAGACCCTTGCGCCCATGGGAAAGCCGCATAAAAAGCCGATGAGGATACAGTACAGGCAGGAATCGGACAGCCGGAAAACCGGACGCAGCAGGGGCGCAAAAAAAGAAGCGATGCTGTCGGAAAGCCCCAGACGGATAAGCAGCCCCGAAAGGATCATGAACGGCAAAAGCGCCGGGATCATTTTTAAAAACCAGAGGTTTAAGCCATCCAGCGCAAGGGCGGCGGACTGTCCGGGAAAAAGCAGCATGGAAACCGCCATCGCCGCAAAAAAGAGAAGGAGCATATATTTTGTGAGCTTTTTTTGCATTCTTTCTACCAAAGCATTCTGAATTATAGTATACTAGAGCATATGAGAAACGAGAACAAATCATGCAGGGAGGGACATTTTGATCAGGCTGGATAAATTCTTATGTGAAGCCGGCGCAGGAAGCCGCAGCGAAGTGAAGCTTTTGATAAAAAAAGGGCGCGTGACGATCAACGGCGCCGTGGCAAAAGCGCCGGAGACGAAGGTGGACGAAAAAAACGATCAGGTGGCGCTGGACGCGCAGCCGCTTTCCTATGAAAAATTTGTTTATTACATGCTCCATAAGCCGGCGGGCGTTGTGACCGCCACAAGGGACAATCATGAAAAGACGGTCATGGAGCTTTTAAAGGACGCGCCGGGAAAGGATCTTTTTCCGGCAGGGCGGCTGGATAAGGATACGGAGGGGCTTTTGCTGATTACCAACGACGGGGCGCTGTCCCACCGGCTTTTGTCCCCGGCAAAGCATGTGGACAAGACGTATCTGGTCCGGACAAAAGCGCCCGTGACGGATGAAATGCGCCGCCGTCTGGAGGAAGGGGTGGACATCGGGGACGAGAAGCCGACGCTTCCGGCAAAGACAGAGCTGACCGAGGACGGCCGGCTTTTGCTGACGGTCACAGAAGGGCGTTTCCATCAGGTAAAGCGGATGCTTTCGGCGGTCGGAAACGAGGTTGTATATTTAAAGCGCCTTTCCATGGGGCCGCTTGTTTTGGACGGGGCGCTTTCAAAGGGGGAATACCGGGCGCTGACGCCGGAGGAAAAGGCGGCGCTCGGCATCGGATAGGTGCAGGAGGGCATTGCTGTTGCAAAGCCGGGAAAAACGGGAACAGACGGCGGCAGAACAGGAGGACATATGAGCAATAATATTATCGTGATCACAGGCGCTTCCAGCGGAATGGGACGGGAATTTGCCATGCAGCTCGACAGAGGGCTTTCCTCGGTGGACGAGTTCTGGCTTGTGGCAAGGCGGATCGGACGGATGAAGGAAATGGCGGAAAAAATGCGCCACCGCGTCAAGATCCTCCCGCTGGATCTGACAAACGAAGGCGATCTGGATATTTTAAAGGAGAGCCTGCTGGAAGAAAAGCCTGCCGTGCGGATGCTGATCAACTGCGCGGGCTATGGAATGATGGGCGACGTAGAGCAGATCCCGCAAAAGGAGCAGGCGGGACAGGTGGATTTGAACTGCCGCGCCCTCGTGGAAGTAACGCAGCTGTGCCTGCCCTATATGAAAAAGAAAAGCCGGATTATCCAGCTTGCCAGCAGCGCGGCGTTTCTGCCCCAGCCGGGCTTTGCGGTATATGCGGCGACCAAATCCTTTGTGCTGAGCTTTTCTAGGGCGCTCAGGGCAGAATTAAAGCAAAGGCAGATCTATGTGACGACCGTATGCCCGGGCCCTGTGCGGACGGAATTTTTCGAGGTGGCAGAGCAGTACGCCTCCACCCTCGCGATCAAAAAATATACGATGGTGGAAGCAGAGCGGGTTGTAAGGGAAGCGCTGCAGGCGAGCTGCAAAAACAGGCCGATGTCCGTATGCAGCCTGCCGATGCAGCTTTTCTGGGCGGGAACGCGCCTGCTGCCGCAGGACGCAATGCTCTGGGCGGCTCAGAAGATGCGGAAGAAAGGAAATGACTGACAAAACAAATGAAGGCTGGGACAAAACAACTGAAAAAAGGCGAAAAAGGCTATCTGGCACATCATAAAAAAACGGCGGTGACAAAGACGGTTATCTTATTTTTGCTGCCGCTTGCGATACTGGCGCTGGGCTGGTGGTCCACCGGGACGAGAGAGAACCTTCTGACGGTCGTGGCGGTGTTGGGCTGCCTGCCCGCCTGCCGAAGCGCGGCAAATCTTGTGGCGCTTCTTGGCTGCAAGGGGATTTCGGAGGCGGATCATCAAAAGATCGCGCCCCATGTAAAAAACTGCGAGGCGTTTGAAGAGCTGGCGTTTACCAGCTATGAAAAGACATGGCAGATCCGCCACATGGCATTTTGCGGAAACGACCTGATCGGCTATACGGATCAGGAAAAATGCGATCCGAAGGCGTGTGAGAGGCATTTAAGCCAGCTGCTTTCAAAGGATCAGATCGGCGGCGTAAATGTTAAGATCTTTACGGATCTGCCCCGGTATGTAAACCGGATAGACGAGCTTTCCCGGAAAGAAACGCAGACAGACAGCCGGCTGGCGGCGCAGGTGCGTTCCCTGCTGCTTGCTGTTTCTTTATAGGTGGCAGCTATGAGAAGCATAAGGATCGGGCAGAACGAAGCGGGACAGCGGCTGGATAAGTTTCTGCACAAGTATATGAAGGACGGCAGCACCTCCTTTTTTTATAAAATGCTCCGCAAAAAAAATATCGTCGTCAACGGTCAGAAATGCACCGGAAGCGAAAAGCTCAACGCCGGGGACGAGGTCAAGCTGTTTTTGGCGGAGGAGACGCTGGAAAAATTCGGCGCGCCCAAGCTTTCCAAAAGCGCGCAGGACGGCGGTCGGACAGAAGCGCCCGATACGGCGGCTTTTGAAAAAGCCTTCCGGACCTTCGGAAAGCTTCCGGTATTGTATGAGGACAAGGACATTCTGGTGGTTGATAAGCCGGCGGGGATGCTTTCCCAGAAGGCTGCGCCCACAGACCTGTCCGCCAACGAATGGCTGATCGGCTATCTGCTGGCGTCCGGGGAAATCAGCGCCGGGCAGCTTTTTACCTTCCGCCCCTCGGTGTGCAACCGCCTGGACCGCAATACCAGCGGGCTTTTGCTGTGCGGCAAGAGCCTTTTTGGAAGCAGGATGCTGACGGAGCTGATCCGGGAGCGCCGGATCGGCAAATTTTACCGGCTCATCCTGATCGGAAGAATGGAGACGGCGGGGATTTTTACGGGAGAGCTGTCAAAGGATGCAAAAAGCAATCAGGTGATCGTCGGCGGCGTGTCGGAACAGGGAGTTGGGGAAAAGGCCCCGGAGGATCCGGAAAGCGCCGGCGGGAAGCGGATCAAAACCGGGATCTGCCCGCTGATGACCGGCGTTTTGCCCGGCGTCGGGGAAGTGACCTACGCGGAGGCAGAGCTTTTTACCGGAAAGACCCACCAGATCCGGGCGCATTTTGCGGCGCTGGGACATCCCCTTTTGGGCGACCCAAAGTACGGAAACCCTGCCAAAAACCGGGAGGCGGCAAGGCGTTACGGCGTCGGCAGGCAGCTTCTGCACGCATACCGGGTGGAATTTCAGGACGCTTCTGCGCCTGCCGGGACAAAAAAGACGGTTCTGTGTCCCCTGCCGGACGATTTTGAAGGGATTCTTTGCAGGCTGAAAGACCGCCGGATCCCGGACGCTGCGTCAGCAGGGCAATAACGGCACAGAGAAATTCCGGCAGTAAAAAATAACGAGAGAAAAGGACAGGTCTGCAATGGCAACATGGAGTACCCGGGGACTGCGCGGTTCCACACTGGAGGATCTGATCAACCGCACCAACGAAAAATATATGGAGAGCAATCTGGCGCTGGTACAAAAGATCCCGACGCCGATCACGCCGATTAAGATCGATAAGGAAAGCAGGCATATCACGCTGGCGTATTTTGACCAGAAGAGCACGGTCGATTACATCGGCGTGGTGCAGGGCATCCCGGTGTGCTTTGACGCAAAGGAGTGCGCCCAAGACACCTTTGCCCTGCAGAATATCCACGCTCATCAGGTGGCGTTTATGGAACGGTTTGAACGCCAGCGGGGCGTGGCTTTTTTTCTGATCTATTATTCGCACAGGGACAGGTTTTATTATCTGCCCTACGCCCATCTGAGATATTTCTGGGACAGGGCGGCTGAGGGAGGGCGCAAAAGCTTCCGGATGGACGAGCTGAACCCGGAATATTTCCTCCCGAAAAAAAACGGGATCTTCGTGCCGTATCTGGATATTCTGCAAAAGGATCTGGACGACCGGGGAGAAGACGCATAAACGCCGGGAGAATGAAAAATCCCGGAAAAATCAGGAGGGAGCAGGAATGGGAGCAACGACAGGGACGCTGACAACGCTGTGCTATCTGGAAAAGGACGGATGCTATCTGATGATGCACCGGGTCAAAAAGAAAAACGACGTCAATCAGGACAAATGGATCGGCGTGGGCGGACACGCCGAAAGCTATGAAAGCCCCGAGGACTGCCTTTTGCGCGAGGTATGGGAGGAAACGGGGCTGAAGCTTTTAAGTTACCGGTTCCGGGGCATCGTGACTTTTGCGCTCAAGGATGTGGAAACCCAGTATATGTGCCTGTATACGGCGGACCGCTGGGAGGGGGAATTAAACTGGGACTGCCCGGAGGGCGAGCTGGAATGGGTCCCGAAGGAAAAGGTAAGGGAGCTGCCGCTGTGGGACGGGGATCTTGTATTTTTTAAGCTTTTGGAGGAGGAGCATCCCTTTTTTTCCTTAAAGCTTGCCTATGAGGGAAACGTGCTGACCGAATGTGTGCTGGACGGCAGGAAGGTGGAGCAGAACGGTTGACAACCGCCCCCGAATCTGTTATGCTACTCGAAAGATTTCGCATGATAATGCAGTAGCATGATAAAGTGAGGAGGCGGGGCGATGAACAGATCTTTGCTCCATACGCCGGAGGGCGTGCGGGATATGTACGGAACGGAATACGCCAAAAAGCTTTTGATCCAGCAAAAGCTCCACGATACGATCCGCCTGTACGGCTATCGGGATATACAGACGCCGGCGTTTGAATTTTATGAGGTATACGGCAGTAAGATGGGCACGGCGCCCACTTCCCAGCTTTACAAATTTTTTGACCGGGAAGGTAATATTTTGGCGCTGCGTCCGGACTTTACGCCGTCCTGCGCCCGGTGCGCCGCAAAATATTTCATGGACGAGACGCTTCCTTTACGTTTTACCTACCGGGGCAGCGCCTTCTGCGACGTTTCCAGCCTGCAGGGAAAGCTAAAGGAGACGACGCAGCTGGGGGCTGAGCTGATGCTGGACGGCTCCGTGGAAGCGGAGGCGGAGATGATTGCCATGATGGCGGAGGCGCTGTTAAACTGCGGGCTGACAAGGTTTTCCATCAGCGTCGGCGACGTGGAATATTTTAAGGGCATCTGCTCCCAGGCAGGGCTTTCGGAGGAAGTGGAAATAAAGCTGCGGGATTTTGTGTCCGCCAAAAATTATTTCGGGGCGCAGGAGCTTTTGGAGCAGGAGCGGGTAAGAAGCGACTGCGCGCAGGTGCTTCTAAAGCTGGCGGACATCACGGACGATGCGGGCGATCTGGCAAAGGCGGGCAGGCTTGCGGACAACGAACGGTCGCAGCAGGCGATCGCGCGGCTGGAAGCACTGTATGAGGTTTTGAAAAAATACGGGACGGACAAATACGTTTCCTTTGATCTGGGGCTTTTGAGCCGCTACCATTATTATACCGGCGTGATCTTTAAGGCGTACACCTACGGAGTGGGAGACGCGGTGGCGACGGGCGGCAGATACGACAAGCTTTTGTCGCGCTTTGGGAAAGACGCCCCGGCGGTCGGCTTCGTGGCTTCGGTGGACGATATTATGGAGGCGCTGGCAAGGCAGAATATCCCGGCAGAGCCTGCACAAGAGGCAGAGCTTCTTTTTTATGAGACAGATTCCTATGAAGCAGCGCTCAAAGAGGCAATCAAGCTGCGAAAAGGCGGGACGGCGGCAGAGCTTGCCGCATTTTCTGAGGATACGGACGGCATAAAAAGGCGCGCCAAGGGAAGAAACGCTTTTTTGGTATCGGCAGACGGAACAAAACGGCGGGTGTGCGCAGACGGCGGAAAAAAGGAGGGGCAGACATGGACGAAACAGGATACCTGACTTTTGCCCTGACCAAGGGACGGCTGGCGGAAAAGACGCTGGCGCTTCTGGAACAGACCGGGATCACCTGTGAGGAAATGAAGGAAAAGGGGAGCAGGAAGCTGATCTTTGTAAATGAAGCGCTGAAGCTGAAATTTTTTCTGGCGAAGGGGCCGGATGTGCCCACCTATGTGGAATACGGGGCGGCGGACATCGGCGTGACCGGGAAGGATATTTTGCTGGAGGAGGGCCGGCGGGTATATGAGGTGCTCGATCTGGGCTTTGGGCGCTGCCGCATGTGCGTCTGCGGGAAACCGGAGAGCCGGACGCTTTTGGAGCACCACGAGCGCATCCGGGTGGCAAGCAAATATCCGGTGATCGCGCGGGATTATTTTTACGAAAAAAAGCATCAGACCGTGGACATCATCAAGCTGAACGGCTCTGTGGAATTGGGGCCGATCGTCGGGCTTTCGGATGTGATCGTGGATATTGTGGAGACGGGCGGGACGCTCCGGGAAAACGGGCTTGAGGTGCTCGAGGAAATCTGCAGCCTTTCCGCGCGGATGATCGTAAATCCGGTGAGCATGCAGCTGGAAAAGGAGCGCATCCAGAAGATCATCATGGCGCTGCGCAGACAGCCTGAGCTTTTGGATGTACGGCAGGATGGGAGGAAATTATGAGGATCGCAACACTGACCCCGGAAACACAAAAAGGGATTTTACAAGAGCTTTTAAAAAGAAGCCCGAACCATTACGGGCAGTATGAAAAGGCGGTGGCGCAGATCATTCAGGACGTGCGCGAAAAGGGGGATGAGGCGCTGTTTTCCTACACGGAGCAGTTTGACCGCTGCCGGCTTTCGAAAGAAAGCATCCGCGTAACGCCGGAAGAGATCGAAGAAGCCTGCGCCTCCTGCGACGCAGCGTTTCTGGCGGCGATGGAACGGAGCGCGGCAAATATCCGCGCCTTCCATGAAAAGCAAAAGAGAAACGGCTGGTTTGAAACAAGACCGGACGGCACGATCCTTGGGATGCGGATTCTCCCGATCGCTTCCGCGGGCGTTTACGTGCCCGGCGGAAAAGCGGCGTATCCGTCCAGCGTGCTCATGAACGTGCTCCCCGCAAAGGCGGCGGGCGTGGAAAGGATCATCATGTGCACCCCTCCGGGCGCAGACGGGAAGGTAAATCCCGGCACGCTGGCGGCGGCAAAGATCGCGGGCGTAGATGAAATCTATAAGGCGGGCGGCGCGCAGGCGATCGCGGCGATGGCGTTTGGGACAGAAAGCGTGCCGAAGGTGGATAAGATCACGGGGCCCGGAAATATTTTCGTGGCGCTGGCAAAAAAGGCGTGCTTTGGCCATGTGAGCATTGATTCCGTGGCAGGACCCAGCGAGATTCTGGTGATCGCGGACGAGAGCGCAAATCCCCGGTATATCGCGGCGGATCTTTTGTCGCAGGCAGAGCATGACGAGCTTGCCAGCGCGATCCTGATCACCACAAGCCGGACGATAGCAGAAAAGGTGTCAGCAGAGATTGACGGATTTTTGGAGAAGCTTTCGCGGCAAGACATCATCCAAAAATCGCTGGATAACTACGGCTATATCCTGCTGGCAAAGGATCTGGACGAAGCGGCGGAGACGGCAAACCAAATCGCCTCCGAGCATCTGGAAATCCTGACGAAGGATCCTTTTTCGGTCATGACCAAAATCAAAAATGCGGGCGCGGTTTTTCTGGGGGAATATTCCTCGGAGCCTCTGGGCGATTATTTTGCAGGGCCGAACCATGTGCTCCCGACCAACGGGACGGCGCGGTTTTTCTCCCCTTTAAACGTGGACGATTTTGTAAAAAAGACGAGCCTGATCTCCTATTCCAGAGAGGCGCTTTTCAAGGCGCATGAGGACATCGAATGCTTTGCGGAGCACGAAGGGCTGACCGCCCACGCCAATTCGGTACGGGTGCGGTTTGAACGGTAAAAAGGGACAATGGAGATAAAAATGAAACGAAAAGCGGTTATCACAAGAACCACAAAGGAAACAGACATCCGGGCAGGGCTTTGTCTGGACGGAAGCGGCAAGGCGGATATTTCCACGGGGATCGGCTTTCTGGATCATATGCTGGAGGGCTTTGCCCGGCACGGCTTTTTTGATCTGGAGCTGACCGTAAAGGGGGATCTTTTCGTGGACGGGCACCATACGGCAGAGGACGCCGGGATCGTCCTCGGGAAAGCGGTGGCAGAGGCTGTCGGGGACAAAAAGGGAATCCGGCGCTACGGCTATTTCCTTCTGCCCATGGACGACGCGCTGGTTGCCTGCGCGGTGGACCTATGCGGCAGGCCGTATCTGAATTTTTCCTATGAATTTCCGGTTCCGATGATCGGCGGGCTGGACACCCAGCTGATCCGGGAGTTTTTTTACGCGGTGTCTTACAGCGCGGGCATGAATCTGCACATCAAGGTGCTGGACGGGCACAACGCGCATCATGTGGCGGAGGCGATGTTCAAAGCCTTTGCCAAGGCGCTGGATATGGCAGTCGGACGGGAGGCGCGCACAGACGGCGTGCTTTCCACAAAGGGAAGCCTGTAGGGCTTTCAAACAGCAGGAGGTAGACAATGTCTGGAAAAAAGTTTATGCCCTGCCTGTATCTGTACCGGAAACAGGCGGTAAAGAGCGTTGCGGACAAAACGGTTGAAGCATTTGACCCGGTAAAGCTGGCGGAGGAATTTGAGCAAAGCCAGTGCGACTGCATTTATGTGCACGACCTTTCGCAGGAGGATGCGGAGCATGAGGAGGCGCTGGACGTGATCCGGGAGATCTGCAGCCGCCTGCGCATCCCTGTAATCGGCGGCGGGCGTCTTTTCCGAATGGAGGACGTCAAGAAGCTGCTTTACGCAGGCTGCAGCAAGGTCGCAGTGAATCTGGAAAACGAAACGGAAGCTGCCCTTTTAAAAGAGGTGTCCTTAAAGTTTGGCAAAGACAGGATCGTTGCCGGAGCGGACAGCCCCGCAAAAATCCAGGAATGCCGGGAAGCGATCGAAAGCCTTGCTTCGGAGGTATATCTGTTCCATGCGGGCGGTTCGGGGGAGGCGGCGCTTGTGTCCCCTGTCCCGGTAACCGCATTTTTGCCGGAGGTATCTTTGGAAAAGCTCATCGAGGTGCTTTCCTATGCCAATATAAACGGCGTATCCGGCAGGCTCGTCAATGAAAATTTAAAAGAGATCGCTGCGTTAAAAAAGCTCTGTGCCGATGGAGCCGACGCGCAAAAGCCGGAAGCTGGGTTTTCCTTTTCCGACTTAAAAAAAGGCGCAGACGGGCTTGTTCCGGTAGTGGTTCAGGATGTAGAAACAGACGCAGTGCTGATGGTCGCCTACATGGACGAACGCGCCTATAGGCAGACGCTGGAAACCGGGAAAATGACCTATTTTAGCCGCAGCCGCCAGACGCTCTGGGTCAAGGGCGAAACAAGCGGGCATTTCCAGTATCTGCATTCGCTGACGGCGGACTGCGATCTGGACACCCTTTTGGCGAAGGTGACGCAGGAAGGCGCCGCCTGCCATACCGGCTCCTACAGCTGCTTTTTCAATGAGATCGCAGATCTGGGCGGGAAAGAAAAGCCCCACAATCCGCTGAAGGTATTCGAGGAAGTATACGGCGTCATTCAGGACAGGAAAGAGCACCCGAAGGAAGGCTCTTATACAAATTACCTGTTTGACAAGGGGCTGGACAAGATTTTGAAAAAGATCGGGGAGGAAGCGACAGAGATCGTGATCGCCGCCAAAAATCCAAACCCCAACGAGATCAAATATGAGATCGCGGACTTTCTGTATCATATGATGGTGCTGATGGCGCAAAAGGGCATCGGCTGGGAGGAGATTACGGAGGAGCTGTCAAAGCGGTAGCAAAATTCTCCGAAATCCTTATAAAATCCTTAGAATCCTGTTTTATCATAAGGGCATACGAACAGCAAGGAGGTTTCTTATGAACGATAACAGGGTTTTAACGGCAAACGCATTGGAGCAAAAGCGGGGGCGTGGCATCAGCGGAACGGGGCTGAAGCTGATCGCCCTCGTTTCCATGCTCATGGATCACATTTCTTACATATTCGGCTACACGGGCAGGATCCCGTGGTGGTTCGGGCTGGCAGGACGGCTTGCCGCGCCGTTGTTTTTATTTTGTCTGGTGGAGGGCTTTACCCATACCCGGAGCCGGAAAAAATATTTCTGCAGGCTGCTCTGCATCGCGGCTCCCATGGGGCTTTTGCTGTTTCTGATGCGCTTTGCGGGCATTTTTGTGCGCCCGGACGGTTTTTATCCGCAGAATGCGATGCTGTCTGCCTTTTTGCTTCTGATCCTCTGCTTTCAGGCGTTTGAATGGATCGGCACAGGGAAGCCCAAAAAGATCGCGGCAGGAATCGCAGTGCTTCTGGGGCTGTTTTTGTGGCCCTTTGTGCTGGGGCTTTTCAGCATGACAGGCGTTGCCGGCGCAAATATCGCGGGCATTCTGGGATATACCCTTTTGCCGGTATTAAACATTTCCGGGGATGTGACGCTGCCGGTTTTGCTGGCAGGGATTGTCCTGTATCTGACCCGCAAAAACCGTAGGGTGCAGGCGCTGTCCCTCATCGTGACGGAGTTTCTGTGGCATTTTGTCCTGGTCTTTTTTGTGATGCGGACGCAGCCGGGGTTTGAGTTTTCCCAGATGTTTACGATGTATTATGAATGGATGGGGGCTGTTTTTGCCGCGCCGCTGATCCTGTGGTACAATGGGAAAAGAGGAGCCGGGCACGGGACCTTTTTCTATGTCTTTTATCCGGCGCATATTTATATTTTATACGCGCTGTCGTGGCTGATGATGGCGGCAGGGAGTTAAAGGGGAGGAGTTATGGCGAATATTTTAGCGGTGGATGACGACGCCGACGTGCGCAGCCTGCTGTGCGCTGCGCTTGAGCGGGACGGACATACGGTGCGGACGCTGGCGGCAGGAAGCGGGCTGACAGACCGGCTGTGCAGCTGGGCGGACTGCATTTTGCTGGATGTGATGATGCCGGGGGAGGACGGTTTTTCTGCCTGCCAGCGCATCCGCGCCATGACGGACTGCCCGATCCTGTTTCTTACGGCAAAAACAGAAGAAGCGGACGTAATACGGGGGCTTGGCATGGGCGGCGACGATTATCTGACAAAGCCGTTCCGGGTATCGGAGCTGCGCGCCCGGGTAAACGCCCACCTGCGCCGGGAAAAGCGTACGCCCAGCAGCCGGATGCGGCGCAGCGGGCTGGACTTTGACCTTGGGGAAAAGGCGGTTTACCATGAAGGGGAGCAGATCAAAATGACCCGCAGCGAATATGGGATCTGCGAATATCTGGCGACCTATATGGGGCAGACCTTTTCCAAGGAACAGATTTATGAAGCGGTGTTCGGTTACGACGCTGCCGCCGATGAATCGGCGGTTACCGAGCATATCAAAAATATCCGGGCAAAGCTGAAAAAGGCGGGCTGTGCGCCCATTGAAACGGTATGGGGAGTGGGGTATAAATGGAAAAAAGACGCACAATAAAGCGCCCCGTCAGGGGCATGGGTTTAAACGGGATGCTCTGGCGGTATCTGACCGTAACGGGGACGCTGTCTTTCCTTTTGTGTCTGGCATGGCTTTTTTTATTTAACATCCTTGTCAATATGGGATTTGTCATGTCCGCATACACGGCGGTGCGGGCGCTGCCGGAAACGGAAAAAATGCTGCTGGGACAGGAACGGTTCGATCCCGGGGAAATCCCGTTTTTTTATAAGTGGGCGCTGGCAGAGGACGGCAAAATTACCGAAAGCAATATGAATGAAAAGCAGCTGGGCTATGCCTATGACGAGCTCGCCGGATATTCCGCGCCCCACGGACGCTTTTACAGCCAGTATTTCCACCGTGTCCTGCTGCCGGACGGAAGGATCGTGCTGCTGGAATATGACTATTCGGTCTGCTATAAAACGCCGGAACTTCAGGCGCTTTTGCCCGATTTTCAGTTTTGCTATGTGGGGCTGCTTTTGGGGCTTTTGGTTTGGCTGATTACAGGGTGCACCCGGCATTATACCAAACTTTTAAAGCAGGACGCGCTGACAATCACCGCCGCCTGTGAAATGGTGCGCCGCCGGCGGCTGGACGAGCCGGTAAAAGACCGGGTGAGGGTCAAGGAGCTTGAGGCAGCGCTGGAGGCGATCGAGACGCTGCGCTGTGAGCTGTCCTCTTCTTTAAAGGAGCAATGGGCGGCAGAAACCCAGAAAAACGAGACGCTGTCGGCGCTGGCGCACGATCTGAAAACGCCGCTTACGGTCATGATGGGAAATGCGGATCTGCTGGCGGAGGACGACCTGACGGACCGGCAGAAGGAAATGACGGAGGCGATCCTGCGCAGCGCCGTACAGGCAAAACGGTATGTGGAACGGCTCAGGCAGGCGGCTGTCAGCGGGCTTTTTGCGTCCTGCCGGGAACCCGTTTTGGTCGGGGAGCTGTTTTCGGAATGCGTGCAGCGGGGAAAGGATCTGACGGCAGTGCGGGGGCAGACGCTTTTGGCAAAGGAGCCTGCACCCGATTTTTTGAAAAAAACGCTGCTGCTTGAAAAAAGCGACGTGCTGCGGGCGGTGGAAAATCTGCTGGCAAACGCCGTCCGGTTTACCACTGCAGGCGGGACGGTTACGATAGATACCGTTTGGGACGAAAAAAAAGCCGGTATCCGGGTACAAGACGAAGGCCCCGGATTTTCGCCGGAGGCGCTGGCAAAGGCGGGGAAAACCTTTTATACGCAGGACGGCAGCAGGCCCAAAGACGGGCACATGGGAATGGGGCTTTATTTTGCTGCGCAAGTCGCCCAAAAGCACGGCGGCAGCCTCGTTCTGGAAAATACGCCGTCAGGCGGCAGCGCGTGTCTGTGGCTGGAAATTTGACAAAATCATTTACAGCCCCGCAGCGCTCGGGATACAATAGAAGAAAAACGAGGGGGAGGCTGCAGATGATGACCTTTCAGGCATTTTTGACGATGATCCCCGTGGCATGCGCGATCATCGTATTTGTATGGAACATGAAACGGACGTTTCACAACGCGTCGTCCAAACAGAATTTTATCGAGGAAGCCAAAAAGGACGGGCGCACCGCCAAAGCCGAGCTGGTCGATACATGGATCACCTCCGGCAGCAGCTCCTCTGACGGGGAGGCGCGTTATTCCAAAAAGCACGCGCTGTATTTGTACCGTGTGGACGGCAAAAAGTATATCAAAGGGCTGTACCACACTATAATGCCGGGAGAGCACCATATTTTTCACGATACCGAAACGGTCTATTACCAAAAAGGGAATCCGAAAAAAGCGATCACTGCCGGGGAAGCGGGTAATTCAGAAAAAATGGAGCGTGGCTGTCTGGTGTCGTTTTTGTATGCATTCGCAGTGCTGGCAGCCCTGATCTGGATTTTTAAATGGCTGGGCTTTGTGGGATAACGATTTTGATTTTGACAGAACAGGAAAGGGAAACAGAGATGATGGAGTTATTGGGGCTTGCCGTGCTTTTGATAGCGGGAAAGCTGATCTATTCAAATTCGCAGAACGCCTTTATCAACAGAGCTGTCCGGAAGGCGTGCGTGTCAAAAGGGACGCTTTTGAATACCTATGAGGACGGCGGAAGGTCCTATGGCACATACGAATATGAAGCGGACGGATGCCAGTATCGTCTTGACGTGGAATACAGCTGGGATTTTTACAGGGAAAATCCTCCGCTCCACATGGGGATCTACTATAAAGACGGCAATCCGGAGCAGGCGTGTGTGCGGGAACGGTCGGTAAAAAAAGAACGGGGGCAGAACATGAAGCGGCACGCGCTGTTCATGGCCGTGGTCTGCGTTGTGGTATTGATGTTGGCGTGGTAAACAATGAAATATCTTTGGAGCGGATTTGCGGTAAAATCGCTGTGCCATGGCTTTTAAAAGCCGTCGCACAGCGATTTTGCGTTGGAGGGGGGAGGGCGATCATGCCGCCTCCTTGAATAATATATAAAATATAACACAATATAATTTTCGTGTTACAAAAACAAAACATTTCGATTGACTTTGCGCCGGCTTATGATAAAATAGTAGTATGTAAAAGGGAGGAATCATCATGAATGAACGGTTAGGAAGCCGCATTAAGGCATTCAGAAATGCGAAAAATTTTACCCAGGAGCAGGTTGCCGACAAAATTGGCGTCAGCAGACAAAAATATGCAAGGATCGAGAGCGGGGTTAATAGTATTACATTGGATATTCTTCTTAAAGTCGCGGAGGTTTTGGATGTGACGGTCGGGGATATAACAAAAGTACTGGATGAGACACCTGAAGTTGCATATAGAGCCGGAGAACAAAGCGGATCTTCTGAAAAGATCTTCGATATGCTGGATTTATTTTATGCCAATAAGCATATGTATGAGAAGCTTCAGTACAAGGATATGATATAAGGGGGCGGTCAAATGCTGAACAGCAGAAAACTGGAAATACGCAAAAAGGCGGATTCTTTCAGGGGGGAATGCAGGCTTAGCAGGTATGGGATCATCGATCTGTTCAAGGAATGCGAAAGACTGGGATATAAGTTATTCAGGTATCCGCTGGGAGAAAGCGCAGATCTTGGCTTTACCGTGAAAAGGGACAGCGATATTGTAATCTTTACAAACAGCTGCAGCCGGTTGTCCCGGGAAATCTTTACGCTTGCCCACGAAATAGGTCATGTTATTTTGCATTTAACGGATACTGCTTCTTTTATTGACGATACGGTTACGATCACCGGAAGAAGTACGGACACAAAAGAACAGGAGGCAAATTATTTTGCGGCTTGTCTGTTGATGCCGTCGGAGAATGTGAACAGATTCATTGATCTGGAAATTCAGAATTTCCGCGAAAACGGATTATCGGCAATGGACATTGCGCGGGTCATGTCTGCATTCGGCGTCAGTTTTGACATGGCGCTGAACCGTTTGGAGAGCCTGGACGTTATAAACTTAAATCAGAAATTGTGTCTTGATAATGAAAAAACCAAAAAGAAGGTTGGGAATCTGCTGAGAAGCGTTGGGGGAAATGCACGGTTAAACGCCCCAAGTCAGGAAATTGACATTCCTCATGAGTATATCGATTATGTTATCTATAATTATAATCATAATGCAGTTCCGAAGGGAACATTGGAACGGGTTTTGTCTTATTACCAGCTTAGCATAGAGGATGTAAACGATAAGCTTGCAAAACCTCCGGTTGATGACAATGATGATCTGGATGAGCTGATAGGAGGTTTGGACATTTGAAAGCCTCTTTGGATACAAATGTAATGATCCATTTTTACCGGGCAGGGAAACAGGATATTTTGTTTGCATTCTTTGATAAAGGTGTATTTATCTATGAGCAGATCCGTACGGTTGAATTAGAAAATCATGGTCAGGATGTGCTGACTCAGATCGATGCAGATATTGCTGCCGGTAAACTGGAATTATATACGGATCAAAAATTAAGGGATTTGGGTGTATATAAAATTTTTGAGTATAATGTACGCGAAAATCGAAATTTATACGGAGCAGGCGATTTAGGGGAAGTTTACGCAATATCACTGGCTCAGACACTGGGAGCAAATTCATTGGTAACAGATGACACGAAGCAGGGAGGTCCCTATATGTCATTGTTACAATTTGAAGATGATATTATGCCTTTTACGTTTGCAGATGTTTTGATTCTCAGATATTTGCTTGGAGCTGCAGACGGGAGGAAAACGATCAATGATTTCCATTCAATTAATATGTCCTCAAATCTTAACTGGTCGTTTAAAAGTCAGATGATAAAGTTTGTGAAAAGATTCTTTAAAGATCCCTACAGAAAACAAGATACTGTATGGATCACAGGGCTTGCCGCCGAAAATAATATAAATATAAAATATAGGCTTTCAGAATTGAGCCGGTTATTATCATCATAAAAATATACCAACCGCCTCATTTTTTATTCTCCCCGTTCATATCAATCATTAAGAACGAACCGGAACACATAGGTTTACATAAAAATATTATGTAAACTAAAAGGAGTCATATGACAGATATTGAGCGGAAACTGGAGCTGACCCGTTTTTTGCGGGAAGAGGATCGGGCAAACCGGATGAAGATCAAAAGCCGGGAGGAAATCCTATACGGCACAGGAAAGCCTTCCGATGGAAAAGATCGTCTTCCTCTTATTTATGAGGGGCATTTAGGGAACGGATCGGTGGAAGCGGCAGCAGACAATGTCCGGCTGTCCGGCTTCGGGGTGCGGCTGGCGTTGGCATGCCTGCTTTTTGGAGCGGTCGTTTATCTGGATAAAAATGAGATTAGCTGGAACGGGGAACCGGCGGCAGCAGTGATTTCCGGTCAGGTAGAATCGGATTTTGGTATTGACACCCTTTTGGAAACATATTACGATCAAGAAAAAAAATAAAAAAGGAAAAACTTCCGGGAGAAAAATGAAAGCGGTAAATAACCTCAAAGCAAAATCATATCAAAAAGAAACGGTCAGGACGGCAGTTTCTATGGCGTGGCCGTCGATCATCGAATCTTTTTTTGCGGCGTTTGCCGGTCTTGTGGACTCTTTGATGGTAAGCTCTCTGGGTTCCTATGCCGTCGCGGCGGTAGGGCTTACCACGCAGCCTAAATTTATGGGGCTGTCCCTGTTTTTTGCGCTCAATGTGGCGATTTCAGCCCTGGTCGCAAGGCGGCGCGGGCAGAATAAGCAGGAGGAAGCTAACCGTCTTTTATATACAGCGCTTATCTTTCTGGTGGGTGCAGCGGTCGTGTTAAGCATTGCCTTCGTGGCACTGGCAGATCCGATCATCCGTCTCTGCGGCTCCACGCCGGAAACCCATGACAGTGCCGTTGCCTATTTCCGGATCATTATGGGCGGGATGATTTTTAACTGTATCCAGATGGGGATCAACTCCGCACAGCGCGGAGCCGGCAATACAAAGATCACCATGCGCACGAATATGACGTCCAACACGATCAATATTATTTTTAACTATCTGCTGATCGGCGGACATTTCGGATTTCCGGCGCTTGGCATTCAGGGGGCGGCGCTGGCGACGGTGCTCGGGACGGTCGTGGCAAGCATCATGAGCATTGCTTCAATCATGAAAAAAGACTGCTTTATCAGCATTCCTTATCTGATCGAGCATCGGGTAAAACCCGCTTTCAGCGCCTTTCGCAGCTTAGTCCGAGTGGGCTACAGCGTGTTTTTTGAACAGCTGCTTATGCGGATCGGCTTCATGCTGACGGCAGTGATGGCGGCGGATCAGGGAACAGACGCGATGGCGGCGCATCAGGTAGGTATGAACATTATGAGCCTTTCCTTTTCCTTTGGAGACGGACTGCAGGCAGCCGCCGTTGCGCTGATCGGGCGCAGCCTCGGCGCAAATGACAAGGAGCTGGCAAAGGAATACGGGGGCATCTGCCGGAAATTTGGAGCCTGTATTTCCGTATGCCTTGCGGTGCTTTACTTTTTCTCCGCACGGTTTTTGTTCAGCCTCTTTTTCAGGGAGGCGCACATCGTGGATATTGGCGTAAGGATCATGTATGTGATCATTTTAACGGTTATTTTCCAGATCAGTCAGGTGATCTATATGGGATGCCTGCGCGGGGCGGGGGACACGCTTTATACGGCGGCTGCCTCCACGATCAGCGTCACGCTGATCCGTACCGTGGTTTCGTTTGTGTGCGGCTATGTGCTGGGATTTGGGATCATCGGTATCTGGATGGGCGTTCTGGGAGATCAGATGTCGCGTTTCCTTTTTGCGTCGATCCGGTTTAAATCCGGGAAGTGGACGGAGATCAGGATCTGAGCGGAAATGGAATGTTAAGAAATAGCTTCTTTGATACCTGTAAGCCCATCTGCACCAATAATCCGTATCCTCTTAACACCAAGCGTAGGTCTTGATGTACGACTGGATTTATCTGCCGAGTGCTTAAAATGCAGCGGATAATATATAAAATTCGTTGCAAAAGCTGTCTCTGAATCGTGTCAATCGAGTCAGCTTTGTTGACACGATTGACACGATTTGATATGATCGACTTACAAATTTGAAATAGAGGAGATGGCACGGTTATTGGATTGGATAGATCTATTGGAGCTGGAAATGGAAAGAGAGGTTGTTTATCACACTGATAATTTTATTAAACCGTCAATAAAAATACAATATTTGGAGAAATTAAACTTATATGAATTGTACAATTAAAGAGTGCTTAAAGCCGTCAAAACTGGCATTAAGTGATGAAATTTTAATGAAAATCGAGAAGCCTGCCCGCTATATCGGCGGTGAGGTCAACGCGGTCATCAAGGACAGGGAAAAGGTGGATGTACGGTTTGCGATGTGCTTTCCGGACGTCTATGAAATCGGGATGTCCCACCTCGGGATCCAGATCCTCTACGATATGTTCAACCGTTATGACGACGTATGGTGCGAACGCGTATATTCCCCGTGGGTAGATCTGGACCGGATCATGCGGGAAAAGAAAATCCCCCTGTTCGCGCTGGAATCCCAGGATCCGGTAAAGGACTTTGATTTTCTGGGAATTACCCTGCAGTATGAGATGTGCTACACAAATGTCCTGCAGGTGCTGGATCTGTCCGGTATTCCGCTTCTGGCAAAAGACCGGACGGAGGAAGATCCCATCGTGATCGGCGGCGGTCCGTGCAGCTATAATCCGGAACCGATCGCGGACTTTTTCGATCTGTTTTATATCGGAGAGGGCGAGACGCAGTACCGCCGTCTTCTGGATGTTTATAAGGAGACGAAGGCTGCGGGCAAAGGCCGCGCCGAATTCCTTCTGCGCGCCGCAAGGGAAATTCCGGGAATGTATGTGCCTTCGCTGTATGAGGTCAGTTACAAAGAGGACGGCACGATCGAAGCCTTTCGTCCCGTAAAGGAGGGCGTTCCGGAGCGCATTACCAAAGAGATCGTGATGGATCTGGACAATGCGCCTTATCCGACAAAACCCGTCGTGCCCTACATCAAGGCGACGCAGGACAGGGTCGTTTTGGAGATCCAGCGTGGCTGTATCCGGGGCTGCCGCTTCTGTCAGGCAGGACAGCTTTACCGTCCCGTTAGGGAAAAGAGCCTTGAAACGCTGAAAAATTATGCTCGGCAGATGCTGGAAAGCACCGGTCAGGAAGAGATTTCCCTAAGCTCGTTAAGCTCCAGCGACTATTCCCATCTGGAAGAGCTGGTAGATTTTTTGATGGACACCTGCGAGCAGAAAAAGGTAAATATTTCCCTCCCGTCTTTGCGGATCGACGCCTTTTCGCTGGATGTAATGGGAAAAGTACAGGACGTAAAAAAGAGCAGCCTGACCTTTGCGCCGGAGGCGGGAAGCCAGCGGCTGCGCGACATTATCAATAAGGGACTGACGGAAGAGGATATTTTAAAAGGCGCAGGACTTGCTTTTGAGGGCGGCTGGAGCCGGGTAAAGCTGTATTTCATGCTGGGACTTCCTTTTGAGACAGAGGACGACGTGCGGGGAATCGCGGAGCTTTCCAATAAGATCGCGGCGCTGTATTATGATCTGATCCCGAAGGAGAAGCGCAGCGGCCCGGTTCAGATCGTGGCGAGCACCTCATTTTTTATCCCGAAGCCGTTTACCCCGTTCCAGTGGGCGCCCATGTGCACAAAGGAGCAGTTTCTGGATAAGGCAGCGCTGACAAAGCGCTCCGTGCGCGAGCAGCTCAACCAGAAGCGGATCAAGTACAACTGGCATGAGGCGGATGTGAGCGTTTTGGAGGGCGTATTTGCCCGCGGCGACAGAAAGGTTGCGGACGTTATTTTAAAAGCCTATGAAAAGGGCTGTATTTATGACGCGTGGGGCGAATACTTCCGGTATGAGACGTGGCTGGACTGCTTTGAAGAATGTAACGTAAGCATTGATTTTTATACAACGAGACAGCGAAGCGAGGACGAGATCTTCCCGTGGGATTTCCTGGACTGTGGCGTAAACAAAGCCTTCCTTTTGCGGGAATGGGAACGCGCAAAGGCGGGCGTCGTAACGCCGAACTGCCGGGTGCAGTGTCAGGGCTGCGGCGCGGCGCGCTTTGGCGGCGGCGTCTGCTTTGAAGAGAAGGGAGGGGCAAATCAGTGAAAATCAGAGTGAAATTTTCCAAATACGGCCCGCTGCGCTTCATCGGGCATCTGGATGTGATGCGCTTTTTCCAGAAAGCGATCCGCCGGGCAGGGATCGACGTGGTCTATACAAACGGCTTCAGCCCTCATCAGGTCATGAGCTTTGCCGCCCCTTTAGGTGTCGGGCTGTGCGGCCTCGGGGAATATATGGACGTGGAGATCGCGTCCCATCAGGGGATGGAGGATTTAAAAAACCGCCTGCAAAAAGAGTGCCCCTACGGAATTGATATTTTAAACGTGTGCCTGCTTCCGGAAAAAGCCGGGAACGCGATGGCAAGCGTCGCCGCCGCGACCTATGCGGTTGCCTTTAAGGATCCCGAAAAGAGCTTTTCCCCTTACGAGGCGTATGTGCAAAAGCTTCTTTCACAGGATGAAATCCTTGTGACAAAGGAAACGAAACGGAGCACGGCGCAGGTCAATATCCGTCCAGGCATTTATGAATGCAGCATTCAGGACGGGGCGCTCGTCTTTTTGGTGGACGCCAGCAGCGCGGGCAATATCCGTCCGGAATTTGTGACCGACGCCTTTTTGGCGCTGGCAGGGATCAGCGTTGAAAAGATCGAACTGCAGACGGTGCGGATGGAAACATGGATGAACGCAGGGACGGAAACAGAGCGCAGGCTCGTTCCGCTGGATGCGATAGGAGAATAATCTTGGAAAAAATATGTGTGATCACAAAAGCCCCCCTTGCCAAAGACGGGGGGCGGATGCTGACGACATTTTTGCTGGAAGACGGGCGTCTGAGTGAGGTGCATCCTCACGGGACGTCCGGTTCTCTTCTCGGCAATATTTATGTGGGAAAAATTAAAAACGTGGTAAAAAACATCGAGGCAGCCTTTGTGGAGATTGCGGGCGGCCAGACCTGTTTTCTGCCTTTTTCGGAAGCGGTATGCCCGATCCTCACAAACCGCCCCTACGACGGGCGGCTTTTATGCGGGGATGAGATTCTTGTGCAGGTGATCCGCGACCGCGTCAAGACAAAGGATCCGGCGCTGACGGCAAAGATCACGCTGGAGGGGCGCTGGTGCGCGGCGGTTATCGACGGCGGGCACGGCGTGCGCTGTTCCAGACAGCTTTCGGAGGAAACAGCGTGCATCCTTTCCGATTGTTTAAAAGACACCGAAGTGCCAAAGCCGATAACGCTCATCCTCCGGACAAAGGCGGGAGAGCTTGTAAACGGCGGTGCAGACGGATTTGTGCCGCTGACCGCCGAGGCGAAAAAGCTATTGGAGCGGGCGCAGACGCTTTTAAAAATCGGAAGAACCCGGACGGTATTTTCTCTGATTTCGGAGGAAAAGCCGGAATGGCTTGCGGTTTTGCAGGAGCAAAAGACTTCCTTTGACAAGGTGGTAACGGATGAGCCTGCAGTCCATAGCGCGCTTTCCGGGCAGGATTTTTCAGGGACGGAGGTTTCCTTTTATACAGACGAAAAGGTGAGCCTGTTCCAGCTCTACGGGCTTTCTGCAAAGCTAGACGAAGCGCTTTCAAAGCGCGTATGGCTAAAATCCGGCGGCTATCTGGTCATTGAGCCGACGGAGGCTTTGACGGTGATCGACGTCAACACGGGAAAATTCGACGGAAAGAAAAAGACGGAAGAGACCTTTGCCCTGATCAACCGGGAGGCGGCGGCAGAAACTGCGCGGCAGCTCAGGCTGCGCAACCTTTCCGGCATCATCCTCGTGGACTTTATCAATCAGGACAGGGCGGGGGCAAAGGAACTTTTGGAATTTTTGCGCGAATGCTGCAAAACAGATCCGGTTCCGGTACGGGTCGTTGATATGACGCCTCTGGGGCTGATGGAAATTACCCGGAAAAAAGTCCGCCGTCCGCTGGCAGAGCTGATCCGGGAAGCGAAAACAGCCTCAAATTAAAACAGCCGGCACAGGCAGAAGGGAAAAGGATGAAATTTTTAGGCATGGAAAAGGTGCGGGACGGCAAATATCTGAAAAATTATGAGCTGTCCTATGAAAATAAATCCGGAAAGCTAAAGAAATTCGAGATCGTAAGCCGGAAGGAGCTGGCAGGCCCCGAGGAGCTTGGAAAACGCGTCAGCGGCGTTTCCATCGTGGCGTTTTGCGATGGGAAAATGCTTTTGCTGGAAGAGTTTCGCTTAAGCATCAACAAGCGTATTTTTAATCTGTGCGCGGGGATGACGGAGGCAGGGGAATCTGTAGAAGAGTGCATTAAAAGGGAGCTGTACGAGGAAACGGGGCTTTCCGTGAAACGGATCATCCGCATACTGCCTCCGTCCTATTCCGCAGTGGGATTTTCCGATACCAAAACCTACATCGCCTTTGTGGAAGCGGAAGGGGAGTTTTGCGACCATACCTCGGACAACGAAGAGATTACCGCACGCTTTTACAGCAGGGAAGAAGTGAGGAAACTTTTGGAAACGGCAGAATTTTCCTCCAGATCACAGATGGCGGCATTTTATTTTTGCGGGGGGATGGAAGAACTACCGGGCTCCTGACCGTTTCGCGCCCGCCGCAGGCAGTATGCCGATCATTACAGTACTTATCCGAAACGCCGAAAAAAGTGTTGAAAAGTTCTTTTATATTGTATATAATAACAATATAAAAGAAATGTTTGGATATTTTTCATTGGAATATCCATGACAGATACAGAAAAGAGGGTGATGTAATGAAGACAGTAATTACAATCGGACGGCAGTTTGGTTCCGGCGGCCATGAGATCGGGGAGAAGGTTGCGGAGCATTTCGGCATCAAATGTTATGACAAGGAGCTTTTATCCAGGGCGGCAAAAGACAGCGGTTTTTGTGAAGAGATGATCAAAACCCACGATGAGCGTCCGACCAATTCTTTCCTCTACAATCTGGTCATGGACACTTATTCCTTCGGCTACAACACATCGGCATTTATGGATATGCCGATCAGCCATAAGGTATTTCTGGCACAGTTTGACGCAATCAAGAGCATTGCAAAAGAAGGGCCGTGCGTGCTGGTCGGGCGGTGCGCCGATTATGCGCTCCACGATAAGAAAAACTGCCTGAATTTCTTCATCTATGCGGATGAAGAATCTAAGATCAAAAGGCTGGTCAGCAAATATCCGGATCTGAATGAAGCCCGTGCGCGGGAAATGATGATTAAAAAGGATAAACAGCGTCAGAGCTATTACAATTATTATTCTTCCAAAAAATGGGGCAGGGCAGACAGCTATGACTTTTGCTTAAACAGCTCTGTTCTCGGCATCGAGGGAACCGTAAAGCTGATCGCACAGATCGTAGAGGATTTTGAGGACGCATCCAAATAGGAAGCGAAAATAAGTGCAGCAGTTCCAGACGTTTGGGATTGCTGCATATTTTATATCGGAGGAAAAGGGATGAAACATAAAACGGCATGGCTGCTCCTCTTGGGCAGCGCACTGGCTTTGGCAGCGTTTCCGCTGCTGGCAGGCTGCACGGGGCAGGAGAGTGCAGATGGATCCGCATATGACTTGGAATGGGGCAGTCAGGAGAGCTTTGCCGATATTGGGGCAAAATTAAAAACGCTGGGGATCAGTGGGATCACGGACGAGTTTATGGAGGATATGGAAAAAAGCTACTCGGATATGGATCCGCAGGCGCTGATGAATAAAACTGCGGTGCTCCTTACCGTTTTAGGGGACGGGATCTACAACGATGACCTGACAGAATGGGCTCCCGATAACGACAGCGTATATGCCTTCGATATGGAAGTATTCCGGTTTGAGAAGATGTATACAGATTTTTTAAACGGGGTCAGGGCGATTGGAAACGGGGCGCTGGACTTTCAAAATATATCCGAAAATCTGGATGATGCAGACTTGGAAAACGGGACCGGGACACGGCAGGTTACGTTTGATTGGAACGGCAAAACCTATACGCTGAAGGCAGAGGTTCAGGGCGACTGGTTTGATACAAAAGTTCTGGATCAGCTCAACGGGCTGATTGCCGAAACAGGGGAAACGCGCAGGCTGTACGCAATGACAGACGGCTATCAGGAATGTATCGTCTTTTTCTGCGACCAGAGCTGGGCGGATTCCTTTTTTGAAAAAACGGGGCTGTTGTTGTCCATATAAGAAATATAAGATATAAGAAGGAGAATCGGCATATCATGGCGCAGACGAAAAAAGGCTTTTATATTTTACCGCTGTTATTTCTGCTTATGGTTTATCTGGATGGAATCTTTGTCCTGTATTTGAATGAAAACTGGCGTCTGATTTTATTGATGATCGCCTTAAGCGCCCTGATCGGCATAATCAACTGTATTTTTGCATTCACATGCTGCCGGACAGGGAAAGAGCGGTTTCTGGAAAACTGCATGGTCTTTTTGAAATATGGGATGATCCCGTTTTATGTGGCGGTATTTGTCCTTGCAAGCGGGCTGACTTTTATGACAATGCTTTTTATCGGGCCTTTGTCTGCGGTCATTGCCGGGATCTTTGCCGTTTTGGATTATGCGATCCTGATCGTCGGAAGCTGCTATGTTATTTCCTATGTGATCTTAAAACTCAGAACGCGGGAAATGAAAGCGGGAGAGTGCGTGCTGCATATTATTTTGCAGTTATTTTTTGTGACCGATGTGCTGGACAGCATGTACCTGATTGCGGGGAAAGCGAAGCGCTACAAGGTTCTGACAGCCTGCCTGTGCATATTGCTGGCGGCAGGATTAATCTGCGTTGGCGTTTATATCAATTATGGCGTATGAGAAGAAAGACACATACAGCATGCAGATACGCTTGATGGAAACGTCCGGAAAGTTGTATTTTATCTGGAACATTCGATTTACCGGAATGATGTGTATGATATGGGAGCCGGATACCTGATAACGGCGTATATTGCAGATGCGCAAAAAGATTCTGAAAATTTCTCTGAAGCTGAAAATAAATCTGTTATCGTTGAAATAGCTGCAGACGACGTATCCTTTGAACTGATCCGGCAGAAAGTGTACGAAGAGTACAGATAAGTATAAATAAAATGATAAACAGATACCAGCAGTAAATGCAGTAAATTAGGTTATGGACAAAAAATGCCTTCCGAATCCCTGAGAGAAGCGACATCCAACTATGCGCGAAAGTCAAGTTTAACGAATAGTTATAAGAAAAAACGCATATTTTCCATACTTAAGGGATTTTTAATCTTCTTGCCCCATTCATTCAGCTGCCGCCTTTATGGCACACTTCTTTTCCGTTCAGTCAGATCAGAATAAAGAAAAACAAACGCGCAGGCGCAAAGATTGATCCGGTTATCTTTCTTTTGCCTGCGCGCTGATTTGTTATCTTTCAAATATCTGCCTTAAATCCCCAGCTCCTTTGAATCCAGTACAACCGTAAACGGCCCGTCATTCTGCAGTGCCACTTTCATATCTGCCCCGAAGCTGCCTGTTTTTACGACAGGCACTTCTTTTTGGCAGGCTTTAATCACATATTCATAAAGCGCTTCCGCATGCGCCGGCGCCCCTGCCTTTACAAAAGAGGGACGGTTGCCCTTGCGGCAGTCGGCATACAGGGTAAACTGGGAAACCAAAAGCAGGCTTCCGTCCACGTCCTTTAACGCCAGATTGGTTTTGCCGTCAGCGTCTTCAAAAATACGCAGCCCGATCATTTTTTTCACCATTTTGTCAGCGACCGCCTCCGTATCTTCATCGGAAACGCCGATGAGCACCAGAAAGCCCCGGTTGATTTCGGAATAAAGCTGTCCGTCTATCGTAACGCTTGCCTGCGAAACGCGCTGTATCACAAATTTCATGTCTGGGAATCTCCTTTTTTGTCTTTTTTAGCTTTTGCGGCTGATTTTTCCTGAGATGCAGGCACTGCCTTTTCGCAGAACTTGCCATTTTCCTCATCAATATGATCCAGCTTCCGGTATTGCTCTGTATCGGTAGAAAAACCCTTTTGACGGAGGCTGTGATTGGTGCGGCGCTTTAACAGGGCGTACAATACGGCAAACGTAGGAACGCCGAGCACCATGCCGGGAACGCCCATAATACCGCTGAAAAGGGTAATTGAAAATAAAACCCAGAAGCCGGGAAGCCCCGTAGATTCCCCAAGGATCTTTGGTCCAAGGAAGTTTCCGTCAAATTGCTGGAGCACAATAATAAAAATAATAAAGTAAATGCACTGAACCGGATTTACCATCAGGATAAGCAGGCCGCTGGGAATCGCTCCGATAAACGGTCCGAAAAACGGGATGATGTTTGTCACGCCCACGATAACGCTGATCAGCATGGGATAAGGGAATTTCAGCAGGCTTGTTCCCACAAAGCAGATAATTCCGATGATAAAGGAATCCAGTATTTTGCCGCTGATAAAGCCGCCGAAGGTGGAATTGATCAGTCTGGCATTTTCGATCATATCATTTGCGTATCTGGTATCCAGAAAAGCATAAACCAGCTTTTTTGCCTGCCCCAGAAACTTTTCCTTGCTGGCAAGCAGATAAATGGAAATGATCAGTCCAAGGATCAGGTTCCAGAGCGCTTTCACGAGGCTCAGCATACTCAGCGATACGGTTTTTAAAAGGTTATTGATCTGCGGCAGGATCCCTTTGTTGAGCCATTCCTGCAGGTCAGCGGAATACGTATCGATCAGCCGGATGACCGTATGCTCAATGTCCGGGTTATCTGCCAGAAGCTTCTGAACCCAGATGCTGATGTTGGAAACATATTCCGGAAACTGACCAATGATGCTCTGGATGCTGGAAATTACCTGCGGAATGACCACCCGGAAAAATCCGAAAAGCAGGAAGCCCACAAAGATCAGCGTCAAAATAATGGAAATCCCGCGGCAAATGCCGTTTAATGCCTTTCCCCTCTCCCGGATTGCCCGATGCTTTGCGCCAATCCGATCCAAAAGCGGATGCAGCAGCTTTCGTTCCAGCATATTTACCACCGGACACAAAAGCCACGCGAGGATAAAGCCGTTTATGATCGGCATGCAGATATGCAGCAGCGTGCTCAGATGCTTGCGCAGGATGCCGCCGTGGAACATCAGATAATAAGCGGTCAGACCGCCGATAATGACAAGGAGCGCGGTAACGCCCCAGTAGAGATATTTTTTCTCCCAGCGAAATTTCATGCAAGATTCCTCCAAATTTCTCAGTTCTGCCGCTCTTGTTCGAGCTGTTCAAATTTTGCCTTCATGGTAGGGTTATTCCGGGTGAGGCGCTTAATCGTCAGATCCTCCGCCTTGTTATTTGCAAGCCGCAGATTATTTTCCGAAGAAAGCAGCGCCTCCTTCGTCTTTTGAAGATGGTCGATCGTTTTGTCGATTTCGTCGATCGCTTTCTGAAACCGTTCACTGGCAATGCGGAAATTGCGGGAGAACTTTTCCTTAAAGTCGTTCATATCGTCTTCAAACCGCGAAATATCAATATTCTGGCTGCGGATCACCGCAAGCTCCTGCCGGTACTGCAGGGCGTTCTGGGCGGCGTTTCTCAAAATCGTGATCATCGGGATAAAAAACTGCGGGCGGATCACATACATTTTCGGATAGCGGTGGGACATATCCACGATGCCGGAATTATACAGCTCGCTGTCGGGCTCCAGAAGGGAAACCAAAACGGCGTATTCACAGTTTTTTTCACGCCGGTCTTTGTCCAGCTCTTTTAAAAAGTCTTCGTTCTTTTTCTTTGTGGCAGTTTCGTCCATCTCGTTTTTCATCTCAAACATGATGGAAATAAATTCGATCTGCTGGGAATCAAATTCCCGATAAATATAATCGCCCTTGCTTCCGCTTCTGGCGTCGTTATCCTTCTCAAAATAAGCGTTCTGAAAGCCTGTGGCACGCAGCCGGTTAAATTCGATCTCACAGTGCTGCTCCAGGCTCTCTCCCACCATCTTCGTGGACTGGCGGGCTTTAAAATCCCGGTAGTACGCAATCTGCTCATCCTTTAACCGCAGCCGTTCCTCATAGCCGTCCTTCATGCCCTGCTCGCGCAGGAGGGATTCCTGCTTAACGGTTTCGATCTTTCCGGATAAAAGACCGATCTCCCGCTCTTTTTGCGCGATCTCCTTTTCTTTTTGGGAAATCAGCTTTTCCGTTTCAAGCTTCTGGGCGTTTTCCTTTGCGGCAAGCTGGGCGCTTAAGCGGGACTCCTCCGCTTCCGCCTGTGCCTTTAACTTTGACTGGCTGGCGGCAAGCTGCTGCTTCAGGGAAGAAATCTCTTCTGACATCTGCTGCATGGTCTGCACCTGCATCAGCTTTACGGCAGCCTGTTTTTCTGCGTCAAACTGGGCTTTCCGGTCGGACAGCTCCTTTTCAAACTCTTTATCCCGGACCTGCTTTACAATCGCCGCATATCCGGATTCGTCAACCTGAAAGACTTCTCCGCATTTCGGACATTTGATCTCTTTCATATAAAAGAAAGTCTCCATTTCATAAAATTGGCGGCGCGGCGGATTTTTTTACCATCGGCGCGCCTATTAGTAGTTTACAGGAAAGAAAGCCGTTTTTCAACCCTGTTCAAATACCGTAAAAAATAGTATACTGATACGGGATCAGATCCCGTCACTAAAATGCCGTTTCGGCGGCGGAAAGAGGAAAGATGAATTTACAGCAGGTTTTAAGTCAGGTACGCCGCGCTGCGGACGATTATCATATGATACAGCCCGGGGATAAGATCGCGCTTGGCATTTCCGGGGGGAAGGATTCCCTGACGATGCTCTATGCGATGCAGGCGCTGAAACGCTTTTACCCGAACCCTTTTGAAATCCATGCGGTAACCGTAGACCTTGGATTTGACAATCTGGATCTTGGCAGGATTGAGGAGCTGTGCAGGTCGCTGGATGTTCCCTATACGATCGTGAAAACGCAGATCGCAGAGATTGTTTTTAACCGGCGTATGGAAAGCAATCCGTGCGCGCTGTGCGCAAAGATGCGCAAAGGGGCGCTAAACGATGCGATCAAGGAAGCCGGATGCAATAAGGTTGCTTACGCCCACCACCGGGACGACGCGGTGGAAACGATGATGCTTTCCCTTCTCTATGAAGGAAGACTTCACACCTTTTTACCGGTAACCTATCTGGACCGTATGGATCTGACGGTGATCCGTCCCCTGATTTATATGAAAGAGGCGGATGTGATCGGCTTTACCCGCAAAAACCAGCTTCCCGTCGTAAAAAGCCCCTGCCCCGCGGACGGGTATACGCGGCGGGAATATGTCAAGCAGCTGCTCCATCAGCTCAATCAGGAAAACCACGGCGTAAAAGACCGGATGTTTACAGCCATCCAGCGTGGGATCCCGGAATGGAGGATTCATGAAAAACAGTAAAAATTATCATGACGAAATGAACAAGGAAAACGTATTGAAGCTGCGCCGCCTGATGGAGGAGCTGCCGGAGTTTTGCCGGCAGTTTTTCCGCGGGATCGAGCAGACGACCTCATCCCGCACACGCCTTGCCTACGCCTACGATCTGGGAGTGTTTTTTGAATTTCTGCACCGCAGAAATCCGGCGCTTGCCAAAATGGAAGTCACCAAATTTCCCCTGTCGGTTCTGGATCAGGTCGCAAAAAGCGATATTGAAGAATATATGGAGTACCTTTCCTATTATCAGAAAGAAGGAAACGAATATACAAACGATGAACGGGGAAAGCGCAGAAAGCTTTCTTCCCTGCGCACCCTGTACAACTATTTTTTCAAGGACGAACAAATCCGGACAAATCCGGCGTCCCTTGTCCTTATGCCGAAGCTTCATGATAAAGAGATCGTTCGGCTGGACCCAAACGAAGTAGCGCTTTTACTGGATCAGGCGGAGGACGGTTCAAAAATGACGAAGAGCCAGCAGAAATTCCATGAAAAAACAAAGGAACGGGACGTTGCGATTCTGACCCTCCTTCTGGGAACGGGAATCCGTGTGTCCGAATGTGTCGGGCTCGATCTGGAAGATGTTGATTTTGATAATCTGGCGATCAAGGTACGCAGAAAAGGCGGCTATGAAGACGTCGTATATTTCGGGGAAGAAGTGGAGGCTGCCCTGGGCGCTTATCTGGAACAGCGCATCCACATCATTCCGATGGAGGGACATGAAAATGCGTTCTTCCTCTCTCTTCAGAATCGCCGCATGGCAGTCCGCAGCGTCGAAAATCTGGTTAAAAAATACGCTTCCCTCGTTACCACTGCAAAACGGATCACGCCCCATAAGCTGCGTTCAACCTATGGCACAACGCTGTATCAGGAAACCGGTGACATCTATCTGGTTGCCGACGTGCTGGGACACAGGGACGTCAATACGACGCGGAAGCATTATGCTGCCATGAAGGACGAGAACAAGCGAAAAGCCGCAAAAAGTGTGAAGCTGAGGGAGCCGTAAAGGCTCCCTGTTTTTTCTGACGGCACACGCATCCGGCGCAGGCGTGCGCCTTAGATCACCTCTTTTATTTGCCCGGATCCCGTTTCTGACCGTGCTTGCGGAGATTTTTTTCCGTCCGCCAGCGGCTGGGTCTGTAAAACGGAGGTTCCGGAGCTGTATACGGCGCTGGATCCGGAGCCGGATGCGCCGTTTGACCTGACGTATGATTCTCCTGCCCCGGCGTCCATTTGCGGAAGGTCAGGATTGCTTTAAACAAATCCCCATCCAGCAGGATACGCAGCGTCCCGTGCTGGATCTCCGTAAAGCTTCTTGCGATCGCAAGCCCAAGGCCGCTTCCTTCCGTATTGCGGGAATGATCCCCGCGCACGAACCGTTCGGTCAGCTCTTCCGGCGAAACAGACAGCTCTGTGCGGGAAATATTTTTTACCGTGATCTCCGTTTCCTCATCGCTGTCCTTTACGATCACATAAACCCGGGTGGAAGGAAGCGCATATTTGATAATGTTTGTGTACAGATTTTCAAAGATGCGGAAGGTTTTCTGCGGATCAAGCTGCAGCGTAACCTTTTCTTCCGGAAACAGGAATTTAAACTGCAGTCCCTGCTCTTCCATCCTGTCCTCATATTCCAGATAGCACTGCCGGATAAGATTGCAAATATCAACATTCGCATAATTCAACGTAATATTGTTGGTCGTTGCCTTGCTAACCTCGAACAGATCTTCTATCAGCGTCTTTAAGCGCACCGCTTTCTTGTCAAGGGTAGAAAGATATTCCTGCTTCTGCTCTTCTGTGACGCCGGGATCTTTGAGCAGGTTGATATAGGTAATGATGGCGGTCAGCGGCGTTTTTAAGTCATGGGACACGTTGGTGATCAGCTCCGACTTCATCCGCTGGCTTTTTACCTCTTCATTTACCGCCTTTTTAAAATCGGTCTGTATCTGGCGAAGTTCATTTTTATAACTTTCAAAAACGCCGAAATCTTCGGAAAGGGCAATGTCAAAATCTCCCTTTGCGATCGCGCTCGTCGCCTTTAACAGATTCTGATATTTGTCCTGCACGTCCTTGACATAGCGTTTCAGCAGGAAATACACTGCGATTGAATAAAGAATGAGCGGCACAAATCCCCAGATCCAGAAAAGGGAAATCACATACAGGACAATAAAGTTGACGATCACAAGCTTTCCGATGATCTTTCGGGCATCCGTACCGATGTCAAAATTAACCAGCTCCTGATAAAAGCGTTTCAGGAACGAAACGATCTTATTCCAATACCGGATCAGCAGGCTGTGCTCCTTAAGGAAGGCTTTTTCCCGGAGCAGTCCGGCACATACGGTTCCAAACACATAGCCGTACATAAAATAAGCATAAAAAATTGCCCCGCAGATCAGATAGACCGTCCACTGCAAATGTACCGGCTCCAGAATATGCCTGCTTAGGTTTGGCAAAAACCATCCTTTCTGACAGGCGCAGATCAGCTCCGTCATCTTATCCGTAATGGATACGGATAAAAATACAACGCCTATGATCAGATGGAGCTCCAGCGGAATCCGGCACAGCGGAAGGTTCTGGAACTCATAGCCTTTCCGGGAAAAGAAAAATACTGCCGTTGCGCCCAACACAAGCGCTGCAATCCAAAAGCCAAGGATCACCTGCGGGACTCCGGCGCTTAAATAGCTGTTATAACGGACATAGGTATAATCCGGAAGCGTATAATAGCCGGACATTTCCCCGTATCCGTTTAAAAAGTCCTGATACTGCGCCTGCGTCATGGCATATACGATCTTCATATCGGAAGGAGCGGACAGGGTAAAGCGATAACGATAATACTCGTCTGCATCCTCGTTATAAAAATTAACAAAAGCAGTCCTACTGTCATCATAAAATTCCCGGAAGCAGACGCTGCGGCTCTGTGCATCGACCCGCTTTAAAAATTCGCCCGTATCGCCGGGGACATCGACCGCGTTTCCGGTCACGTTTCCGGCTTCATCATAGCTGATCATCACATAATAAACATACGGATTCTCTGCAAGCTGTTTGCCTCCTGCGATCGCCTGAAGGGCGGCATTTGTGCTGTTCCCGATAGAAGTGCCGGTCTTTGTATCGATTGCATAATAGTCCATCAGCTGCGTCAGCTCGTTGGTATTGATCCTGAGGTCGCTCAGCTCCGTCAGGGTATTTTCCTTAAATTCACGCACCTGTTCGGCAAGCGCTTCGCTCCCTGCCGATGCATCCGGCGGCACATTGGCAAAAGCGCCGTCCAGGGAATAATCAATATACGTACCCAGATATTCGTCACGGACATACAGATCGCCGTAAGTCCAAGTTTTCTGATCGGATTTTTCACGCAGATACTTATACTGGATATAGC
>URRW01000012.1 GCA_900550285.1 uncultured Lachnospiraceae bacterium
ACTTTCATTACTATTTGTGCCGCCAGCCAAAGGCGGCGGAATGGAGATTTATATGGCAACTTCAAGTATCACTAAGAATTTTATTATATCCGGTCAGAAGCAGGTGGAGATGTTTGCCGATGCGATTGAAGCATCTGCCAACGACAGAACACCTCGTGTTCCAATCAATGTTACCTACTTGCAAGGTGCAGAAGATATTTTGAAATTCATGGAGAGAAGGAAGAAAGCGGATGCAACCAGCAAATAATTTTATTGTGTTGAACATTCGTGAGTATTTAGAAAATGAGGACAAAAGGCTCGGAGAGGACACATTAGTACAGCTCCTTTCCGAGTTTTCATGTCCGTTAAATCCGGATGTTGAGCGTTTTTTTTAACAGCAGGCAATTGAGTTTGCTAAAAAACATCAAGCAGTTACATATATTGTATTGTCATTGGAAGATGCAGAGTTGTTGGGATATTTTTCTATTACAATCAAGCCGCTTGTTGTAAAAGCAGAACCATTTAGTAATACAGTTAAGAGGAAGCTGGCAAGATTTAGCGAGATAGATAAAAATGAACAGACCTATAATTTGGCAACTTACCTGATTGCCCAACTTGGGAAAAAATTTAGTGATAGGGCAAAAGGTCGGATAACAGGACAGGAACTGTTGGAAGCAGCTATCAGGCAGACACAACTTTTACAGTATCAGGCTGGAGGTATGGTGGCATTTGTGGAAGCAGATAATAAAGAAAAACTGCTTTCCTTTTATGAAAACTATGGTTTCAAGCGTTTTGACACCAGACAAGCAACATCACATGAAGAAGAGCCGCATGATCTGATACAGCTTTTAAGACTGCTTTAGATTTCAACATAAAAAAGCTACATTGTTTTTAGAGAAAGAAAAGTTAGAGAAGATGTTGGAGTCATACCAAGTGGATGAGGAGGTATCCGATGAGGAATATCAAAATCGGCTTCAAGTTCTAAAGTATGGATTAAAGCAGGATTTTAATTTTTCGACACATAGTATACCGGAGGAAGTGATAGACGCCTTTGTAAAGGAAATAATTGTATATCCAGATTGTTTTGTATGGAAACGGAATATATTTGATGATGAATTACGATTGCAAGTATCGGGGCGCAAAGGTAATTCATCAGCTACCCTAATTGAGAGTCCTACATTGGACAATGGCAGCACAGGCGGCATATCTTCCGGCAAAAGGTTGTATCGGGAAAATATGATAAAAAAACTTGCAAAACAGTGCGGATATGCTATAATAAAATCGAGCCGTGGGAAGGCATGGGTAATGCCCTAATCCAAATATTCCATTTACGGGATTAAGAATGGTATATCCATTCTTTTTTTTTACCAGCGAGGAGGTGTAGATTTGGCTAATGATAAACCTTTTACTGTGGAAGAACAGATTGATACGATGAAAAAATATGTGACGTTTACAAAACGGGCAAGAATGCGGGAATTTTTGCAGTATTCAGGATATTTTCGTGCCAGCAGATATGGAAAATATTTGTTATCATACACGAATGTGTTTCAGATGAAACCCTCACAGGATGTTTTGTTTGCATTGTATCAGTTTGATTTTGAATTGCGAAAGATTATGTATGAGGCTTGTGCAAAGGCTGAAATTCAAATAAAATCAGCAATTTCTAATGCAGTTTCATTGAAAACAGCAGATGCAGTGTTTTATTTAGATCAACAGAATTATACACCGACAAGAAGTGAGAGAAATAAATTTTACAGAAAAAAGAACATAAAATTCTTTGGGAGTTTCTTTCATGATATACAGGATAAAGAAGAAAAACTAAGACGTTTTAAAATATCCGGAGTTAAAAGAATATAGAAATGGCGGAAAAAGAGCCACAATGAATATTCCATGCTGGGCAGCATTTTCATATTTTGAATTTGGTACGATTGAGAATATTTATAAATATTTGAGAAGCGATTTACGTAAGAAAGTTTTATTGTATAGTTATAGCAGGGGAAAATATGGCAAAAAGATAACTATGCAGATGGACACTTGGCTGAATGGTGTGAGAACCTTAAGAAATATTTGTGCCCACCATTCCAGACTGGTAGGGATGCAGGAAGCCATTGTGCTGCCAGATGCAGAAGATGATCCTGATATACTGCTGAGTGGAGAGGATTTCTTTTCAAGACTTTATGCTTTGAAAAAAGTAATGAGTTCCAAAGATAGTGAGGAAATGAAACAAAAGCTGAAGAAATGTATTTTGAAATCGAAAATAGATGTATATCAACTTCGCATTTTGCCGATGGATTGGGAAGAAAGGTTTGATAGAATAAAATATTTGTAAAGTACATAAAATAGGATGAGCCGTGGGAAGGCAAGGGTTGTTTGTGGGAGCAGGCAATGCCCTTAATCCAAATATTCCATTAACGGGACGGGCAGGTGTATATCATCTGCTCGTTTTTTTACGCGAAGCAACGAGCCAAAGCCCGTGCTTGCACGTGACATTAGCGACTGCCGCGATAACGAGTGAAACTCGCAAAGTGTGTTTCATCTCGTTGAGCCTTGACAAAAGGCGACGAATATGGTAATAGGTTCGTTTACAGTCATGATATTTCTCATGATTTATATTATCGCTTTTTTCGTGCAGAGAAAGGAAAAGATAGGACACGGATTGGGCGCCATCCCACCAGAATAAAAAAACGCAGAAATGGGATTGACAAAACAAATGAATTAGCATAAACTAACTAAAGTAAGCAAAACAAATCTATTTGCAAAATCATAAAGCCGATAAACAGGTAAAAAGGAATGGAGGGTGAGAGAGAGTTATGAATGTATCAGAGGCGAAAGAAGGCAAAGAATATATTGTAACGGATATTACAACAGATGATGAGGAATTAAATTCGTTTTTATTTTCCCTGGGGTGTTACAGCGGAGAGCCGATTACCGTAATTGCACATCGGAAGGGCGGCTGCGTGGTATCGATCAAGGACGGCAGATACAATATTGATACGGATTTGGCAAAAGCAATTTCAATCTAAAAAGGGCGGCGGCATCCTTGCCTGACGGCAGATGCGTCCGGCGCAGGTGTGTGCAGAAGCGCATATTTTTTTAATGATAGGTTAGTATATACTAATTAAAGTACGAAGGAGGAGACAGAAAATGAGAATTGCGTTGACGGGAAATCCCAATAGTGGGAAAACGACCATGTACAATGCGCTCACGGGAAGAAATGAACGCGTGGGAAACTGGGCAGGGGTAACGGTGGAGAAAAAAGAGAGTCCGATCAGGAAAGGGTATTATGACGGCGCAGAGGAACTGATCGCAGTAGATTTGCCGGGAGCCTATTCCATGTCTCCTTTTACGTCGGAGGAAAGCATTACCAGCAGTTATGTAAAAAACGAAAATCCGGATGTCATGATCAACATTGTGGATGCGACCAATTTAAGCCGGAGCCTGTTTTTCACAACACAGCTTCTGGAGCTGGGGATCCCGGTCGTAGTCGCGCTGAATAAAAGCGATATTACGGAGAAGAAAAAAACAGAAATTGATGTAGAAAAATTGGCAGAGCGGTTAGGATGCCCGGTCATTCGGACGGTGTCCACAGCTTTAGGGCATGAAGGGTTAAAAGAGGCTGTCGGCAGGGCGGTTTCATTGAAGGGATGCGCGCAGAAGGCGCCTTATGTGCAGGAGGATATTGACCTGCAGGACAAAGTGCAGGTTGAGGCAGCCGATCGGAAACGCTTTGAATTTGTAAACGGGATCGTAAAAGAGGTAGAAAAGAGAACGATTTTAACGAAGGATAAAAATAAGCAGGACAGCATTGATCTGGTGCTGACCAACAAATTTGTCGGAATCCCGATCTTTGCGGCGGTCATGTTCGGCGTGTTTTATATATCCCAGTCTACGGTCGGGACATGGATCGCGGACTGGTTAGTCGGGTGGATCGAAGTGTTCCAGAGCTGGGCTGCGGGCTTGGCAGAAGGGGCAAGCCCGTTTCTGCAGGCGCTTTTCATAGACGGCATTATCGGAGGCGTAGGCGCAGTAGTAGGCTTCCTTCCGCTGGTAATGGTCATGTATTTTCTGATTGCCCTTTTGGAAGACTGCGGATATATGGCACGCGCTACCGTAGTTTTAGATCCGATTTTTAAGAGGGTCGGCCTTTCGGGAAAATCTGTAATTCCCATGGTGATCGGAACCGGATGCGCCATCCCCGGTATCATGGCATGCCGTACCATCCGCAATGAAAGGGAAAGAAGAGCCACCGCCATGCTGACGCCCTTTATGCCGTGCGGCGCAAAGCTCCCGGTCATTGCGTTGTTTGCAGGGGCATTTTTTGCAGATGCCGCATGGGTGGGACCGACGATGTATCTGGTTGGCATTGTGCTGATTTTTCTGGGCGCGCTATTGGTAAAAAAGATTACCGGATATAAATTCCGCAAATCCTTCTTTATCATGGAGCTTCCGGAATATAAGCTCCCGAGCTTAAAACGGGCGGCGCTTTCCATGCTTTCCCGCGGTAAGGCATATATTGTGAAAGCGGGAACGATCATTTTAGTGTGCAACACCGCAGTGCAGATCATGCAGAGCTTTAACTGGCAGTTTCAGATCGTGGAAGAAGGCATGGAACATACTTCTATTCTGGCGTCGATCGCATCCCCGTTTGCGGTGCTTCTGATCCCGCTCGGATTTGGCGTATGGCAGCTTGCAGCGGCGGCGATCACGGGTTTTATTGCAAAAGAAAATGTAGTTGGCACGCTGGCGGTCGTTTATGGGCTTACAAACTTTATTGATACCGAAGAGTTGGCGCTGGTCGGCGGAGCAAATGAAGTGGCAATGGTAATGGGACTGACAAAGGCGGCGGCGCTTGCCTATCTGATGTTCAATCTTTTCACGCCGCCCTGCTTTGCGGCGCTCGGCGCTATGAATTCTGAAATGCAGGATAAAAAATGGCTGTGGGGAGGAATTGCGCTGCAGCTGGCAGTCGGCTATACGGTTGCGTTTTTCGTATATCAGACCGGTACGCTGGCAGCGACAGGAGCTTTTGGAAGCGGTTTTGTCCCCGGACTGATCGCAGTGGCTGTATTTGCGGCGGCGCTGGCTGTGCTGATTCGGAAAAAAGAGAGGGATTTTGGCGCTGAGTATCGCCTCCGCGCATAGAAAGGAGAAGGCATATGGCAGATTTGCTGATAATAGGGATCATACTGTTCATGGTAGGCGCTGCGTCAGCTTACATATGGAGGGCAAAAAAGAGCGGCGTTAAATGTATCGGCTGTCCGGCAGCTGGGAAATGTCAGGGAAAAGAAGGACACACGGCATGTAATTGCGAATGCTGCGGCGCAGAAAAATAGGAAATTTCAGGAAAAACCGTCTTTCGGGAGCAGGAAGTGCTGCCGGGAGGCGGTTTTTTTATACACACTTGTGCGAAGGAATCCTATTGCCCGACGGCAAAGGCGCTCGCCGCACACTTTTTTCTGTCGAAATTTTCCGGAAATATGGATTTTTCTGATATAATAGGGAATAAGAGGTGAAGAGAAGATGATTTTGGGCAGCAAGGTTTTGGGTTGTTTTCGCATAGAGGATAAGCTATAATAAAAACACAAGTCAATCGGGCAGATAAGACCATATCCTGCGTAAAAGGAGAAAAACCAATGGATACGGAATTGAAAAATGCAGTAAGGGCGACGGATGAAAAAGCGCAGTACGATGAAAGTGCCAAGCGTTTGCTGGGGCAGAAAAGCATTCTGGCGCATATCCTTGTAAAAACGGTGGATGAATTTAAGGGAATGAAGCCGAAAGAGGTTGTACCATTGATTGAAGGGAAACCTTATATCAGTACGGTTCCGATAGAGCCGGGGCTGACAAACCGGAAGTCGGAAGATGGAGGGCAGCGGATCGCCGGATTTAATTCAGAGAACACGGAACAGAATGAAGGGCTGATTCGGTTTGACATTGTATTTTATGTACGGATGAAGGATGGCATTTCCCAGATTATCGTAAATATTGAATCACAAAAAGATGAACCGTCAGCGTATGAGATCCTGAACCGGGCAGTCTTTTATGTGAGCAGATTGATCTCATCGCAGAAAGAGAGAGATTTTGAAAATTCCAATTATAATGATATAAAACGGGTCTATTCCATATGGGTATGTATGAACATGAAAGAAAATATCATGACGCATTACCATTTAACGAAAGAAGATGTGATCGGTTCCTATGAGTGGAAGGGCAATCTGGATCTGATCAATATCGTAATGATCGGGCTGGCAAAGGAGCTGCCGGATCATAATGAAATGTACGAACTGCACCGCCTGTTGGGCGCATTGTTGTCGCAGAAGCTGACAGCGGATGAGAAGCTGGATATTATCGGGATGGAGTATGATATTGCGTTGGAAGAGAATTTAAGGAAGGATGTGAGTATTATGTGTAATCTGAGCCAGGGGATTGAAGAGAGAGGAATTGCAATCGGCGAAGAAAGAGGCGAGGAAAGAGGAAAAGCAATCGGCGAAGCAAATATCATCATAAATATGTATAAAAAGGGATTTACGGTAGATCAGATTGCAGCGATCACAGATAAATCCATCGAAGAGGTACAGGCAATTCTTGCAGGAAGAAAGCCTGTGATTCAATAATCTGTCATAAGGATAAAAAACGAGAGGAAGAGAAAAATGGAAAATTTCAAGGCACGTTATCTGGCGGGGGAGATCGAATTTGAAGCGATCGACGATTATGTAGATGAATGGAACAATGGCGACGATCCCCGGACGCTGGCGCAGTTTCTGGGACTGGACGAAGAGGAAGAGGATGCGTGGATCAGCGTCGGGGACGACGCGCTTTACGAGCTTTTGGAGCGGCAAAGATGAGGGAGGACGGCATGTTATATTTTAACTGTGACTATATGGAAGGCGCGCATCCTGCAATTTTAAATCGGCTGGCGGAAACGAATACAGAGCAGACGCTGGGCTATGGAAACGATGTGTATTGCGAGCGGGCAAAAGAGAAGATCCGTAAGGCGTGCGGCTGCCCGGAGGCGGATATATTTTTTCTGGTGGGCGGGACCCAGACAAACGCGACGGTAATCAAGGGGCTGTTAAAGCCCTTTGAGGGCGTGATCGCGGCGGACACCGGCCATATCGGCGTGCATGAAGCGGGCGCGATCGAGAGCGGCGGCCATAAGGTGCTGGCGCTTCCGAATCGGGACGGGAAGCTGGAAGCAGCGGCAGTCAAAGCATATCTGGAGGCTTTTTACCGGGATGGAAGCTGCACGCACATGGTACAGCCGGGAATGGTATACATTTCCCATCCGACGGAATTTGGCACGCTTTATACGAAGTCCGAGCTGGAGGCGCTGCGCAGGGTATGCAGCGAATACGGCATTCCCCTGTTTCTGGACGGGGCGCGTTTGGGGTATGGTCTGGCGGCAAAAAATACGGACGTGACGTTAAATGTTATCGCCCAGAACTGCGACGTTTTTTATATCGGCGGGACGAAAGTCGGCGCGCTGTTCGGGGAAGCTGTCGTATTCCCGAAGAAAAATACCGTTCCGGGATTTTTTACGCTGATGAAGCAGCAGGGCGCAGTTTTGGCAAAGGGACGGCTTTTGGGGATCCAGTTTGAAACGCTGTTTACGGACGGGCTGTATTTTGACATTTCAGAACACGCCATTGAGGCGGCGATGAAGTTAAAAAGGATCCTTACAGAAAACGGCTGTCCGCTCTGGCTGGATTCGCCGACCAACCAGCAGTTTGTGATCCTGAATGCGGAACAGAGAAAGGCGCTGGAACAGAAGGTAAGCTTCGAGGTCTGGGAAGAGCTGGAAGGTGGCAGCGCAGCCGTGCGGTTTGCGACGAGCTGGGCGACAAGGCAGGAGGATTTAGACGGGCTGGAGCGTATTTTGCGGGAGCTTGGTAGAGAAAATGACCATTAGAAAAAAGAGCGCTGTCAAAGCGTATGGCGGTGCCGTAAGCTGCATCCTTTTCCTCGTCCTGACGGCTGCTTTGCTGGGCGGATGCACGCCCCGGAACGTGACGAAAGGGATGGCGGAGGGCGAAGCATATGACGCGGTGATCAGCGTGAAAGGAAAGCAGGAGGAGGGCGCACCGGAAGCGGAGGCACTGGATTCTGATAAAGTTGCTTCGGAAGCGGAGATACTAGATCCTGACAAAGCCGATTCGGAAGCAGAGACATTAGATCCTGACAAAACCGCTTCGGACAGCGGGGAGCTTCTGGCGCTGGCAGGGCTGCTTGGAAAAACGGATGACGAGGCGGCAGAAGCCTTTGGCGGCGGAGAAGAAAACCGAACGGAGGACGGTAAGGCGTTAGTCGGAAGAAGCTATGAGACAACGCTTTTCGGGAAAGCCTGCAGCGTCCATACCAGCTATGACGATAACGGGCTTGTCTGGCTCGTGCTGGCAGAGCCGCGGGAACTGGCGGCACAAGAGCTTCGGGAGCGGATCTGCGCCGTGACAGGAAGCAGGCCGGAAGAAGCTTTGGAAAAAATGCCGGAAGAAACATTGGAAGAGACATTGGGAGAGACAGGAGAAAGCGGGACAGACTCCGGGAAAACATCGGACTGGAACTGGGGCGGAATCGGGATCTCCCTTTATGAAGCAGACGGGGGCGTGAGCCTTTCGCTTAGCCTGGCAGAATAAAAGCATGGAAAAAATACGCCGGAGCGGATGACCCGCTCCGGTGTTTTAATACAGAAAAATCTCGCGGACGTTTAAAACCCGTAGATCCGGGCGTATTTTTCCTGAAAATAGTCCAGAAGGGGTTTTGCGGACAGCTCCGTGCCGCATACCCGTGCCAGCACCTCTTTTGAAGGATAGAGGCTGCCGAACTGATGGATCTTTTCATTGAGCCATTTGGTAATTTCAAGGATCCTGCCTTCTTCCAAAAGCCTGTCCGGGTCGCCCAGATCGCGGCGCAGTGCAGGAAGCAGCATGCCGTCGTAAACAGAACCCAGAAGATAGGAAGGGAAATAACCAAAGGAGCCGTCCGACCAGTGCATATCCTGTAAAATGCCTTCCGCGTCGTTTGCAGGGGTAATGCCTAAAAGCTCCTGCATTTTTGCATTCCAGAGGGCGGGAAGCTGGTCTGTAGGCACGTTATCCCGAAAGATCGCCTTTTCGATCTCATAGCGGAGGATAACGTGCAGGCAGTAGGTAACCTCGTCGGCTTCGGTACGGATCATGCTGGGATGCACGTCGTTGACCGCGCGCATGAAGGTTTCCAGCGGGATTTGCTGAAACTGCGGCAAAAGCTCCCCGAGCCTGCCATAGATCGGCGTCCAGAAATGGATGTTTCTGCCCAGAATATTTTCATAGAAACGGGACTGGCTTTCATGCAGGCCCATAAGATTGATCTGGGCGGCTGCGGTGTTCTGGATCTCGGGAGCAAGATTCTGTTCAAAAATGGCATGGCCGCCTTCGTGGATCGCGGAAAACATGGAGGAAATCGGGTTGTCTTCATAATAATGGTTGGTCACGCGCACATCGCCGGGGCAAAGCGTCGTCGTAAACGGATGCATACTTTCCGCGCACGCGCCGCATTCAAAGGAAAAGCCGATATATTTTAAAAGCATTTCCTGCACCTTTTTCTGGGCGTCGGCGTCAAAATGCCCTTCCAGAGCGGACAGATCCGGTCTGGGAGCCGCGTTGATCTTGTCAAGAAGCGGCAGCAGCCCTTCCTTGAGCTCGTCAAAGATCCGGTCGATGGTGGCAGAATCCATGCCTTCCTCATACTGATCCAGCAAAAATTCATAAGGATCCTGCTCCGGTTCCATATAGCGGACAAATTCCTTTGTCATGCGGATGACCTTGTCCAGATGGGGGGCAAAGACGGAAAAATCAGAAGCGGATTTTGCTTCCTCCCATGCCCTGCCGGCACGCGCCTTTACGGTAACAAATTCGGTATAAAAACTTTCGGGAATGCGTTTGAAGCGTTCATAGTCGCGCAGATAGCGGGTAACGGTGACCTTCATCGCATCGGAAAGCTGCTCATATTCCGAAGGCTCTGCAAGCGCCTTTAAAAGAGCGCCGTATTCGTCTGCGGTGGAAAGGCGGAAGCTTTCCGTGGAGAAAAAGCCGATGTCGTTTAATTTGCTTTCTGTGCCTGCCTTGGGAGCGCCGGTCTGCAGATCCCAGTAAAGCAGGGCGGCCGCATGATCGTACTGGCTGATCCGGTCCTGATATTGCTGAAACTGTTCGAGTGCCTGACTCATAAGATACCTCCTGTGAATGAAATGATAACCTCAAAATCAAGTATACCCCACGGAAGAAAAATGTACAAGGCGTTTCACGGGGTAGGCGCGCCCGTTGACATTTTCCGCCGGAAAGGGTAATCTAAAGAAAGCGTACCCCTTACTTACTGTGGGTACAAATAAAATACCAAGGGGGTATTCAAATGAAAACAGCGGCAAAACAACAGGCAGTCAGCACGAAGCGGATGGCGCTGATCGGAGTGATGGCGGCAGCTACGTGCATCGTGGCTCCTTTTTCAATCCCGATCCCGGTCAGCCCGGTCCCGCTTTCCCTGACGACGCTCGTCTTATATACGGCAGTTTATGTGCTGGGGACGAAGGACGCGTTTTTTAGCTATGTGATCTATCTGCTTCTGGGCTTTGCAGGGCTTCCGGTCTTTTCCGGCTTTGCGGGCGGCGCGGCAAAGCTGGCGGGGCCTACGGGCGGCTATCTGATCGGCTTTTTGTTCATGATCCCGCTGACGGGGCTTTTATTTGAAAAAGCGGGAAAGAGCAGGGCGCGCCAGATCGCAGCGATGGCGCTTGGAACGCTTGTCTGCTATCTGTTTGGGACGGTGTGGCTGTGCCTGCAGCTGGAGCTTGATTTTGCGGGCGGGCTGGCGACGGGCGTGATCCCTTATCTGCCCGGGGATACGGCAAAGATCATCGCCGCGTCCTTTATCGGGCCGGCGATCGCAAAAGGGGTAAAACGGGCGTAAAGCCGGATAACAGGAGAAAAGGGATTTTATGGTAAGAGACGACATCATCATGAAAATGGGGATCGTTCATATTCTGGATTCTGCGGTCGGGATGCCGGTGCTTTCGGACTGCCTGATCGACATGGGATCGAATCTGTGCGATTTTCTAAAGGCGCATATTGAAAAATTTACGGAAAGCGACGACGTAAAGCGCTGTCAGTTTTCGGAAGGCTCGGAGGTCATGGAGCTGTTAAAGGGCTGCTGCGCGGACAATTTTGTGGAGACGAGCAAAGCGCTGTGTACAAAGCTTTACGGAATCATGAACGCGAACATCGACATTCCGGCGGCAGATGCGGCGGTAGTCGTATTTGGCTGCGAGGGGATCGATTATTTCGGCTTTTTAAAGCTGAATTACAAAACGTCCTATACCCATTCCACAAAGCCGACGGAGGAAGGCGGGAATTTAAACGACATCATTTTGCAGAAGGCGATCCTGCCGTCTCAGGGACAGAAGCTGACGGAGGCGTTTTTGGTCAACCTTTCCAACGGGGAGATCATTTTAACGGAAAAGAAGTTCGAGATAAACGGGGAAAAGAAAAATTACTTTTCGGAGATGTTTCTGGAATGCCATGCGCCCATGTCGCAGAAGACGAAGCTGGACATCGTGACCCGGGCGGTGGAGCAGGTAAACAAAAAATATTACGGCGACGACGATACCCGGCGCAAGATGGAGATCAAGCAGGCGATCTACGATGAGCTGGAGGAAAAGGGCAGCCTTGCGGTGGAGGAGGTCAAGCAGAAGGTATTTAAGGACAGCCCCCAGATGCAGGCGGATCTGGAAGAAAAGCTGGAAAAATACAACATGGCAAAGGAAGTCGTCGCGCCAAAGAGCGAGGCGACGGTCAAAAAGTTCCAGAAGCAGCATCTGACGACCGATACGGGGATCGAGATCACGATTCCGATGGAGGAATACAAGGATCCGGATAAGGTGGAATTTATTACGAATCCGGACGGCACGATCTCGGTGCTGATCAAAAATATCGGGAGGCTGAGTACGAAATGAGGATCATCATTTCTCCCGCCAAAAAGATGATTGCCGATTCGGATACGATGGCTGCAGAAGGGATGCCCGTCTTTCTGGAACGGACAAAGCAGATCCTTTCGTGGATGCGGGGGCTTTCGGACGCAGAGCTTTTAAAGCTGTGGGGCTGCAATGAAAAGCTGGCGCAGCTCAACCGGGAGAGGATCTGCAGGATGGATCCGGAAAAAGCGCTGACGCCGGCGCTTTTATCCTATGAGGGGATCCAGTATCAGTATATGGCGCCCCGGGTGTTTTCGCAGAAGCAGTGGGATTATGTGCAGGAGCATCTGCGGATTTTATCGGGCTTTTATGGAATCTTAAGACCGCTGGATGCGGTAACGCCCTACCGGCTGGAAATGCAGGCAAAGGGCGCGCCGGAGGGGTTCCGGAATCTATATGAGTTCTGGGGCAGCGCCCTGATGGAGGAGCTTGTTTTGGGGGAAGAGGAAAAAGAGCCGCTGATCCTGAATCTGGCGTCAAAGGAGTACAGCAAATGTATCGAAAGCCATCTGGGCAAAAACGTCCGTTTTGTGACGTGCCTATTCGGGGAATATCAGAATGGGAAAGTGGTGCAGAAGGGTACGATGGCAAAGATGGCGAGGGGAGAGATGGTGCGCTTTCTGGCAGAAAAGGGGGCGGACAGCCTGGACGTGGTCAAGGCCTTTGACCGTCTGGATTACCGCTATGTGCCGGAACTGTCAAAAACGGAGGAGCTCGTGTTTTTGCGAAAGTAAGGGGTTTTTTGTCTGCGGGGGTATGATACAATGATCAAAAAGAACAGAATGGAGGAATTGATATGCTGGAAGCAGGTATGATGGCTCCTGATTTTACATTGCAGGATCAGGACGGGAAGGAAGTGAGCCTGTCCGATTTCCGCGGCAGAAAGGTCGTGCTGTATTTTTACAGCAAGGACAACACGGCAGGCTGCAATAAGCAGGCGTGCGCATACGCGCAGAACTATCCCGCCTTTGTGGAAAAGGGCGTGACGGTCATTGGCGTCAGCAAGGATACGAGTGTAGCGCACCGCAAATTTGCGGACAAGTTTGAGCTGCCGTTCATCCTTTTGGCAGACCCGGAGAAGGAAGTGCTGCAAAAGTACGATGTCTGGGTAAAGAAAAATATGTACGGCAAGCAGGTAATGGGCGTGATCCGTTCTTCTTATCTGATCGACGAGGAGGGCAGGATCGTAAAGGTACACGCGAAAGTAAAGCCGGAAGAGAATGCGGGACAGGTGTTAAAGGATCTGGAAGAGATCGGATGACGCTGTAACCTGTGGAAGATCGGATAAAAAAGCCGCCTGACAGAAAGAAAAATTTCTGTCGGGCGGCTTTTTGCAGGAAAAGTTGTTTTGGAACCTCAGATGTCCCGGATGTCAAAGGGCGTCGTTTGGTATACATAATAATCCAGCCAGTTCGCATAAAGCCCGTTGCAGTGGGATCTCCACGACAAAAGCGGGCGCTGCGACGGATCGTCGCCGGGATAATAATGTTCCGGCACGGCGATCGAAAGCCCTTTGCTACGGTCGCGCATGTATTCGTTGTGCAGCGTATAGCGGTCGTATTCGGGATGGCCCATGACAAAGATCTGGCGTCCGTCCTTTGTCATGCACAAAAGGACGCCGGCGCGGTCGGATTCCGCCATGACGGTCAGCCTTTCGCAGCTATGGATCAGGGCGGCGGGCGTTTCCGTGTGGCGGCTGTGCGGGATATAAAATACGTCGTCAAAGCCGCGTACAAGCGGCTCCCTGCGGTTTAAGACCCGGTGGGAAAAGACGCCGAAAAGCTTTTCGGGCAGGAGCACCTTATTTAAGCCGAAATGATAATATAGCCCTGCCTGCGCCCCCCAGCAGATATGGAAGGTGGAATGGACGTGGGTTTTGGACCATTCCATGATCTCGCACAGCTCGTCCCAGTAATCCACCTCTTCAAAGGGGATCTGCTCCACCGGGGCGCCGGTGATGATCAGCCCGTCGTATTTATTTGCTTTCAGTTCGTTGAACGTATGGTAAAACTTGTTTAAATGGGTGGCTGAGGTGTTTAAGGACAGATGGCTGTTCATTTTCATAAAGGTCACGTCCACCTGCAGCGGCGTATTGGACAGGGAGCGCAGAAGATGCAGCTCCGTGTCCTGCTTGACCGGCATGAGGTTCAAAATACAGATCTGCAGCGGGCGGATATTCTGGTGCAGCGCCCGGTACTCGTCCATCACAAAAATATTTTCCTGATCGAGGATCTCCCGGGCGGGAAGATCGCTCTGAACTTTAATCGGCATGTTTCGTTTCTCCTTTGGCGCTGATTGACAGCGGCGTTTACTGGTTCAGATATTGTTCCATAAAGGCTTCTTCGGTCAGGATGCTTACGCCAAGCTCCTGCGCCTTTTTATTTTTGGAAGAATTTGAAGTGTTGTCGTTGTTGATCAGGCAGACCGTTTTGCCGGTAACGCTTCCGGTCACCTTGCCGCCCAGCGCCTCGATCTTTTCCTTTAGGGCATTGCGGTTTTCAAAATGGTTCAGGCTTCCGGTTACGACGAAGGATTTGCCGGAAAGGGGGAGCGCTTCTTCCGAAAATGTCTCCTGTTCCGGCGTTACTTCGGCAAGGAGGGCTTCCAGCGCCTTTTTGTTTTTTTCCTCCGCAAAAAAGGCGGCAAAGGTTCCTGCGATAACGGGGCCTACGCCGTCGATGCCGGCAAGCTCTTCGGCGGGGGCGTTAAGCAGGCGTTTCAGATCGTTTTTATATTCCCGGCAGATCATTTTGGCGTTGGCGATCCCGATATTGGGGATGCCAAGGCTGTAAATGAGGCGGGCGAGGGTAGTATGGCGCGCCTTTTCAATGCTGTCTGACAGATTGGCAAAGGATTTTTCCCCGAAACCGTCCATCTGCGTGATCTCGTCTTTATAGCGGTCTAAATGGAACAGATCCGCATAGGTGTGGAGGAAGCCTCTGGCGAGGAATTTTTCCAGCGTGGCTTCGGAAAGCCCGTCGATGTTCATGGCGTCGCGGCTCACAAATAAGGTAAAGGACTTGAGCTTTTTGGCGTCGCAGTCGGGATTGGGACAGATCAGCGTCTCCGTGTCGTTTTCCTGCCGGATCTGGGTTTTTTCATGGCAGACGGGACATTCGCAGGGGATGGTAAGGCTGCCGCTTCTGGTCAGGTTTTCCGCGATCTGGGGGATGATCATGTTCGCTTTATAGACGGTGATCGTATCGCCGATGCCAAGCTGAAGCTCTTTTACGATGCTGACATTGTGGACGCTGGCGCGGCTGACGGTCGTGCCCTCAAGCTCCACGGGATCAAAGACTGCCACCGGGTTGATCAGCCCCGTCCGGCTGGCGCTCCATTCGATTTCCCGCAAGGTCGTCTGCGCCGTTTCATCCGCCCATTTAAAGGCGATGGCGTTGCGGGGGAATTTTGCTGTCCTGCCGAGGGCTTCGCCGTATGCGATGTCGTCCAGCAAAAGCACAAGGCCGTCGGAGGGAACGGGATAGGAGGAAACCGTCTGCTCGAACCATTCCACCGCGTCGCGCATCGTTTCCGCAGTCACGGGGCGGTAGTCTACGACCTCAAAGCCCTGCTCCTTTAAAAATTCAAACTGCTTTTCCCGGGAATTTTCAAAGTCGGCGCCGTCTGCTTTTACGAGGGCGAAGGCAAAAAAGCGCACGTTTCTCTGGGCGGTGATCTCGCTGTTTAGCTGGCGGACCGAGCCGGAGCAGAGATTGCGGGGATTTTTGTAACGGGCGTCTGCGTCCTCGATCTTTGCGTTGATCCGTTCAAAATCCTCATAGGTAATGACCGCTTCGCCGCGCAGGATCAGCTCGCCCAAAAAGGGGATCTGCAGCGGGAGGTTTACAAAGGTGCGGGCGTTGGGGGTAATGACCTCGCCCACCTCGCCGTTTCCGCGGGTAACCGCCTTAAACAGCTTCCCGTCCCGGTAGGTCAAAACGATCGTCAGCCCGTCCAGTTTCCACGATAAAAGCCCCTTCTTGCCGTTGAGCCAGTCTGCCAGCTCTTCCCGGCTTTTGGTTTTGCCAAGGGAAAGCATCGGGCTTTCATGGCGCTCCTTGGGAAGCGTGTCCACCGCCTCGTAGCCGACGGACTGGGTGGGGCTTTGCGCCAGCACGAGCCCCGTTTTTTCTTCCAGCGCGGAAAGCTCGTCATAGAGCCGGTCATATTCCAGATTGCTCATGATCTCCCGGTCTTGTGCATAATATGCCTTTGCCGCCTCGTTGAGCCGGGCGATCAGCTGTTTCATTCTGTCGATGTCATTCATTTTGCCGTATTCCTTTTTTCATTCTGATTGGGGCGCTTTACGCTTTTTTCCACTTGTGCATAAAGCTCCTTTAATTCTGCCCCCGTCACCGTGCGGATGTCGCCGGGGTTCATTTTGCCGAGCATGACGTTTGCCACGCGGATGCGCTTGATGCTCGTGACGCCGTAGCCCAGCTGCTTGCACATGCGGCGGATCTGGCGGTTTAAGCCCTGCGTTAAGATGATGCGGAACACATATTTGCCTTCCTCTTTGATAAAGCAGGGGCGCGTCCGTTCATTCAGATCCTTTAAAAGCATGCCATCGGACATTTTCCGTAAAAAATCGCGGCTCATGGGCTTGTTGACGCGCACGATATATTCCTTTTCATGGAAGTTTGCCGCGCGCATCAGACCGTTGATCAAGTCGCCGTCGTTTGTCAGAAGCAAAAGCCCTTCGGAATCCTTGTCCAGCCGTCCCGCATAGGTGACGCGCACCGGATAATCCACCGCGTCGCGGATGGTGATTTCGGCGTGCCGGTCCTTTTCCGTACAGGTCACGCCCACGGGCTTGTAGTATGCTAAGACGACGTGCTTTTCCCGGCGTCCCACGGGTTTTCCGTTTACGGTAATTTTGTCCAGATCGTTGACTTTCATTCCCGGATCGGCGGGCTTTGCATTGACCGTTACCCTGCCGGAAAGAATGAGTTCGTCCGCTTCCCGGCGGGAGCACAAGCCCGCCTGCGCCAGATATTTATTTAACCGCACTTTTTCTGTGTTTGCCATAATTCCTCCCTGTAAAAACCATGTGCCTGACAGGTGCGTGGGACAGACGCTGCAGGCATGGACTGTATTAGGTATCTTATCATATTTTGCCCGGAGTGTACAAGAGAGGTACAGAATATCTTAAGAATCTGTCTCTGGACAAATCGGGGAAAATGGCATATATTAAAATCCGTATTATTTACAGGGAAGCTTTTGGTTGAGTATGAGGCGGTCATTGATGGAAAGAGGTTTGACAAAAAAAGCGGCGGGCGCGCGGGATTACCGGATGGACAACATCAAATGTATTCTGATTTTTTCGGTCGTATTCGGGCATATGCTGGAGCTGTATATGGGAAACGACCCGGCGGACAGGCTGTTGTATCTGGTAATTTATTCCTTCCATATGCCGCTGTTTGCGTTTGTGACCGGGATTTTTGCACGGTATGATCCGGCGCGCATCCGCAATCACATGATCTATCCGTATCTGGTGTTCCAGACGCTGTATCTGATCTTTGCAAACCGGGTGCTGGAAAAGGATGCGGACATGCAGTATACGACGCCGTACTGGCTTTTGTGGTATCTGCTGGCGATCATCGTCTGGAATCTGGTGCTCCCGCTGGTGCAGGGAGAGGGAGCGTCGATTGGGAAAAAGGCGGTCATGCTGGCCGCAGCGATGGCGGCGGGAATTTTGATCGGCTTTGATAAAAAAACGGGATATTATCTGTCCTTTTCGCGGGTGGTGGAGTTTTTCCCGTATTTTTTGATGGGCGTGTATTACAGGCAGATGAAGGCGCTACGGCTGTGCGGCAAAACGGCGGCAGCCTGTGTGCGGCATAAAAAGCTTCTGCACGGCATTTTGACCGGACTGGTCTGCGTTTTCCTTGCGGGCTTTGTATATGCGCTGTACCGGAATGTGGAGGAAATCCGTCTGGCGTGGCTGTACGGCTCGGTTTCCTATGAAAGAGGGGACTATACGTGGCGGTTCCGGGCATTCGGCATGGCGGGGGCGGTTTTGTGGATGGGCTTTTTTCTGCTGGTTACGCCGGCAAGGAAGCTGCCGTATCTGTCCTATATCGGGGCGAATACGATGACCGTATACCTGCTGCACGGCTTTTTTATCAAATATATGAGTAAGATCAAGCTGTTTCGGCAGATCGAGCACGACGGGGCAGCGGCGCTTATCTGCAGCGTTTTTCTGGTGGCAGCGCTGTCATGGAAGCCGCTGGTACAGCTTTTTAGGCCGCTTTTTTGCTGGGAGCCGGAACGGTTCCGGCTGCGGCGCCAGAACAGGGCAGGGCGCTCCTGTCAGGGCAGCTGAGTCTGGACAGTATAATACAAAAGGACAAAAGGGGAAATCGGAATGGGAAAAACAACAGTCGTCAATATTTACAATTTTATCCGGAGGGCGCACGAAGAGCCGGGACGCTTTATGCAGGATGATTTTGACACGATCAAACGGCAGATGGAGCTGTTAAAGCAGCTTGGGCTGCCGTCTACTTATGCGTTAAAGCATGACGCGCTCATCGAGCCCGCCTATCAGGAGCTGATGCGGGAATATGCGGACGAAACGGACGAGATCGCCGCATGGTGGGAGATCACGGGGGAGCTGTGCCGCCGCGCGGGCGTTTCGTTTGTGGGAGAACGGGGCGAGGAATATGACGACCGGGTGGGGACAGCCTATTGCCTCGGCTATACGCCAGAGGAGCGCAGACGACTTCTGGACGCCTATATGGCAGATTTTAAAGAAATTTTCGGATATTATCCAAAGACGATCGGCTCGTGGGTCATCGACATCGAAACCTTTGCCTATGCGTCGGAAAAATATGGCGTAAGGGGCGGCGCTCTCTGCCGCGACCAGCGGGGAACGGACGGTTTTACCCTTTGGGGCGGTTACGTCAACGGCGCGTATTATCCGAGCCGCAAAAATGAGATGATCCCGGCGCAGACGCTGGAAAACCAGCTTTCCATGCCGGTATTCAGGCTTCTGGGTCCCGATCCGGTGTATACGTTCGAGGAGGGCTTTCAGGAGGGCGTCACAGGCGTGTATTCGCTGGAGCCAAGCTGTGTGGCAGGACGCGATCCTGAATGGGTCAGATGGATGTTTGACCGGCTGACAAAGGAAGATACGATCGGCATGAGCTATGCGCAGGTCGGGCAGGAAAATAATTTCCTCTGGGAAAACATCGAGCCGGGCTTTGAGCTGCAGCTTCGGATGCTGAAAAAAATGGCGCAGGAGGGGAGCGTCCGCATCGAAACGATGGCGGAAACGGCGGAATGGTTTACGAAAAAATACCGTCTGACGCCTCCGGCGACCTTTCAGGCTTCTGCCGACTGGCGGGAAAATTCGGATTTGAAGGCGTTCTGGTACAGCTGCCGCAATTACAGGGCAGGGATGCTGTGGGAGAAGGGAAAGCTGTTTTTCAGGGACTGGTTTTTATATGATGAAAACTATCCGTCCCGCTATCTGGAAAAGCCGCTGACCGAAAAGGGCAGCATTTTTGACGCGCTGCCGTTAATGGACGCCCATTCGTGGAAAACGGGGCAGCACCGCCCGAAGGCAGAGATCCTTGCTTTGGACGGGACGCCGCTGTGCGGCGAGGTGACCGCCATGGGGCAGGGCGCGGCAAACGGTGCAGGCGAAGCCACAAGCGCCGAAATTTTGTGGCAGACACAAAATGGGCAGGTAAGGCTTTTATTTGAAGAAGACCGGATCGTGCTGGAAGGAGAAGTCTGCGTTCGGTTTACGGATCTTCCGGTTTTAAAGCGGCACGATGAAAAGCGGCTCTGGATGGAGCATGAGGGATTTTCCTATGGCATCTGTGCGGAAGCAGGGACGATAGGGGAAACGGACGGCAGCATCTGCCTGTTTGCAAAGCAGGGCAGGCTGGAGCTTATTTTGGAGCAGAGGCGCGTAAAAAATCCGTCTGAAAGAGAAGAGGAATCCTGTTTTTGCCCGGCTTATCTGGAAAATCCGTCTGAGACGGACGGATATATCCCCCGGTATGCAGCGATGCAGAAGACTGCCGGGGAGGACGCTTGTACAAAGCGCAAAAACCGGCTTTTCCCGGCGGCGATGCCGAAGTTTCCGGGCGGGGACCGGGTGCTGAAAAAGGGCGAAACCGCAGAGTGCCGCATAGAAGCGGAGGGAGAGATTTTTTATACGCTGGACGGGACGGAACCGGACAAAAAGAGCCTTCGCTATGAAAAGCCGCTTGTTTTATCAGAGGATACCGAAATCCGGGCAAAAGCTTTTTGCGACGGCTTTTTGGAAAGCAGGACTGCCGTATGCCGTATCTTTTTTGGAATTGAGGCAGAAGCGATCGAAAGCGCCAACGCCTTTGACCCGCGCCGGGTATTTAACAGAAACGGCGCATACGACCTGCTGGACGGCAGGCGCGGAAGTCTGGATTATCAGGACGGGCGCTGGCTGGGAACGCAGCATGATCTGGACGTGACGCTGACGCTTGATCGGGCGCAGGAAATCGAAAGTGTCAGGATCGGGTTTTTGAGCCACCACCGTTCCGGGATCCTGTACCCGGGAAAGGTCTGCGTATGGGCGGGGACAGACCGGGACGGCATGGAGCTTGTTTCGGAAGAGACGCTCGACATCCGGACAAAGGAGCACGAGATTGAACGTCGGGACGTCTGCCTGAAAGTGGGGCGGGAGGCGCGCTTTATCCGGATCGTGGCGGAAAATGTCAATATCCAGCCGGACTGGGCGTGCTACCATGGGACGAAAGGCGCGTTTATGATGGCGGATCAGGTCATTATAGAATAATGCGGATCAGCTGTCCGCGTATTTACCCGGGGTAACGCCGGTTTCCTTTTTGAATTTTTTGATAAAATAAAAGTAATCGTTAAATCCGACAGCCTCGCTGATTTCCAAAAGGGATAGCGAGGTTGTTTTTAAAAGTTCTTTCGCCTTATTAATCCGCAGCGCCGTAACGTATTGTGTATAAGTAAGACCGGTTTCGGCTTTAATGAGCTGGCTGATATACGAGGAATTTAAATGGAACTCTTCGGATATTTTTTTCAGGGAAATATCTGAAGCATAGTTTGCGTTCAGGTAATTTAAAATTGCCAGAAAATTTCCGGATCCTGAAAAAGTGGAAGCACCAGAAATGTCTGAAATATGAATAGAGGCGGCAAGTTTATCCAGAAGATCCGAAAAATGGAGATATTCAGAAGCCATCTGCTCAAAGCCGTACAAATAGGATTCGTCATCGCCGTTATTGGAAAAAGCCGGACACATGGCAACGCGGTTAAAAAGGCGGAAAGCTGTACGGATATTAAAAAGCATCGAACAGTTGGATATGGCTAAATTATGCAGCCAAGGTTTTAGCAGCCGGGGGCTGTCTTTTTTTTCTTCAAATTCGGCAAAAATGCGGTCGCTCATATTTTCCGGAATCAGATCGGAGCAAAGCGTAGGGGCTTTGTTGATAAAGTATTGAAAAGTCATAACCAGCACATCATCGATGGCGTGTGCAAGTTCTCCATATGAAAAAGGGGAAGAAGGAAGACCGATGCCGCATCTGCCCTGAGCGTAAGCAAGAACCTTTAAGGCGGCATTTTTGTCCATGGGCGAGGATGAAAAATATAAATATTTATGTTTTCCTACTTTGTAGGACAAATCTGCATGGAGCTGCTTTTCGATGTTATGGACACCGATGGAACCTGCCAGATAAAGGGCATGGCTGCGGAGTCCCAGATCGGAAAATGCGCGTCGGATTTCTGCAGTATTTTCCGTTTCAATCAGGTCTAGCAGGGCGTCCGCACGGGTAGAAACACGGTTATAGCATTTTTTGATACAGCGCCGGAGGGTTTCTGATAAAGCGGCGGTATCGATTGGCTTTAAACAGTAATCGGTAACTTGGAGTTCAATAGCGCATTTGGCATATTCAAAATCTGAATAACCGGTTAAAAGGATGATCGGCATTTCCGGATTTGTTTCCCGGAGACGGCGGCAAAGTTCAAGCCCGTTTATTCCGGGCATCCGGATATCGGTAATGAGAATATCTGGCGGATCTTTTTTCAAAAGTTCGAGGGCTTCAAGACCGTTTGAGGCATAACCCGAAACGGTAAGTCCGAGATCGTTCCAGTTTACGGCAAGTTTTAAATGGTTTAAAACGCGGATTTCATCATCGACAAGAAATACTTTTAGCATAACGGATTCCTTTCTGGGTTTGCGGGAAGGCGTACAATGACGCGTGTCCCTTCATCGGGGGCGCTGGATATGGTAATGCCGTAAGGCTCGCCGTATCGGAGCCGGATGCGGTGCTGGACATTGATAAGGCCTACATGTTCGCTGCTATGGCTGGAAACGGATGTTTCGAGGGCGGAGCGGATCTGCTTGAGCTGCTCGGGTTTTATCCCGGCGCCGTCGTCATAGACGCTTATGAGCAGATCGTCCTGTTCCAGACGTGCGCCCAGAAATAGCGTGCAGGCTCCGGATTTCGGTTCAATACCGTGAAAAACGGCATTTTCGATAAGCGGCTGCAGGAGCAATTTCATTACCGGAATGGAGAGCGTGTTTTCGCGGACACTCTCTAAAACATTTAAACGGTTTGGAAAACGCAGTTTCTGGATTGTAAGATAGGCATGCGTAAGCTCCAGTTCCTGAGAAAAAGGAACGGTTGGGCTGCCTTTGATGCTGTGGCGGAGAAGCTTCCCGAGGGCTGCAGCAGCATCTGCAATTTCAGGAGCCTGTTGTTCAACGGCAAGCGCCTGAATCGTTTCCAAAGTATTATAAAGAAAGTGCGGGTTGATTTGGCTCCTCAGATAATCCAGTTCGGCCTGTTTTAATCCAAGTTTTGTTTCATAAAGTTTTACGGTCGCATCCTGCAATTGCTGATTGAGATTGCGTTGTTTATCCAGCATGTCATTAAAAGAAGCGCTGATGCTGACAAGTTCGGCACATCCTGTGAGGCGGAGGGCTTCATGATCCCAGGACAAAGGGGCGCTTTTTACCTCATTAATATAGGAGAAAAGCAGACGCAGAGGACGGACAATACCGCTTAAAATAAGATACATTAAAAGAAGGACAAAAATCAGGGAAAGCGCAGTAATTCCGATTAAAATTGCAGCGGCTTTCATAATATCCCGGTTTAATTCGTGCCGATTCATGGCGCTGACAAGAAATATCCCGGCTTTGTCCATATATTGTGTGTAGATAAGATAGTCCTGCGTCTGACAGGAGAGGGTTTCGGGAGAAAGGCATTCCATTTGGGAAAGGACATCGCTACACTGATCGGCAAGGCAGTTAAAAGGGAAAATGCTGCCCTGTCTGTCTACAAGAAAAAAGCAGGTGGAAGAGCGGCTGTCAGCAGGGATCGTAATGGAGGAGCGGGAGAGATCGACGGATAGGATGATGCTTCCAAGATAATCTCCATATAAAGAAGTATCGTGCATTCCGTATACGTTATGTCCGAAAACCAGCAGGGGTTTGCGGTTTGCCCGGCTTGTGAAGAGCGAAGAGGAATGCAGGCCAAAACAGGAAGTACCATAAACGCCGTTTAGCTGGTCGGAAAAACGGCGGAGGGCAGAAGCGTCAAAATAGGTAGACCAGGACATTTCAGGGGAAACCAGGGCGATTTCGGCAAGATCCTGATTCATCAGGCTAAAAGAGGAAAACTGTGTCTGCAGGGAAGACAGGTAGGCGGGTGTCTTTGCAGAAAAGGGATGATGAAGAAACTGCTCTATATTTTCATCGAAAAGGAGGCTGTTAAAAATAGCGTCGATCCGATTAAATAAAAATTCAACTTCTGAATAAAATTTATGAGCCGTATTGTAAGAATAGGCGGCGGCATTTTCAGTCATAAGATTATCAATTACCCGATAACAGAGGGCGGACAGGAAAAGTCCAATGGCAATCAGACAGCACAAAATAATCTGAAATTGTTTTTGAATTGGTTTTAAAAACAGCTTTTTCATATTGCCTTCCTCCTTGTTATGATGAAGTATATCATTTTCAGGGGACAATGAACATGGAAAAATAAAATAATACCTAAAGAAATTACATAAATTTATCAAAAAATAAAGAAAATGCATAAAAATATTGCTGTAATCCATTTTTGGGGGAAATTTCATGTGATTTTTCCATACTTTAAGAAATTAAAAAAATTTATAATAAAATCACATTCAGGAAAGGGAGCGGGTGGTTGAATATGAAAAAGAACAAACCAAAGAAGGAGCGGTCTTTTAAAATGGTGGGGAAACGGCTGAAAAATGATTGGATGCTGTATGCACTTCTTTTCCCGGTGTTGCTGTGGTACGTTGTCTTTTGTTATCTTCCTATGGGAGGGATTACGCTGGCATTTCGGAGCTATCGGTATGATGTGGGGATGTGGGCAAGCCCATGGATAGGATTTGAGCATTTTAAGACAATGTTTGGGGATATGGAATTTTGGAGAGCTTTTAAAAACACCTTGATCTTTAGTGCTGGAAAGCTTTTATTCCACTTTCCTGTACCGATTGTCATAGCAATTCTGCTAAATGAAATCCGGCATCCGAGGGCAAAGAAGTTTTTTCAGACAGTGTTTACGTTCCCCCATTTTATTTCGTGGGTTGTACTGTCAGGTATCCTGATCAATATGTTTGCGTCAAACGGCATTATCAATCAGGTCCTTGGAGGGCTGGGAATGGAAGAGGTTGCCCCGCTTATGTCGCTGAAGTCGTTCAGGCCGTTTATTTGGATTTCAAATATTTGGAAAGAGTTTGGTTGGGATTCGATTATTTATATGGCGGCGCTGACAAGTATTGATCAGCAGCTTTATGAAGCGGCAGGAATTGACGGGGCAAATCGCTTTCAGAAAATGATACATATTACATGGCCGGGGATAAGGAGTACAGTGTGTATCATGCTTATTTTGCAGGTGGGATCCATCATGAGCGGAGCATCTTTTGACCAGATATTCAATCTCTATTCTTCTCCGGTATATCCGGTGGCAGATATTATCGATACATATGTATATCGTCAGTCTTTTATGGTGGGGACTAATTTCGGATATACGACGGCGATTGGACTGCTTAAATCAGTAATAGGAGTCTTTATGATCTGGGGCGCAAATAAGATCACTACAAAACTTGGTGAAGATGGGTTGTTTTAGGGGAGGCGGTAAGCTATGAAAGTAAAAAAGAAACGTCGGCTGACAGTCTTTGAAATCTGTCTCTATATCGGATTTGGGGTATTGGCGCTGATTACGCTGTATCCAATTTATAATGTGCTTATCGTGTCTGTCTCCAATACGGTTGCAAGTGCAAAATATTCTCCGTATCTGTATCCGCATGTGTTTGATTTGACGGGATATAAGGCGATTATAGAGGACGAATATTTTTTTAGATCTCTTGGAACAACGTTGTTTGTAACAATTGTGGGAACGAGCCTGAATATGATATTGTCTGTAATAGGCGCCTATGTTCTGAGCCGCAGAAGACTGATAGGCAGAAGATTTTTCCTGAGCGCGATTTTGTTTACGATGTTGTTTTCAGGCGGATTGATCCCAACATATTTAGTCGTCTGCGACCTGCAACTGGATAATACCGTATGGTGCATGATTCTTCCGACGCTGATCAGCACCTACTATTTGATCATTATGAAAAATTATTTCGCAGGGTTGCCAATCAGTTTGGAAGAAGCGGCCCGCATAGACGGCGCGAATGAGTGGACGATACTGATAAAAATATTTGTTCCGATTTCCAAGCCGTTTATGGCAACATTTGCTTTGTTTTATGCGGTAGAACGGTGGAATGGATGGTGGGAGGCATTTTTGTATATCAATGACAAAAACATAAAGCCGCTGCAGATTTATCTGCGTGATATTCTGGTAAGCTTCAATACCCAGTTGGGCAGTCAGGCACAAAATATGCTGTCTGGGGATAAGGTGTTTGTCCAGTCGGTTCAGATGGCGGCAATTGTGGTAACGATGGTTCCGATCCTCTGCCTGTATCCATTTTTGCAGAAATATTTTGTAAAGGGAGTTATGATCGGATCTGTAAAAGAATGAATCCTGAAAACAGTGGACAAAGAAATGTCCCTTGTATTAAAAAGCAAAGGAGAGCAGGGTATGAAAAAAAGAAAACAGATGTTGTCACTTGTTTTGAGCGGGGCGCTTTTGGCAGGAATGCTGACAGGGTGCGGCAGCGCCAAAGAGCCGGATGCAATGCCGGGGAGCAAAGAGGCGGCTTTGGGGAATGAAGCTGCAGACAGCAGTGAGTCTGAAAAAGAAGCAGCAGGGGAAACCATAGAAGTCAGCGTTGCAATTTGGGGCGCGGAGGACGGGCTTGCTAATCCGGACGATCCAATTTTAAAGCAGATTGAAGAAAAAACAGGAGTAAAGCTGGTTGCACAAAATATTACGTGGGATGACGCGTCTCAGAAAGTTCAGCTGTGGGCGACAAACGGACAGCTTCCGGATATTTTTGTAGGCGACTTTGTGGGACAGTCTTTTTACAGTAACTGGATCGAACAGGGGGTAATCCGGGCGCTTCCGGATGATCTGAGCGCTTATCCGTCGCTGGAAGAACACATGCAAATGGAGCGCGCACAAGCCGCAAAAAGAGATGGGAAATTTTATATGATTCCCAGAACGACATATGGGGACATCAGTTATAGCGTACTGGACCGGAATGTCGTATACAGGTGGGATTTGGCGCAGGCTGCAGGAGTAACGGAAGAACCGGAGACGTATGAAGAATTTTGTGAGATGATCAAAAAGATTATTGCGGCGGATCCGGAAGGAAAGAATGTTTCCGGTATGACACAGGCACTGCCGGAACTGATCGGCGGCTTTGTATATCCGTATGCAGGAATTATTGATAAAAAATGGGTTGCGGATGAAAACGGGCAGTTTGTTCCCAGTTACTTTGCAGATCGTGATGCCCTTGTAGATGCGATGCAGTTTGGGCGAGACATGTATGAGGAAGGCGTGATTGAAAAAGATATTGCATTGGCAAAGCTGGAAACCAGTAAGGAAAAATATTTGCAGGGGCAGAGCGCAGCGATGGTATTCGCATGGGCGGGACCTGCCAGATTATACGATAATATTGCCCGCGATTATGACGCCCTTTATGGGGAAGGAAGTTTTCTTGAGGATAACCGGATTGCAAAGTTATATCCTGCCAAAGACGGCAATAAATATTATTTTATTGATACGGAAGCATGGTCGGAATCTTATATTTCATCAGGCGTAGACGATGTTAAAATGGATGCAATCTGCAGGCTGTATGATTATTTGTATTCAGAAGAGGGCAGCCGCCTTGTATTCTGCGGATTTGAAGGCGAGGATTATGAATTGGATAACGGACAGGTTGTGATGAAAGAAGGAGTGAACCTTTCTGATAAATATACGTTTTGTAATGTAAACTCCAATATTTCCGCATTGGCAATGTGGAATCCTGAAACATGGGATATGTCCTTCCCGTCTACGATTCCAGAGGAATACCGTAAGCTGAATGAAGAGCGCCATGAGGATGCAGTAAAGAACGGAACGCTTCCGAAATATTATGACAGTGTATTATTCATTTCGACACCGCTGAAAGATTCTTTTGTATATAATACGAATGACGATTTGCTCCAAATTATGATGGGGACGGATCCGGTTGATAAAATGGTTGACGACCTGCTTGCAAATTATGAAAGCAAGGGACTGTCAAAGATGCTGGCGGAAGTAAATGAAGCCGCGGCGGCTCAGGGGATAAAAGCAGAATAACGCAGCCGTCATGAAAAAGGCTCTGGCTGATACATCAGTCCGGAGCCTTTTTAAATTACGGAATCAGTAAATGATAAAATATTGCCGGGCGTGTGAAGCGGTAGTAGATTCAAAGATCAGCTGTTATAAGAAGAAAGGCTGATTTTTTTCCTGTCCCGAAACTCCTGGGGGGTCATTCCGGTTGCCGTTTCAAAAGCGTGATAAAAATAGGTGCGGTTTGAAAACCGGAGCTTTTCACAGATTTCCACAATACTCAGCCGGGACTCAATGAGCAGCGTTTCGGCTGCCTTAAGCCGGATCAAAAGGCGGTACTGGGTAAAGCTTTTGCCGAGGCTGCTTTTTATGATGCGGCAAAGATAGGCGGTATTGTAGTTCATCCGCTCGGCAAGCTCCTCTTTGGTAAGCAGTCCCATGGAAGATTCCATGAGCAAATTGATCTGGGCGATGATTTCTTCCCTGCGGCCGATTGTATTGAATGCAGAAAGCTGCTCGTATTCTTTCGGATGCTCGAGGATTCCGAAGAGACGGCGCAGATGTCCCTGGATCATGAGAATAAATCCGGGTGTTTTTTCGGTCAGTTCCATTAAAATGGCGTTTAATTCATTCTCGGCGGAAGAAAAGGAAGACACGGCGGAATTGACGGCGCGGAAATGGTAAAATGATTTCAGCGTCGTTTCTTCGTGGTTCAAGTGGGAAAGTAAAAAATGGAGGATACTCTGGGTGTTTTCGTAAGGAAGTTCGCTGGAAGCCATGGCTCGTACGCATTCATCGTCCATTGCCAGAAAAACGCAGGCAGCCGTGTGATCCTTGTCAAAATATTCTTCTATATGACGGATATTTTTGTCCAGAAGGATACAGTCCCCGGGTTTTAGGCGGATGCATTGTTCCTCGATCCACTCGTTGATCTGCCCTTCCAGTACATAGATAAGCTCAAAATAGTCATGGCTGTGGTAACGCTGCTTAAGAGGGGCGATTACATTGAGCTTTGCAAGCGTGTCTGCACTCCATGTAGTAGACCGGGCGCCGTCCCTGTCGGCAAGAAGATAAAATCCGCTTTCCTCCCGCATCCGGTATATGCTCAGGGTCAGCGGAGCCTGCATCCTTCCATAGCGGATATTGCTGCGGGCAGGCCCGGTTTCAGATTCCGCGTACATATGGATGATGTTTCTCATGGTAAGGGTTTGCTTGGATGAAATAGATTCCCGCATGTGCCTTTCCTCCATAAAATAAAGATGCAAAAAATGATACAGAAAAGCTTTTCCTGTCAATCCCGCGCCATTGTGGATGGGATGTTTTGAGCGTATCATGTTTTTATATTCAATGTCAACCTGTACGGTGGCAGAAAAAGAAGGAGGGTATTCATATGGGGATGAAGAAAGATCCAAGGGCACGAAAGCAGGCGGAGATCCAGAAATGGAAAAAAGAACAGCAAAAGCCGGAATATAAGGGATATATGGCGGTTCTGGTCGTAATGGTAGCCCTGGTGCATCTGCTGGATGAATATGCCAGCAGCGCATCGGGGGCAATCCAGTCATCGATTATCAACGACCTGTTTGTCAACCAGATGGGGGTGGATTATAAGACGGGGCTTTCTCTGATGTCGATTGTATCACTTTTGACACTGCTTGCCTCTTTGATGGCGTCGGTGTTCAAATCGATGTCGGATAAATATGGAAGAAAGCCGTTTTTTGTGATCAGCGCGCTCGGAATGGGAGCCGGCATGTTGTTGTGCGCGGTCGCACCGAATGCGCCGGTTTATTTTCTCGGACGTACAGTGGTAGGATTTTTTACCGCGACGGATTTTCAGGTGCTTTACATTATGGAGGTTTCTCCGGATAAGAAGCGCGGGGTATTTTATTCTGTGACAAAAGCAATCGGAACGGTTGGAATCGTTTTAATTGCAGTAATGAGAGGTACTTTCCTGTCAGTGGATGCGACAAACTGGAGGATGATCTATCTTGTTCCTGCGCTGGCGGGCCTGATCCTTGGTATTATTGCGCTTGTGGCTTCCCGGGAAACAAAAGTATTTATGGCCAGGCGCATCGAAACGCTGGAGCAGGAGCTGAAAGCGGATGATGTGAAAGTCGCGGCGAAAAAGGATAAATCCGGAATGATCGCAGGCTTTAAAGCAATCGTTAAAAGCAGGGAAATGCGTAATCAGATGATCGCTACCTGTCTGTTCATGTGCGGCATGATGGCGTTTACCGGGTATTATGAGTCCATTATGACAATGGGTGGGATGAGCACGGACGCAGTTACGCAGGCGTTGTTTTTCTATCCGATCGCATGGGCGGTGCTGTTGTTTATCAGCGGGTTTATCAGCGATAAGATGGGCAGAAAATTTACGGTCATTTTATTTGGCGTGATCGCGCTGGCCTGTCAGATCGGTTTTATTCTCGGTTCGGAATCCGGTATGAATCCTATACTGGTTGGATTGCTTTTGGGCGGTGCGATCGGGAGCTATTGGACGTCTAACAATACGATCACGATGATGACGAGCGAGATTGCGCCCACAAGGCTCCGGGCATCGATCGTTTCTGTCAATGCGGTGATCATTCTGGTTGCAACGCTGGTATCCACGACAGTTTATGCGATGCTGGTTGCGATGATCCCGTTAAAGAGCCTGTGCCTGTGGGGAGGCGTGATTACGCTGGGAGCCGGTATGCTGTTTTTGGCATTGACGACAAAAGAAACAGCCGGCATGGAGCTGGATTCGGAGGAAAAATAGTGCATTGCCAAGGCAGAAAGCTGCTGTCAGGATCATCAGGGGCGGATACTGCAGAAAGAGAGGAAATGGCGGATGAAAATCAGATTTAATGAAGGATGGATGTTTCATGCGGGAAAACTGGAACAAAAAATAGCAGATGGACGCGGCAAATGCAGCGTTTGCGGAGGACCGTCCAATGCGACGAATGAAGAAGGCCGTTTTTATCCTTTGCCGGAGCGGTTCTGGGCAATTTTTGGGCAGACAGGAGAAAAAGCCGGAAATCAGTGCATGAATCTGGCGGAACGTTTGACAGATGACTGGGAAGAGGTAACGCTGCCGCATGACTGGCGGATGAGACAGGACTATTTTGATCCGGGAAGAGTGTCTTCCGGAACAGGGCTGCATAATCTGGGAGGCGACTGCCTTCCAAACGGCGAAGCATATTACCGAAAGGCATTCCGGCTTCCGGGGGAATATGAAGGAAAGAGGATTGTGCTGGAATTTGACGGTGTGATGCGGGACAGCACCATCTGGGTAAACGGAAGCCTGTTGAATACGCATTTTTCCGGATATTCAGCATTTGAGATGGATATAACCGAGCATGTTTTGTATGGAGATGAGGGCGTTAATGTGGTGCTCGTCAGAACCAACTGTGAAGTTGCAGAGGGCTGGTGGGGAGAAGGGGCCGGAATCTATCGGGACGTCTGGCTGAAAGTGTTGCCGGGACTGCATGTGGCGCGGAACGGCTGTCTGATTCGGACAGCGCGGCTGGATGAAAAAAAAGCCGGTCTGGAGCTTCGGATTGAGCTGGAAAGCGCGCTTACGGCGGCATATCAGGCCGACGTAACAGTGAATATTTTTGACCCGGATGGAAAACAGGCAGGAGAAACAAAAATACTTGCTGATGTTCCGGCACTGGGTAGTGCCTGTGTAAATATGCAGATGGAAATTGCAAATCCGCAGCTGTGGGATACGGAAAATCCGGCGCTTTATACGGCAGAGATCCGGATTGGAGAAAATAGCGAAGAGGATGTGGAGCGGGTTAAATTCGGGATCCGCAGTGCAGTTTATACGCGAGAAGGCTTGATTTTGAATGGAAAGCATGTGGAATTAAAGGGTGTATGCGTGCATCAGGATTTTGCAGGAGTCGGCATCGCAATGCCGGATGATGTGCTCCGGTACCGTCTGAAGAGAATCCGGGATATGGGTGGAAATGCATATCGTTCCGCGCATCATACGGCAACGGGAAGGCTGCTGGAACTTTGCGATGAAATGGGAATTCTTGTGCTGAACGAGATCCGGCATTTCGATATGGCACGGGAAAGCCTGGAAGATTTTGAAGACATGATCAAAAGCTCCAGAAACCATCCCTGCGTATATATGTATTGTCTGGAAAATGAGGAATTTGCTGAACTCTGGCCACAGGGAAAGCGTATTTTAAAACGGTTGATCGAGATTGGGAAAACATATGATCCGGATCGTCCGTTTACAACAGCAACACAGTTTGGCAGAGGCGATCTGTCCTATCAGCTGATTGCAGATGTAGCCGGATACAATTATGACTGCGGGGAGGCGAGAGAGCTTTTAGATGGCCATCCGGAAGTGAGGGTGATGGCAACGGAGGATGCAAGCTTTCTTTCAACGCGCAGCGTTTATGAGGATTCGCCGGAGCATGGCTGGTGTGACTGCTATGAAGGGGAAAGCTATTATGCGAAGCTCATGAGAAAGATCGGTATTGATCCGGGGACTATGGGGGGTGCGATCGCGAGCATGAAGCTGACCAACGTTTATGCAAACAATCGCATCAAAACGCCGGAGCTTGGAGGAATGTTTATCTGGACAGCTTTTGATTACCGCGGGGAAACGTTTCCGTGGAACTGGCCGGCGGTTATCAGCAGTTATGGAGCGATGGATTTCTGCGGCTTTGAAAAGGATGTATTTTATTATTGGAAGAGCATCTGGACACAGGAACCGATGGTACACGTGCTTCCGCATTGGACATGGCCGGGAAAGGAGGGTGAAACCATCCGGTTTGAAGCATATTCCAACTGCGATGAGGTGGAACTGTTTGTAAACGGGGTAAGTCAGGGAAGAAAACGACATGAAAGAGGGAAGATTAGCGCATGGAACCTGACGTATGAGCCTGGAACATTGCGTGCGGTCGGATACCGCAATGGTGCAGAGGCTGCCTTCGAGCTTCACGAAACGGCAGGAGAACCGGATCATATAGAATTGCGCTGTGTATATGACGGAGAAGAGCAGAAACTGATTCAAGCGAGAGTGACGGACAAAGAAGGAAGATTGTGCCCTCATAGCTGTGTGCCGATTCGCTTTGAAGCAGAAGGAGGGAAGATCATTGGCGTTGGAAATGGGGATCCGGCATGTCATGAACCGGATATTTCCGACAGACGGACATCCTTTAACGGACTGGCGCTCTGTATCGTGGAAAAAACGGCAGAAAAGCTGTATGTGAAAGCATATTCGGAGCAAATTGGCGCGGGGGAATACTGTATAGAATAAAAGAATAGGCAGATCCAGAGAGTCCGGGGAGCCAGATGAGATGGCTATTCCCGGACTCTTTTTTACTATTTTTGCAAACCGTTAAAGGAAAGATATACGTGCTCCCGGAAGCAAAGCGTTCCCCGCATTCCGGGAGAAAGCTTTGCCGCCTGACGGCAGGAAAGGGAAAAGGCCTGCTCCGTCTGATCCGGGAATTGGAAGGTTGCTTTGTATTTCCCGTCAGATCCCGCACAGGGCGTGCCGCCTCTGGAAAGATACTGGGAAGGGTTGAATTGGTCGTCGGGTTCCAGCTTTAAAAGGAGTACACCGGAAATGGTTTCCTTCTGCCGGGAGATCTGCACGATCAGCCAGAGGGCGGCAAGCCCTGAAAGGAGAAGAAGGACGGTCTGCACGATACGAAAAATCCCGGACAGCGGAGGGGCAAGGAGAAGGGCGGCAAACAAAATAAGATCGCCGATAAGAAAGGACGAAAGCTTGTGTTTCATAAAAACCTCCTTTTGAATTCTGTTGACAGTGACCGGAAAAGGAAAGAACTTCCACTTCTTTTTAATCTCTTTTTATATATCCCCATTATATCACGTTGTCAAATGGGATAAAACAGCTTATAATGAAAAAAACGGCGAAAAAACGGCAGAAGGACAGTTTCGCCGCAGAGAAATAAAAGCTGTACGGATAGGTAAGAGGAGGGGAAGTATGCTGAAAAAACTGTTTGCGCCCACAGACATGACGGAAGGGGCGCCCTGGGAGAAAATCATACTGTTCGCGATCCCGATGCTGATCGGCAATATCGCCCAGCAGCTTTACAATACGGTAGATTCGATCGTGGTCGGAAAATATGTGGGAGACAACGCGCTTGCTGCGGTCGGGAGTGCCAGTCCGATCCTGAATTTGCTGCTTGTTTTGTTTATCGGTATTTCGGTGGGGGCAAGCATTATGGTTTCCCAGTATTTTGGCGCGCGGGAAAAAGAGGAGCTGTCCAGCACGGTGGGGACGTGCGTGACGCTGACGGCAATTGCGTCGGTGTTTATCATGATCGTGGGGCCGCTGACGGTTCCGCCGCTTTTAAAGCTGTTAAATACGCCGGAGAGCATTTTTTACTGGTGCAGGGATTATCTGGATATTTTATTTATCGGCGTGGCGGGACTTGCCTACTACAATATTTTAAGCGGTATTTTGCGGGGGCTTGGGGATTCGGTTTCCGCCCTTGTCTATCTGCTTGTGGCGACGGTTTTAAACATTGTGCTCGACGTGGTGTTCGTGGCGTCCTTTCATATGGGGGTGGCGGGCGTAGCGCTGGCGACGGCGATCGCCCAGGCGGTTTCCGCTGTATTGTGCATGTGGAAGCTGATGCATATGAAGGATATTTTTGAACTGCATGCGAAGGACTTTATTCCGACGGGCAGGCATACGCTGGACATGGTGCGGCTGGGGCTGCCCTCCGGCGCGACGCAGGCGATCTTTTCCATGGCGATGATCGTCGTCCAGTCCTTGACGAACAGCTTCGGGGAAGCGTTTATCGCGGCAAACGTGATCGTAATGCGCGTGGACGGGTTTGCCATGATGCCGAATTTTTCCTTCGGGACGGCGCTGACGACTTATGCGGGGCAAAATGTGGGGGCAAAAAAATATGACCGCGTGACGCAGGGCGCAAAGCAGGGGACGCTGATCGCGGCGGGCGTTTCTGCCATAATCACGGTTTTGATCCTGATGTTTGGCAGACATCTGATGGGCGTATTTACAAATACGGCGGGACTGGTGGATCTGAGCATGCACCTGATGCGTATTTTGGCAGTAGGATATATCGCGATGGCGGTAACGCAGGGGCTTTCCGGCATCATGCGCGGGGCGGGAGATACGATGACTCCCATGTGGATCTCCTTGCTTACGACGGTCGTAGTGCGCGTGCCGATCGCGTATGGAATTTCGTGGATGACAAGGACGCCTGAGCTGCCGACCGGAAACAGCGACTGTATTTATATTTCACTGCTGCTCTCGTGGCTGTTCGGCGCACTTTTGACCTTTGTATGTTATAAAAAGGGAAGCTGGAAGCAGAAGGGATTAAAAGAAAAAGCTTAAAGAAAAAAAGTGAAAAGAAGAGAGACATGAGGGACGTTTCTTTTAAAACGAACCCTTTCATGTCTCTTTTTAATCGTCAGAAAAGAAGCCTCAGAAAAGAAGCTTTCAGGGTAAGAAAAGAAGTCTCAGAAAAGCTCCGGATGGTTGTCCAGCCGGTCTTTTTCGGTAATGGGACGGATGACGCGGCAGGGGTTTCCGGCAGCGAGGCTGTTGGGGGAAATATTTCTGGTAACGACGCTGCCCGCACCGATAACGCTGCCTGCACCGATCGTCACATTGCCGCAGATTGTTACGCCGGCGGCGATCCAGCAGTTGTCCCCGATCGTGATGTTTGTCCCGAAATCAAACTGGATCGGTCCCTGCAGATAGACATTTTTCCCGCGGTTTGGAAGAAGCTCATTGAGGATGGCTTCTCGTTTGTCGGCATCCGTTTCGGTCGTGCAGTTGTACTGGCTGCAAAGCTGATGTGTCCTTGTGCGCTGTTCAGGCATCCCTTCCGTAAAAGGGTCGTACAGCTTTCCGGCAGCCATTTTTTCCCGTTCTGTCATAAAAATGGTTCCTTTCTTATCTTTCCTATCGAATGAAAAAACGTCCGGACAGCCTGCTGCCCGGACGCTTTAAAACCAGATAACGATGGATTATAACTGGGGACCTGCGGCAACAAGGGCCTTGCCTGCTTCGTTGCCTTCGTATTTTGCAAAATTCTTGATGAATCTGCCTGCCAGATCCTTTGCCTTTGTATCCCATTCGGAAGCGTCGGCGTATGTATCACGGGGATCTAAGATCGCAGGATCTACGCCGGGCAGCTCGGTGGGAACTTCAAAGTTGAAGTAAGGGATCTTCTTGGTGGGAGCATTTAAAATATCCCCGTTTAAGATCGCGTCGATAATGCCGCGGGTATCCTTGATGGAAATACGCTTGCCTGTGCCGTTCCAGCCGGTGTTTACAAGGTAGGCTTTCGCACCGCTTGTTTCCATTCTCTTAACAAGCTCTTCCGCATATTTGGTAGGATGCAGCTCGAGGAACGCCTGACCGAAGCATGCGGAGAAGGTAGGAGTGGGCTCTGTGATGCCGCGCTCTGTGCCTGCAAGCTTTGCGGTAAAGCCGGACAGGAAGTAGTACTGTGTCTGCTCGGGCGTCAGGACGGATACGGGAGGCAGCACGCCGAACGCATCTGCGGATAAGAAGATCACATTTTTTGCGGCGGGAGCGGCGGATACCGGGCGGACGATCTTCTCGATATGGTCGATCGGATAGGAAACGCGGGTATTCTCGGTTACGCTCTTGTCTGCAAAATCGATCTTGCCGTTTTCGTCCAGAGTGACGTTTTCCAGCAGCGCGTTGCGTTTGATCGCGTTGTAGATGTCGGGTTCGGAATCCTTGTCGAGGTTGATAACTTTTGCATAGCAGCCGCCCTCGAAGTTGAACACGCCGTTGTCATCCCAGCCGTGCTCGTCGTCGCCGATCAGCAGACGCTTGGGATCCGTGGAAAGGGTGGTCTTGCCTGTGCCGGACAGGCCGAAGAAGATAGCGGTGTTTTCGCCGTTCATATCTGTGTTTGCAGAGCAGTGCATGGAAGCGATGCCCTTTAACGGCAGATAGTAGTTCATCATGGAGAACATGCCCTTCTTCATCTCGCCGCCGTACCATGTGTTTAAGATAACCTGCTCGCGGCTAGTGATGTTGAACATCGCGGCGGTTTCGGAATTTAAGCCCAGCTCCTTATAATTTTCAACTTTTGCCTTAGAAGCGTTGTAAACGATGAAATCGGGTTCAAAGTTTTCCAGCTCCTCAGCGGTGGGTTTGATAAACATATTGGTAACAAAATGAGCCTGCCATGCCACTTCCATAATGAAGCGGATCGCCATGCGGGTATCGTGGTTTGCGCCGCAGAATGCGTCTACAACAAACAGGCGCTTGTTGGACAGCTCTTTCTGTGCGATCGCCTTGCAGGCGTCCCATGCCTCTTTCGTAGCAGGATGATTGTCATTTTTGTATTCGTCGGAGGTCCACCATACGGTATCTTTGGAGTTGTCGTCCATTACGATGAATTTGTCTTTCGGGGAGCGTCCCGTATAAATGCCGGTCATCACGTTTACCGCGCCCAGCTCGCTGACCTGTCCCTTTTCGTACCCCTCCAACTCAGGTCTGGTCTCTTCATCGAACAGCATCTCGTAAGAAGGATTGTGCACGATCTCGGTCGTGCCGGTAATGCCATACTTGCTTAAATCGATTACAGCCATTTGTCTATTCCTATTCCTTTCTTTGACGGGGGAATCCCGTCAGTATTTTCCAAAGAAGTATTTAAAACAACCTCTCTTTTTCTATTATATCTATAAAAACTTGAAAAGCAATAAAAAAATTATAAAATTCGACCATGATTTTGAAAGCCCGCGGCAGTCCTTGGCAGGCGGCGGAAGCCTCGCCTTTGCAGGACAAAATCCCTTGTATTTGCATCCGGTTTGCATTACAATAGGAAGCGGAGTCGGCGTCGGGAAAGATGCCGCAGACGGAGGTAATGATACAAATGAGCGAAAATTGTACGCACAACTGTTCTTCCTGCTCCAGTTCCTGCAATGAACGCACAGAACCGCAGAGCATGCTGGAAAAACTCAACGATCATGCAAAGGTACGCCGTGTGATCGGCGTTGTCAGCGGAAAAGGCGGCGTGGGAAAATCTCTCGTGACCGCTCTTTTGGCGTCCCGGATGCAGAAAAAAGGCTTCCGGACCGCAGTTTTGGACGCAGACATCACAGGACCGTCCATTCCGAAGATCTTCGGCACGACAAAGAAGGCAACAGGCGTGCCGAACGGGATTTTGCCGGTGCTGACCCCCGGCGGGACGCAGGTAATGTCCGTCAACCTTTTGCTGCCGCAGGACACCGATCCGGTGATCTGGCGCGGACCGCTGATCGCGGGCGTGGTAAAGCAGTTCTGGACGGATGTGATCTGGCAGGATGTAGACTATATGTTCGTGGATATGCCGCCCGGGACAGGCGATGTGCCGCTGACGGTGTTCCAGTCGATTCCGGTGGACGGGATCGTGGTCGTGACCTCTCCGCAGGAGCTGGTCGGCATGATCGTAAGCAAGGCGGTCAAGATGGCGTCCGCGATGAATATTCCGATCCTTGGCATCGTGGAAAACATGTCCTATTTTGAATGCCCGGACTGCGGCAAAAGACATGCGATCTTCGGGGAGAGCCACGCAGAGGAGCTGGCGGCAGGCTACGGGATCCCTATGCTTGCAAAGCTTCCGATCGACCCGGAAATCCCGAGGCTGTGCGATGCAGGCCGCGTGGAAGAGGTGCAGGGAGACTGGCTCGACGAGCTGATCGCTTCCTTTCCGGCATAAGCGATGGGGCTGATCCATATTTACTGCGGAGACGGGAAGGGAAAGACGACGGCGGCGCTGGGGCTGGCGCTGCGGGCGGCGGGCAGCGGGATGAACGTGCATATCGTACAGTTTTTGAAGGGGACTCCAACCTCTGAGCTGGAAGCCTTAAAAAACATCCCCAATATCACGGTGGAGCGCTGTGACAGAAATTACGGCTTTACCTTTTCCATGTCCGAGGAAGCAAAAAAAGAGATCACAAAATGCCATGACCGTCTGCTGAAAAGGGCGGTCATGCTGGCAGAAAGCGGTCAGATCGGGCTGCTTATCCTGGATGAATTTAATGCGGCGTACCGTCAGGGGCTTTTGGACTGCGAGGCTGCCCGCAGTTTCGTGCTGAATAAGCCGGAAGCGTTGGAGCTTGTGCTGACGGGAAGAAACCCGGATGCAGCTTTTGTAGAAGCCGCGGACTATGTAAGCGAGATCTGTGGGGTCAAGCATCCTTATAAAAAGAAGATCGCCGCGCGCCGGGGAATCGAATTTTAAAAAAATTTTGCAACCTTTCTGCATGGAGATGCGTCTATATAGATAGAAGGAGATCGTAGACGCTTCATCCATGCAGGGAGGTGCACAACATGAAGAAAGATAAAAAATACGGTGAATTTTCATACAGAAGCAGGAAATTCCGGAAATCGCTGGCGTTTCTTTGCCTGACAGCGCTGCTTGTCCCGTCGGCGTCCTTTGGGGTAAACGCTGCGGAGACGGCAGGGCAGAATGCCGCGCAGGCGGCAGGCGGCTGGGTAACGGATACGGAATCTGCCGTGCAGGGGCAGGGGCTGCAGTTTTCCATCCCGCAGATCTCCGTTTATTACGGGCAGCAGTTAAAGGACGCCTACCTGTCCGGGACGGCGACGGACGCGCTTGGACAGACGGTTAGAGGAACCTTTTCGTGGGTATATCCGGAGACGGTACTGGACAAGGTCGGAACCGTTTTGGCAGAAGCGGTGTTTACGCCTGCCGCAGAGATGCCTGTAACAGAGATGCCCGCAGCAGAGGTGTCTGCCGCAGGGACGCCTGTAGGGCAGGAAGGATGGGCGTCGGCAGAGATTTCTGCGGGTACGGACGCGTCGGCGCCGTTGCCGAAGCAGTATCTGTCCGTGAATGTGACGGTGGAGCCTGCGCCGGTGGATGTGGTGGAAGATCCGTGGACTGTCACTCCTTTGAAGGAAGGGCTGTTGTTAAAGGACATCCGGCTGGAAGGCGGCAAGGCGGTGACGGGTTATCCTGCGCCCTACACAGAGACGGACGGCACGGAGACGGTTGTCAGCGGCAGCTTTTCCTGGGCAGATCCGGATGCTGTCCTGACGGCGGGCAGGCAGGAGGTAACCGTGATTTTTACGCCGGATCAGAAGGAATACCGGACCGCTAAAACGGTTTTGACGCTGGAGGCAGAGGAAACGGAAGAACCGGAACAGCCCGAAAAGCCCCAGATGCCCCAGCTGTATCTGTCGTGCCCGGATATTTTTTACGGGGAGAAGGCAGAGGCAAAAGCCTGGGCGGAAGGAGAGCAGCAGCCGTTTATTACATACTCCTACGAAGGGAACGGGCAGACGGTTTATCCGGAGAGCGAAACGCCTCCCAAAGCGCCGGGCAGCTATGTGGCATGTGCACAGGTTCATGAGTCCGAATTGTTTGAGCCGGCATTTTTATATGAAAATTTCAAGATCAAAAGGGCGGTTCCCGATGTGGATATTTCTGCCGACCGGACGGAAGTGAAGGGCGGCGGCAGGGTAAACCTGAAAATTTCCGTACAAAATCCGTACGACGACAAGTTGAAAAAGGGGCTTCCAATCGGGATCAGCCTGAGCTTTTCGGGAAAGCCGCCGATCCGTCTGGAACAGGATCTAAAGGGAAGCGACGGCAGCTATACGGCGGTATTTTCGGTGCCGGATGAAAATGGGGAGATTATCTGCAGAGTCTACACCGAGGCGAATGATTTTTATGAAAACGGCGGGGCAGCCGTAACGGTGCGGGCAAAGAAAAACGATAAGCCTTCCGGCGGCAATCAGGACAGCGGCAACAGTCATGACGACGGAAAGCATGAAAGCCATAAAAAGGACGAGGAAGAAGAACCTGTCATCAAAACACCGGAAGAGGTGGAGGCAGAGTTCTGGCAGGACGTGATCTTCCGGATTTATAAGGCGCAGGAAAAGGGCGAAACGGTCACGATCAACGCCAAAGGACACGGGCAGATGCCTGACAAAGTGATGGAAGCGCTGCGCGGCCATAAAAAAGTGACGCTGGCATTGGTATGGGAAGGGGACATGATCCTGATTCCCGCAGGCAAAGCGCCCGCAGCCAAAAAGGGAGGGGCGGCATGGACACTGATGGAGCTGTCAAAGCAGTTTCCTGCACCCAAAGCAAATGCAAACCCGGGCAAGCCCTCCGGAAGCCAGAACCCGCCTGCTCAGAGCAAGCCTCCCGTTCAGCAGCCGGCAAAGCCTGCGCCGCAGAACCAGACCGGTTCTTCCGGCAATACGGGAACTCATTTCGGCAATAATACGACCGCAGGCGTAGAGCATACGGAAGCAGAGACGGAGAGCACGGAAACGACAGAAGAGATGACGGAGACAGAAACAGAAAGCGCAGAGACAGAATCGGAAAGTACAGAAACAATCGAATCTGTTCCGGAGACGGAAACGGATGAAAATGCGGACACTGGAAAAAAGACAGATTGGCTTACCGTTGCCGCATGCGTATGCGCAGGGGCGGGGCTGATCGCGGTGCTTGTGGCAATCGCAGCGCTTGTTTTAAAGAACAGGGGAGATCTGTAAGGATCCGGCAGCGTTTGGACTAGGACAGAAAGGAAATGAAAGATGGTACCGGAGCTTGCAAGGATGTCTGTGGTGATCAAATCGCAGCATGAAACGTCCGTTATGACGGGCAATTATGAAATGGGCTATGCCTGCGGGCTGCTGTGCCGGCTCGCAGGCGCAGCCCTGCCGGACTGGACGCAGGCAAAGGAGCTTCAGGAAAAAACGCTGAAGCTGTTAAACGGCTATGCGCCGGAAGGCGACAGGGAAAAAAATGTACTCCATATGCTGCGTTTTTATCATCCGGACGAAAACGCAGATGATCAGGTAAAGGAGCTGATCCGGATGGGATTTGAGGAAGCGCATCTGTGGGAAATGAATCCGAAAAAGTAGGAGACAGCAGACGCTTTGGAACACAGGCGCTTCGGAATGGAGGCTCACATGAAAAAAGTGCGTTATATTTTACTGACGGGTATGCTGGCGGCAGTTTTATGGAGCTGCCCGGGCTGCGGTCAGGAGCAAACCCATCAGAAATGGGACTGCTCGGTAGAAAACGCGGACATTGCGGATGACAGCGTATATGCGGTCACAATGAGCGATGTAGAACTGACGTCGGAAACGGGCTGCCTGACGTTTCAGAATCAGAATGATTTTTCAATAGAGGTACACCTGCTGAAAGGGGAGCAGGAAGAGGTTTTTGAAATAGAGCCGGGGATGTGTACGACTTATACGCAGGCGGCAGCCGGCGAAGTATATTCGGTCGGGGTCTGCGCGGACGTCGGCGTCGGGGAAGAGATCAGGCTTGCAGTTTATGACGGGGAATGGTCCGAGCCATATTGACCTGAAAAAATGCTGTCAGAGGAAAGAAATGGATTTCCTCTGGCAGCATTTTTATATTGTTTTTATACCCTGATACCCTGAGGGTATTGGATGCACTTTACCGTCCCAGCTGTTCCAGATCGTGATAAAACGCCGGATAGCTGATGCTGACGCACTCCGCGTCCCGGATGGTGGTAACGCCGTCTGCGCACAGTCCCGCGACCGCAAAGCTCATGGCAATCCGGTGATCCAGATAGGAATTGATCGGTGCGCCGCAGAGCGGTTTTCCGCCCCGGATGATCATGCCGTCCTCTGTCGGCGTGATGTCGCAACCCATCGCGCGCAGCCCCTCTGTAACGGCTGCGATCCGGTCGGATTCCTTGACTTTCAGCTCTGCCGCGTCGCGGATGACCGTTTCACCGTCGGCAAATGCCGCCATGACGGCGATCATAGGGATCTCGTCGATGAGCGTCGGGATCAGGTTGCCTTCCACTGTCGTCCCATGCAGCAAGGAAGCGGATACGAGAAGGTCAGCCACCGGTTCCCCGGCGCAGAGCCGTTCATTTAAAAGGGTGACGCTGCCGCCCATGGCGCGGATCACGGTAAGGATGCCGGCGCGGGTCGGATTGACGCCGACGTTTCGGATGAGAAGCTCAGAGCCGGGGATGAGAAGCCCTGCGGCAAGGAAATAAGCGGCGGAGGAAATATCCCCGGGCACTTCGATTTTTTGACCGTGCAGAGGGGAACCGGGCGTTAAAACGGCGGTCAGCCCTTCTGTTTTTAAATCTGCGCCAAAGCCGGAAAGCATCAGTTCCGTATGGTTGCGGCTTAAGGCAGGCTCCGTCACGCAGGTTTTGCCGTCGGCATAGAGCCCGGCAAGCAAAATGGCAGATTTGACCTGGGCGGAAGCGACCGGAGTGGAATAGGAGATGCCGGAAAGCCTTCTGCCGCGGATCAAAAGAGGGGCGCAGCCGTTGTCGTTTTTACTTTTGATGTCTGCACCCATCAAAGAAAGAGGCTCCATGACCCGCTTCATCGGGCGCTTTTGGATAGAAGCGTCCCCGGTGAGCGTGGAGGAAAAATCCTGTCCTGCCAGAATGCCGGAAATGAGCCGGGTCGTTGTGCCGGAATTGCCGGCGTCTAAAACGCTGTTCGGCGCAGAAAGCCCGTGAAGGCCTTTGCCGTGAACCAAAATCCTTTCCGGCGTATTTTCAATTTCGATGCCGAGCTTTTGGAAGCAGGAGATGGTGGAAAGGCAGTCCGCTCCCTGCAAAAAATTCGTCACTTCCGTGAGCCCGTCTGAAATTGCGCCGAACATAACGCTTCTGTGGGAGATGGATTTGTCTCCGGGAACTGTGATTTCGCCCCGCAGCGGGCGGCTTTTTGTGATTTCCATGAAAATAACCTTTGAAATACCCTTTCTTTTTATCAATGAGAGCCGGATTATAAGTGCGTTGTATAGCCACGCCCGTTTAACAGCCGGGCGGCGCGCCCGATGGCGGCCTCTTCGTAAAACTCGATGCGCAGCACGCCTTCCTCTGCCTCCCGGTTGTGGACGATGCCGATGTTTTTGATATTGATGCCGTTTAAGGCAAGGAGGGTGGCGACTGCCGCCAGCGAGCCTGCCTCGTCGGGAATGTCCACCCGGAGGGAATAGATCCGCTTGATCGGGCCGCTTCCTGCGTCGATAAAGGACTCCCGATAGGAGCGGGCGGCGTCAAAAAACTGATACAGCGCCTCCGAATCCTTTGCGTCCAGCTGGCTTTTGATGCCGGTCAGCGCGTCGATATAGTCTTGGAGCAGCGAGGAAATATTGACTGTATTGGTCATACAGATCTGCTGCCACATGACCGGCGAAGAGGAGGCAATCCGCGTAATATCCTTAAAACCTCCCGCCGCAATGGATTTCATGAGCTGTTCCGGATCGTCGTGGTCGCGCACCAGCCCGACCAGCGCCGCGGCGACGATATGGGGCAGGTGGCTGACTGCTGCGGTCACATAGTCGTGCTTCTGACTGTCGATCTGCAGCGGGATCGCGCCGGTGGAGCGGATCAGCTCCTGAAACTGGCTGATTTTTCCGGCGGGGACGTCGGGGGCGGGCGCAAAAATATAGTAGGCGTTTTCCAGAAGGGACGCCTTGGAATTGGCAAAGCCGATGCGCTCGCTGCCTGCCATCGGGTGTCCGCCGATAAAACAGTCCGTCAGATGCAGCTCATGGATCAGGCGGTCGATGGGAACCTTGACGCTTCCCACATCCGTCAGGATACAGCCGTCCTTTTTATAGGAAAGGACTTTTTGGAGATTTTCGTCATTGCGGGAGACGGGCGCGCATAAAAAGATATAGTCGCATTCTGAAAAGGCTTCCCCTACGGCGGGATATGCCGCGTCGGCAACGCCTTCCTTAAGCGCAAGGGCGCGCGTCTGTTCGTTGGGATCGCAGGCGATGATGCGGATGTCGTCCCGGTTCTGGGAAAGCGCACGGGCGATCGAACCGCCGATCAGGCCGATGCCGATAAAACCACAGCTTATCATGATATGCGCTCCTTTATCCGTTGTGCCTGCCGGAAAGCTCCCAGTAGGGTTCCAGCTCTTTTGTCAGGCGGGCGAATTTTTCAAAGTTAAGGGACTGCGGCCCGTCGGAAAGGGCGCAGGCGGGATTGTTGTGCACCTCGATCATAAGCCCGTCCGCCCCGCTTGCCAGCGCCGCCTTTGCCATCGGGGGAACATAGCGGTAGGAACCGGTCGCGTGGGAAGGATCCACGATCACGGGAAGGTGCGTGCGCTCCTTCAAAACGGGAACCGCGCTTAAATCAAGGGTATTGCGGGTGGACGTTTCGTAGGTACGGATGCCGCGCTCGCACAAGACGACGTTCTGATTGCCTTCCGCCATGATGTATTCGGCGGCGTTTAACCATTCGTCGATGGTAGCGCACAGACCGCGCTTTAACAGGACGGGAAGCCCGGAGCGTCCCGCTTCTTTTAAAAGGATGAAATTCTGCATGTTGCGTGCGCCGATCTGGATCATGTCCACATATTTGACTGCCGCTTCGATAGCTTCAAGACTTACGACCTCGCAGATCGTGGCAAGCCCGAAGGCTTTTCCGGCTTCCTGCATGTACCTCAGACCTTCCTCTTCCAGCCCCTGAAAGGAGTAGGGGGAGGTGCGGGGCTTGTACGCGCCGCCGCGCAGGATGGTCGCACCGCACTTTTTGACCTCCTCTGCGATGAGCATGAGCTGGTCGTTTGATTCCACCGCGCAGGGGCCAGCCATGACCGTGCGGCTGTCAGGGCCGATGACGGTGCAGCCCACCGTCACGCTGGACGGCTGGGGATGGAATTTTAAGTTGGCGAGTTTGTAGCTTTCGGTGACGGGCACGATGCGGTCCACTTCATCAAAAAGGGCGATATTTTCCTGCGACAGCTTTGTTTTGTCGCCGACCACGCCGATGATGGTAACCTGCGTCCCCTCCGAAAGATGGGCGCTCAGCCCGTTTGATTCGATATAATCCTTTACGGCGCCCACATTTTTGGCGGATGCGCCGGGCTTCATAATAATAATCATGAAAAATAACCCTCCGTTTATATGCTCTTTTCAATATACCACGTTAAAGTGCGAAAATCAACCGATCGGGGAGGTTATTTTTTATAGAAATTTCATGTTAAATCTGCTTAAAAAGACTTGCGAAAACAGACAAAGTTTAGTAGAATATCCACATGGGGAAATTGGGAATGATTTTCGACCGTTAAAAATCTTTGACAGAATACCCAGAATTTGCATCATACGGAGGAATGAAGATGAACATTTACACAACTGACAAGATCCGTAACGTGGTTCTGTTAGGCCATGGCGGTTCAGGCAAGACCAGCCTTGTGGAAGCGATGGCTTATCTGGCGGGTATCACATCGAGAATGGGGAAGGTCGCAGACGGCAATACGGTCAGCGATTTTGGCAAGGAAGAACAGAAGAGACAGATTTCGATCAGCACATCCGTTGTCCCGATCGAGTGGAACGGCGTGAAGATCAATATTTTAGATACACCCGGTTACTTTGATTTTGTAGGCGAAGTGGAAGAGGCGGTGAAGGCTGCGGGGGCGGCGATCATCGTAGTAAACGGCAAATCCGGCATTGAGGTGGGAACAGAGAAGGCATGGGAGCTGTGCGAGAAGTACAAACTGCCCCGCTTTATCTATGTGACGAATATGGACATAGACAACGCTTCCTACCGTCAGATCGTGGAGGATCTCAAAGAGAAATACGGCAAGAAGATCGCACCGTTTAACCTGCCGATCCGTGAGAACGAGCACTTTGTCGGCTATGTCAACGTGGTTTCCGAGACGGGCAACCGCTGGCAGGGCAAGGACGTGGTTCCCTGCGAGATCCCGGATTACAACAGACCGAATCTGGAAATCTGCCGCGAGACGCTGATGGAGGCGGTTGCGGAGACGAGTGAAGAGTTTATGGAGCGGTATTTTGGCGGCGAGACGTTTTCTGAGGCGGAGATCCGCGCCGCGCTGCGCACCAACGTGATCGACGGCTCCATCGTTCCGGTGTCCATGGGCTCCAACACGCTGTGCCAGGGCGTTTATACGCTGCTGGACGACATCGTGAAATATGTGCCCAGCCCCGAGGACAGGGAGTGCGCGGGCATCAGCTTAAAGACCAACGGTATTTTCCAGGCGGATTATGATTTTGCAAAACCCAAGTCCGCTTATGTTTACAAGACGATGGTGGATCCCTTCATCGGCAAATATTCGCTGATCAAGGTATGCTCCGGCGTTTTGAAACCGGACGACAATATGTATAACAGCGACAGTGATGTGGAGACAAAGATCGGCAAGCTTTATGTGCTGCAGGGCAACAAACCCGTTGAGGTAAGCGAGCTTCACGCGGGCGATCTGGGCGCGCTTGCAAAGCTGACCGGGGCAAAGACCGGAGATACCCTTTCCACCAAGGCAAACCCGGTGGCATATGCAAAGACCGAATTTTCCAAGCCCTACACCGCAAAGCGCTACAAAGCGGTAAATAAGGGCGACATTGACAAGATTTCCCAGTCCTTACAGAAGATGACGGACGAGGATAAGACGCTTGTGCTCGTAAATGACGCGGAGAACCATCAGTCCCTGATCTACGGCATGGGCGATCAGCATCTGGACATCGTGGCAAGCCGTCTGGAAAACGAATACAAGGTAAAGATCGAGCTTTCCCAGCCGAAGGTTGCCTACAGGGAGACGATCCGCAAGAAATCCGATGTGGAATACAAATATAAAAAGCAGTCCGGCGGTCACGGTCAGTACGGCCATGTCAAGATGCGCTTCGAGGCATCCGGCGATCTGGAATCCCCTTATGTGTTTGAACAGGTCGTTGTGGGCGGCGCGGTTCCGAAAAACTACTTCCCGGCAGTGGAAAAGGGAATTGCCGAAGCAGTTCAGAAGGGACCTCTGGCGGCATATCCGGTTGTCGGCGTGAAGGCTGTTTTGTATGACGGCTCCTATCATCCGGTGGATTCCTCCGAGATGGCGTTTAAGATGGCGGCGTCTCAGGCGTTCAAGAAGGGCTTTATGGAAGCAGGGCCTGTGCTGCTGGAGCCGATTTCCTCCTTAAAGGTGACGGTTCCGGATTCCTATACCGGCGACGTAATGGGCGACTTGAACAAGAGACGCGGCAGGGTGCTCGGCATGACGCCCGTAAGCGGCGGCAAGCAGATCATCGAGGCGGATGTTCCGACCTCCAATCTGTACGGCTACTGCACGGATCTGCGCTCCATGACAGGCGGACGCGGCGTATATGAATATACGTTTGCGCGCTATGAGCAGGCTCCTTCGGACGTTCAGGAAAAGGAGATCGCGGCAAGGGCTTCCAAGCTGACAGAGGGCGGCGAAGAATAAGCTTTATAGAGGACGGTTTTAAGATCCGGCGGCAGGACGTTTCTGCCGCCGGGTTTTTGTATGCCGGGGCGCCAAGGCGCGCACTTTTTTTAGCGTGCATACAGCATAAAGAAGATATAAAGATTTTGTAAAACCGTTTCCGCCTGCTTGACAGGAGCGTGTTGTTTGGATACGATGAAAGGACAAGTACATCCAAGGAGGTTTGTATGAAAAAGGGTAAAAAAGCGCTTTACTGGACGATCGGCGCGGCAGTTTTGCTGATAGCCGTGTTTGTCTGCTATTATGTGACGCTTCCGGCGATCAACATTCATTCGGAGGGCTTCTGGTTTTTCCTGATGGGGCTGATCATTGCGGGGGCGCTGCTGCATATGCTGCGGCAGACCGTGAAGATCCAGAAGGCTTACGGCAAAAACGCGCAGGTCAACTGGAAGGATTTCAAGCTCGTAAAGGCGCTGGGAATTTTATTCCTTGTGATTCTGGCGGTTTATCTGATCGGGAGCATTTTGTCTTCCCCGATCGTCAACGCGAAGAAGTATCAGGCGCTTCTGACGGTGGAGGAGCGCAACTTCACAGACGACATCAAGGAAGTGGACTACAGCACGATCCCGCTGCTGGACCGGGATTCGGCGGCGATTCTGGGCGACCGCAAGATGGGCAGCATGGTGGAAATGGTTTCCCAGTTTGAGGTGGCAAACGACTACACCCAGATCAACTATCAGGGAAAGCCCGTCCGCGTGACGCCGCTCGTATACGCGAGCCCGATCAAATGGCTGACCAACCAGAAAAACGGCATCCCGGCTTACATGAAGATCGACATGACGACGCAGGATACGGAAATCGTGATGCTGGAAGAGGGGATCAAATATTCCAAGTCGGAATATTTTAACCGCAACATTTACAGGCATCTGCGCTTTAAGTTCCCGACATATATTTTTGACGACCAGATCTTTTTTGAGATCGACGAGGAGGGGACGCCCTTCTGGGTATGCCCTGTGAAAAAATTCAACATCGGGTTGTTCGGCGGCCAGACGGTCGGAAGAGTCGTTTTGTGCAATGCGGTTACTGGCGAATGCACGGATTATGCGGTAGAGGAAGTGCCGCAGTGGATCGACAAGGTATTTTCGGCGGAGCGGCTGATCGAGCTGTACGATTACCACGGCGTTTTGGTGCACGGCTTTTTTAACAGCATTCTCGGACAGAGGGACTGCATCCGCACCACGGAGGGCTACAATTATATCGCGCTGGACGACGACGTATGGGTATATACGGGTCTGACGAGCGTAAATGGCGACCAGTCGAACGTAGGCTTTGTGCTGATGAACCAGAGAACGATGGAAGCCCGCTATTACAAGGTAGAGGGCGCGACGGAGACGTCTGCGATGTCTTCTGCGGAAGGTCAGGTGCAGAACTTGAATTACCGCGCCACATTCCCGCTGCTGTTAAATATTTCCGGCGAGCCGACTTATTTCGTGGCGCTGAAGGACGGAGCCGGGCTGGTAAAGAAATATGCGATGATCAACATTCAGAAATATCAGTGGGTAGCCATCGGCGATACGGTGCGCGAGTGTGAGAAAAACTATAACGAGCTGCTTTCCACAAACGGCATCGTCAGCGAAGTTTCCTCCGACGCAAAAGAAGTCTCCGGCGTGATCGAGATCGTTTCGCCTGTGGTCATCGAAGGCAACACCCATTATTATATTTGTCTGCAGGGGCAGGAGGATATTTTTGACGTCAATGTAAATGACCAGAACCTGACGGGGATCATCCGCTTTAAAGAAGGCGACCGGATCAAGCTGCTTTATGAAGAGGGCTATGGCTTAAATCAGGTCGTGGGATTCGAGTGACGGCAGCAGCCAAACGGTGACTGCCGGTGCGTGCCTATACGAATACAGCTTATGCGAATGCTGGCGGCGTGCGCTTATACAATGCAGATTGTGCGAATGCTTCCGGCGTGCCCCTATGCGTCGTATGTCGTGAACCGATGCGAATGCGGGCTTGACAAAAGCGGCGCGCTTGGGTACAATGAAACAGAATTTAAGACAGGTTCAAAGACAGGGAAAAGAACGAGTAGGAAAAGACCTGCTTTCAGAGAGCTGCCGGAGGGTGCGAGGCAGCGGCAAGGCTTTTTTGAACTGATCTTGGAGTCCTTTCTGCGAAAGGAGGCTTTCGGCAGTCTGTTTCGGGCTGGGAAGCAGGTACGAGTAGCAGGAAGCGGGCAGCGCCGTTATACGCATCGAGCGTGCGGAAACTGATTTCCGCAAAGTAGAGTGGTACCGCGAAGAAACAGGCTTTCTCGTCTCTATACAGGGACGGGGGAGCCTTTTTTATGCGCACTCTTTTTGAAGGAGGAAACAAATGGAACGGGTTTATAATCCAAAAGAGATCGAACAGAAATGGCAGAAGATCTGGGAGGAGGAAAGGGCGTTTGCGGCGACAGACGACTATTCCAGACCGAAATTTTACGCGCTGGTGGAGTTTCCCTATCCGTCCGGGCAGGGACTTCACGTAGGGCATCCGCGCCCGTACACGGCGCTGGACATCGTTGCCAGAAAGAGAAGGATGGAAGGTTACAACGTGCTTTACCCGATGGGCTGGGACGCGTTCGGGCTGCCGACCGAAAACTATGCGATCAAAAATCACATCCATCCGAAGATCGTTACCAAAAACAATGTGCATCATTTCAAAGAGCAGCTGCAGTCTTTGGGCTATTCTTTTGACTGGGACAGAGAGGTAAACACGACGGATCCCGATTACTACAAGTGGACGCAGTGGATCTTTTTAAAGCTGTTCAAGGCGGGGCTTGCCTACAAGGCGGAAATGCCGATCAACTGGTGTACCTCCTGTAAGGTCGGGCTTGCCAACGAGGAAGTGGTAAACGGCCACTGCGAGCGCTGCGGCGCAGAGGTTGTCCGCAAGGTCAAGAGCCAGTGGATGTTAAAGATCACAGAATATGCGGACAAGCTGCTGGAAGGTCTGGACGGCGTTGATTATATCGAACGCGTCAAGGTTTCCCAGAAAAACTGGATCGGCCGCTCTACCGGCGCAGAGGTGGACTTTGCGATTTCCGGCATGGAGGATAAGCTGCGCATCTATACGACCCGCCCGGATACGCTTTTTGGCGTGACATATATGGTCATTTCCCCGGAGCATCCTTACATTGAGAAGTTTGCGTCCGAGATCAAAAATATGGACGAGATCAGGGCTTATCAGGAGCAGGCTGCCAAAAAGTCCGATTTCGAGCGTTCGGAGCTTGCAAAGGAGAAAACCGGCGTCCGGATCGACGGGCTGACTGCGGTAAATCCCGTCAACGGCAAGGAAATCCCGATCTGGGTATCCGACTATGTGCTCATGAGCTACGGCACGGGCGCGATCATGGCGGTTCCCGCGCATGATGAAAGAGACTGGGAATTTGCGAAAAAATTCGGCATGCCGATCATTCAGGTCGTAGAGAGCGCGGAGGGCGCTGTGGACGTCAATGAGGCAGCGTTTACGGACGTTGCAACGGGCAGGCTGGTAAATTCCGGCTTCTTAAACGGCATGGAGGTTTCCGAGGCGAAGGAGGCGATCGTTGCCCATCTGGAAAAAGAGGGCATCGGCACGGCAAAGACCAACTACAAGCTGCGCGACTGGGTATTTTCCAGACAGCGTTACTGGGGTGAGCCGATCCCGATCGTTCACTGTGAAAAGTGCGGCTACGTTCCGCTGCCGGAGGATCAGCTTCCGCTGGAGCTTCCCGACGTGGACAGCTATATGCCGACAGACAACGGCGAGTCCCCGATCGCGGCGATGAGAAGCTGGGTGGAGACGACCTGTCCCTGCTGCGGCGGCAAGGCGGAAAGAGAGACGGATACGATGCCCCAGTGGGCGGGCTCTTCCTGGTATTTCCTGCGCTATACCGACCCGCACAACGAAAACGCGCTGGCAAGCAAGGAAGCGCTGAAATACTGGCTGCCGGTTGACTGGTACAACGGCGGCATGGAGCATACGACGCTTCATCTTCTGTACTCCCGTTTCTGGCACCGCTTCCTGTACGATCAGGGCGTGGTTCCCACAAAGGAGCCGTACCAGAAGCGTACCTCCCACGGCATGATCCTCGGCGAGAACGGCGAAAAGATGAGCAAATCCCGCGGAAACGTGGTAAACCCGGACGATATTGTAAACGAGTTCGGCGCGGATACGCTGCGTACCTATGAAATGTTCATCGGCGCCTTTGAATTGAGTGCCGCATGGAGCAACGAGGGCGTAAAGGGCTGCCGCAGATTTTTGGAGCGCGTATGGAAGCTTCAGGAGATCGTAACCGACGAGTGCGGCTATTCCAAGGAGCTGGAAACAAAGATGCACCAGACGATCAAAAAAGTTTCCAACGATTTTGAAGCGCTCAAATACAATACGGCGATCGCGGCGATGATGTCCCTCATCAACGATTTTTACAAGGCAGGAAAGATCACCCGCGACGAGTTTAAGACGCTGCTCGTGCTCTTAAATCCGGTTGCGCCCCATATGACCGAGGAGCTGTGGCAGATCATGGACTTTGGCGGACGTCTCTATGAGACGACCTGGCCTGTCTGGGACGAGGCAAAAACGGTGGAATCCGAGATTGAGATCGCGGTTCAGGTAAACGGCAAGGTGCGCGCGACGATCAGGGTTGCGGCAGACGTTTCCAAAGAGGATGCGATCGCAGCCGGAAAAGAAGCGGTTGCAGACAAGCTGACCGGGCAGATCGTGAAAGAGATCTACGTTCCAGGACGCCTTGTGAACATCGTGCAGAAATAATTTGAAAAAGCAGCATATCTTTTAAGAAGATGCCGGATGAGTAACGCAGATGATAGAAATATTGTCTGCGTTATTTTTATACGATTGAAAAGATTCCTTCCTGCCCCACAAAGCCAAAATCACATTTTCCTCACGGAATGAACACAGTTTTATCACAGATTTCTCCCGCTTTGAACACATTTATCAACTATGATAATGGGAAAGGAACTGAAAGGGAGGATCTCATTATGATTGAGATTTCGCATCTGGTCAAGAAATACGGAAACCATTATGCGGTAAAAGATCTGAGTGTCCGGATTGAAGAAGGACAGATTTATGGATTTTTAGGGCCTAACGGGGCGGGAAAATCCACGACCATGAACATTGTCACAGGCTATCTGGCGCCGACCTCCGGCACGGTGACGGTGGACGGCTTCGACATCGCAAAGGAACCGGAAAAGGCAAAGAAAAAAATCGGCTATCTGCCGGAGATCCCGCCGCTGTATCAGGAGATGACAGTGGAGGAGTACTTAAAATTTGCGGCGGAATTAAAAAGGATCCCTGCAAAGGAGCGGAAAGCCGCAATCGAAAAGTCGATCCGTACGGCGCAGCTTGGAGACGTGAGAAAACGCCTGATCGCCAACCTTTCCAAAGGCTACAAGCAGAGGGTAGGGCTTGCGCAGGCGGTTCTGGGCGATCCGGAAACGATCATTCTGGATGAGCCTACGGTGGGTCTTGACCCCAAGCAGATGATCGAGATGCGCGAGCTGATCCGCAGCCTGAAAAAAGACCATACCGTTATTTTAAGCTCCCACATTTTATCGGAGGTCAGCGCGGTCTGCGACCAGATCCTGATCATTTCCAAAGGGCAGCTTGTTGCCAGCGATACGCCGGAAGGGCTGCAGGAGAAGATGCAGGGCGCAGGGGAGCTGGAAATCGAAGTAAAGGGAAGCGCAGCGCTTCTTCGGACGCTTCTTTCAAATATGGACAACGTGGAGCGTTACAGCGTTTCTGAAGAGAATGGAACCGTGCGCGCAGCCGTTGTGGAAAAAGCGGGAACCGACGTCAGGGAACAGCTTTTTTATGAACTGGCAGAAAATCATATGCCTCTGCTTGTATTACAGAAAAAGACCGGCTCTTTGGAGGACATTTTCCTTGAGCTGACGGATAAGGGGCAGGAGGTTATCAAATGATTGCGATTTATAAAAGAGAACTGAAAAACTTTTTTACGACGGTGACGGGCTGGCTGTTTATCGCGGCGCATGTGTGTATGGCGGGGCTGTACTTTTTTGCGATCAACCTGCTTTCCGGATATGCGAACGTGGCGGAGACTGTTTCCAGCATTTTGTTTTTGCTGCTTCTGACGACGCCCATCCTTTCCATGAGGATTCTGGCGGAGGAGCGGAAACAGAAAACCGACCAGCTCACATTGACCAGCCCGGTATCGGTTGCGGGCATCGTGATGGGCAAATATTTTGCGCTGGCGACGGTATTTACGGTTCCGATCGCAGTGATGTGCACGTTTCCGCTGATTTTAAGCCATTATGGCACGGTTCCCATGGGGGAGAGCTACACGGCGATCCTCGTTTACTATCTGTTCGGGCTGACCTGCCTTGCGGTGGGGCTGTTTGTTTCCTCGATCACGGAAAGCCAGGTGATCGCGGCGGTATTAAGCTTTGCAGTGCTGTTTGTGGGATATATGATGTCCTCGATCACCGCAATGATCTCTTCTGCGGGAAATGCGGTCACAAAGGTGCTCAGTGCTTTTGATTTTACCGCCAGATTAAACGCCATGCTGGGCGGCACGCTGGATCTGAAGGCTGTCCTGTACTTTTTGACGGTGATCGCGGTGTGCCTGTTTTTGACGGTGCAGTCCATCCAGAAAAGACGGTATCATATTTCGGTCAAAAGCCTTTCCATGGGTGCTTACAGCACCGGGATGATCGCGGTGGTGCTGGTGATCGCGGTATTTTTAAATCTGGCGGTTTCCTCTCTGCCGGACAGCTATACGACGGTGGATGTGACCAGCCAGAAGCTCTATTCCTTGACGGCAACGACCAAAAAGATGTTAAAGGAGCTGTCCGAGGATGTGACGATCTATGTGATCAACGCGGAGAACAATCAGGATACGCTGGTGGGAAAGACACTGGAAAGCTATGCGGATCTTTCCGACCATATCGAAGTGGTTTATAAGGATCCTGTCGTTTCGCCGGATTTTTATAAGGAATATACGGACAGCATTTCCATCAATTCGCTGATCGTGGAATGCGGCGACCGTTTTCAGGTGATCAATTACAGCGACCTGTACGCGTATGATTTTAATTCCTCCACCTATCAGCAGACGGTGAGCGGATATGACGCGGAGGGGCTTTTGACGAGCGCGATCGCTTATGTGACGGGGGAAAACACGTCTGCCGTATACCGGCTGGAAGGCTATGGGGAGCAGACGCTTGAACCGGCATTTTCAGACGGCGTGAAAAAAGAAAATGTGGTTCTGGAAAACCTGACGCTTCTGACTTCCGAGGGAGTGCCGGAAAACGCTACGGGCGTTATGATTTTATCGCCCACAAACGATCTGAACGAGGACGACGCGCAGAAGCTGATCGATTATCTGAACAGGGGCGGCAAGATTTTTCTGAGCACCTCCTATAAGGAGCATTTCAGCGAGGAAATGCCGAACCTGACAAAGGTGCTGAACTATTTCGGGCTTTCCATCGGAGACGGTCTGATCGTGGAGCAGGATGAAAGCATGATGTATCAGAGTCCTCTTTACCTGCTGCCCGAGGTAGAGGCGGACAGCCTGACCCAGAACGTATTCGGAAAAACCTATGACTTTGTCATGATGCCTTACACGCAGCCGATTCTGATCGACGAAACGGAAGGCGTGACCGTAACGCAGCTTTTGTCCACATCCCAGAGCGCTTACAGCAAAACAGGCTTAAACGAGTCCGGCGAGCTGAAAAAAGCGGACGGCGATCCGGAAGGACCTTTTGCGGTTGGCGTACATGCCGAAAAGGCGCTGGATTCCGAAAAGACAGCGGAGATCATCGTATACAGTTCCGATATGCTGTTTACGGAGGTTTCCAACAGATATACGATGGACAACAATCTGACACTGTTTACAAACGCGATGAGCACGATGGCAGGAAAGACTGAGAGCATTTCCATTCCGGTTAAATCCTATCAGGCGGAGGTCGTGACGGTTCCGATGGCTTCGTCGGTACGTCTGGCGGTTCTGTTTATGGGAATCATCCCTGCAGCATCTCTGGTGATCGGCATTGTGATCTGGGTAAGGAGGAAAAAGAGATAATGAAAAAACAGAAAATCCAGCTGCTCGTACTGCTTGCGGTGTGCGTTCTCTGTGTGGGAGGATATTTTCTGATCCGCAGCCACGATTTTGAAACCAAGGAAGAGCTTCCGGAAGTTTCGGTAACGGATTTTAATAAGGACGATGTGACGGAGCTGACCGTTTCCGGGGACAATGCGCTGAAGCTTGTAAAAGGCGGAGACGGCGTGTGGACGGAAGCAAGCATTCCGGAGGAGCCGATCCAGCAGGAAAGCGTGAACATGCTTTTGAGCGAGATCGACAACATCACTACCTCTGAAACGGTAATCGAATCCCCGGAGGATTTAAGCCAGTACGGACTTGACGAGCCGTTCCGGACGATCACGGCGACACTGTCCGACGGCACAGCCGTAACGATCCACGCGGGCGCAAAGAGCGATCTTTTGTCGAAATATTATGTAAAGACGGAAGGCAGTGAAACGGTGTATATGGTGGATTCCTATATCGTGGAGGACTTTGCGAAAACGCCGCAGGAACTGATCGAGGAGGAAACGACGGAGACGGAGAGCGCAGTAGAGACAGAGACTGCGGCGGAAGCGGAAAGCACAGCAGAGACAGAAACTGCGGCGGAGACGGGAAGTGTGACGGAAACGATAACGGAAGCGACGGAAAGCGCAGAAGAAACGGAAACTGCGGCGGAAACGGAAACTGTAACGGAAACAGAAAGCGTTCACGAATAATAATATAGCATGAAAAGATCAGCGCTGTTGGTTGGGAAAACCAAGGCGCTGATTTTTGTGATTTTATTTACCGAACAAGTCACTGTGTGTGCCGGTGCGTGCCAGTGTTAATATCAGAACATCATTTTCTATGCGGTAGATAAGGAGCCAATCGGGGAGGATATGGCATTCCCGATGACCTGCCCAATCGCCGGATAGATCATGGTCGCGATTTTTATCCGGTAATGGTTCCCCCATTGCCAGCAAGGCGACAATCTGTTCCAGTAGCTCGATTTTTAAACCGCATTTTATTGCTCGTTTATAGTCTTTTTTGAAACTGGTCGTGTATTTGACGGTGTACTTTGTTTTTTTCATCTTTTTAAGTCTGCAAATAACTCGTCGAGGTCAGTATAGCCCTTTACAGCCGGGTCTTTTGCGATCCTTTCTGCTTCCAGCATGGCAGCAGCCGTTTCTTTGTTGGGCTGTTCCAGCTTTACTTCAAAAGGGATGCCCCCTTCGCGAAGCGACTGGCGCACAAAAATATTAAATGCCGTAGTCAGATTCATGCCGAGTTCGGTAAACAGAGCATCTGCCCGCGCCTTCAAATCGGCATCCATGCGGATACTGATGTTAGTCGTATTTCCAGCCATTGTATCAACTCCTTTCTGATGGTACACTCAGTGTACAAAGAAACCGTGTGCTCCTTTGCATACTAAGTCTATTTATAGTGTATGATATTTGCACGAAAAAAGCAATTCTTTGCACGAATATTTAAAAATAAATTGTAACAGTTCAGCCCTCGCCCATTCGCAAAACGCCCTTTCAGGGATTTCGGCTGCTGCGCAGCTCTGCTTATAAACGGGCGTGCAGCTCATATCGGTATGCAGAACAAGCCGATATGTGATCTGTTGCTTTTTGAAGCCTATCTGGATATAATAAAAAAGTGCAGCAAGCTGCAAAAATAAGCAGAATCAAAAAGGAGGCTGCCATGGCTGTTGTTATAATGGAAAAAACGATAGAGAACAAACGGGCGGAGCTGATTCTGGATATGCCTCACGTCATCGTCCGGTATGACGGATGCGTGATTTCCGATGTGGCGGGCGCTGCGTGGGATAATATAAAGGACATGGAAGAAGTTTATCTTGATTTTGAGGTCGGGGCACATCTCGAACGGGAGAGGAACAGGGCATATGACGCTTTATTTGATGCATAAAGACGACAAGGTTGCGCTTTTTAAATACGAAGAGGGAAGCATTACCTATATTTCCGTAAATCCGGCGCAAGGGATGGAAAGGCTTTTGCCGGTAGGAGTCAGGGATAAGGCTTCCTTGAAGGGATGGATTACAAACCGGGCTGTTCCGGTTACGCGGGATCAGATCAGGCTTGATCTGCTTTCCATGAAAAATATGACTCCGTTTAAGCTGATGCTTAAAAATCTGGGGCTGTCTCTGACAGACTGCTATTGGATCAAGGAAATCGATCAGGATTTTACATGGTCGGATGTAAATCTTTATGAAAATGATTTTAAATCCGCATATTCGCTGGATCTTCAGGATGATATGCCGACGATTGCGGGAAAGACGAATTTTGTCCCCAGCGCATCCTTGAAGGGAGATCTGAAAAAAAAGTGGATCATTGACCAGAATGGTATCCGCAGGCTTGTGAAAGGAAATTATGGGGGAGGCTGCAGACAGAGCCTGTGCGAAGTGCTCGCGTCAGAGCTGCACCGGATGCAGGGAAAATTTGCTTATACTCCCTATTCCCTGATCAAAATTACGAGCGGAGGCAGTCAGATCACAGGATGTACATGTCCGGGCTTTTGCGACAATGAGACGGAGCTTGTTTCGGCATATGAGATTGTGAGCTGCGGCAAAAAAAGAGGGGATCAGTCTTATTACGAATATTTGATCGAACAGTGTATGCAGCATGGGGTTTCGGTCAGAGACTTTTTGGAATATCAGATCATGACGGATTTCCTGATTTCAAATACAGACAGGCATTTTAATAATTTCGGGGTGCTGCGGGACAGCGGCAGTCTGGAATGGAAAACCTATGCGCCGATTTTTGACAGCGGAAACAGTATGTTTTACAACAGCAGCTTTATTCCTTCGGGAAAAGACCTGCTGGATTTAAGGGTCACATCCTTTTTGCAAAAAGAGGTATCCCTTTTAAAATATGTAAAGGACAGAGGGCTTGTGGATCTTTCCCGGCTGCCCTCCGATGAGTTTGTTTATGAGCTGTTTTTAAAAGATATTGGCGGGGCAGAGGGCGCGGAGAAGCTGGTAAAAGCGTGGCGGGAGAAAATCCGCTTTTTGGAGGATTTTCAAAACGGCGCGGATCTGTGGAGCCATTCTTACCTTCCCAAAATCGGATAACCAATGCAGGCAGAGAGGAGCTGATTTCCATTCTGCCTGCATTTTTCCATTCAGCCGGTTACTGCTTTCTTTTTTCCATCAGCTTCATGATCTGGTTCATTTTAAGAAGCTCCTCGGGCGTGCTGTATTTGCGGATCGCGTCCACGATAGCCGTTGTTTCCACCGCGGAAAAGCTGATGTTTTCGTCGCGGCTTCTTTGGGCGAGCGCCATCAAAAAAGGCAGCAGCTCCTTTTGGGAAAGGGATTTGCTTTCAAAAACGAGCTTTTGGAGAAATTCCAGCTTTTTGCGCGGAATGTCCTTTACGGAAGCCTCCTGCATCCATGCAGGGATCTGACGGTTTGTTTCCATGATACATTACCTCCGGGATTTAGGGATTGTTCTGGTTTTGAAAGGAAGAGGAAAACGCTTCAAACATGGCGAGCTGCTCCGGCGACAAAAGCCCCTTCAGCAGCTCCATCGGCTCTGCAGAAAAAGGCGGCGGATCGTCCGTCGGGGCAGAAGCGCCGTTTTGCGTGCCGGATGAAGCTTCCTTTTCGGAAAACATCCCGGCGAAGGGATTTTGCTGGGGCGAAAGCTGCTCAAACAGCTCCATCATCCCCTTCATTTCCTCATACATTTCAAGACCTTTTTTCATGCTGCAGATCTGACCGAAGACAGCCCGCTCCTGCGGCGTGCAGAAATTTTTGATCTTTTCAAAAATATCCGCGATGTCCGGCTTTTCGGAAGCCTCGCAGCAGACCATGGCGGGACTGCGGCTGACACAGCCCATGGTATATTGGAGTTCCATATATTTGATCCAGACGGCGATGCTTTTCTGGCTTGCCGGATCGAAATAGGGCAGCAGCACTTTGAGGATCTGGATGTGATTTTGCGTATAGAGCGTATCGAAAGCTGCGATCGCTTCATTTTCACAGGGTTCCATCTGCGTTCTCCTGTATTCTGGGTGCTGTTTTTATCATTTTTATGTGAAGGGGACACGTTTTATGAGCAAAAAACAGCCGGATATGTTCAAAGAGACGGGCATCGCCGTCTGAAAACTCAGAAACGATGCCCGCGTCTTTTGGTTGGAAATGCAGATTGGCGCGCTGTTTTAGCAGCAGCTGCCGCAGCCGTTATTGCCAAAGCCGTTTCCGCAGCCGCAGAAGGACAGCAGGATCAGGATCCAGATGATAGAACAGCAGTTATTGCCGCCGTCGCATCCGCCGTT